>JACVRW010000068.1 GCA_014534235.1 Thermoleophilaceae bacterium | reverse complement strand
CCTGGGACGTGCGCCGCGGCGGGGTGATCGGGCGCACCGAACCGAAGGGCGGCATCGATGCGTTCGACCGGCTCGTCTGGCAGGTCATGACCCGCGAGCCCTACGCCTCGGCGCGGCGCGTGTTCTGGGTCGTCGACAACGGCTCCGACCACCGCGGCCAGAAGTCGATCGACCGCCTCCAGGGCCGCTGGCGAAACCTGATCCTCATCCACCTCCCAGTGCACGCCAGCTGGATGAACCAGTCCGAGATCTACCACTCGATCATCCAGCGCAAGGTGCTCGACCTCAACGACTTCGAGAGCACCGCCGAGATCGCCCGGACGCTCAACGAGTTCGAGCGCCACTACAACCTGATCGCCAAACCGTTCGACTGGAACTTCACCCGCCAAGACCTCGCCGAGGTCCTCGCCCGCCTCAACAACGAGCCGGCGCAGCGCGCACCTCCCACGCTAGCCGCCTAACGATCAAACGCGACCGTAGTTGTGGCGGGCTGCACTAAGCCTTGTGCTCTCCGCGACCGCCCCAAGCCCTCAGAAGGCCGCAGGATCGCCCGCGCCGGACCGGTCAGCCCGCGTCAGCGACCGACATTTTTGGATGTTCATCGACCGACATATTTCGATGTCGCTTGACATCAGCCCGACTCACGCCGAAGTCGGCGCCGGCTGGCCCGCTACCGAGCCGGCAACGAGGGCCGGATCGCCCACCTCAAGCGAGGCTACGGGCTCGACCGAGCCAGGCTCAAGAGAGCGGAGGGGCACCGGATGTGGACGGGATGGGCGGTGTTCGCCTGCGACCTTGACACGGTCGCCGTCCTCCTCACCTGAGAACATCACCCAGCGCGAAAGAGCAACTGCCCATTTGAGAGACGGCCGCCGAGGCACCTCCCGGCGGCCGTTCTCGTCTCAGCCGTTCATCCGGGGCAAGTAACTAACAGCTACCCTCACTTAGATACTCGGAACGCCGCCGGTCGAGTCACTTCGAGACGGTTAAATTCGAAATGACGGATCGAGGCTACCGGGAAACCGCGGGAGCTTCGGAAGCGCCGCGGATCTCGGCATCCCCTGTCGACAGCCGATCATAGATCCAGCGGTACGTCTTCTCCATGCCGACTCGCAGCGGCGTAGTCGGCTCCCATCCCAGCCGCTGGCGGATCAGCGTGTTGTCGCTGTTGCGTCCACGGACGCCCTTCGGCGCCGATGGGTTGTAGTGGCGCTGAACGCTGATGCCGGCGATCTCTTCGACGACGTCGATCAGCTGGTTGATCGTTACGAGCTCGCTGCTGCCGAGGTTGATCGGTTCCGCAATGTCACTCTCCATGATCGCCATCGTGCCGTAGATGCAATCGTCGATGTAGGTGAAGCTCCGGGTCTGCTCCCCGTCTCCCCAGACCTCGATCTCATGCTGGCCCGATAGCTTTGCGTGGGCGACCTTGCGGCAGATGGCGGCCGGGGCCTTCTCACGACCGCCGCGGAATGTCCCGTTGGGGCCGTAGACGTTGTGGTAGCGGGCCACTCGCGTCGTGAGGCCGAAATCCTCCATGAAATGCCGGCACATGCGTTCGCTGAAGAGCTTCTCCCAGCCGTAGCCGTCCTCCGGCATGGCCGGATAGGCATCGCTCTCCTTCAGCGGTCTGACGTCTGCCTCACCCTGCTTGTCCTCCGCGTATACGCAGGCGGACGAGGCGTAGAAGTACCGCTCCACCCCCTCCTCGCGCGCAGCGAGCAAGGCATGCGTGTTCGTGAGCACGGACAACATGCAGAGTGCCTTGTTGCTCTCGATGAAGCCCATGCCCCCCATGTCAGCGGCGAGGTGGTACACGCGCGCCGCTCCGCGGACGGCTTCCCGGCACGCCTCCACTTCCTTGAGGTCGAGCACTCGGTTATCGGCATGCGGAAAGCACTGGTACCAGTCGGACGTGGGCTTGACGTCGACGGCGCGAACCGCGTGGCGCTCTTGGAGCAGCTTTGCCACCAAGTGTCCGCCGATGAAACCGCCGGCGCCGGTGACAAGGGTTAAGCCTCCGATTTCCATACCAACCGCCCGATCCCTCTCTAACAGAGCGGCGCCCAAGCGCAACCGTAACACCGAAGGCTCGACGCGTCCAGCTGATCCTGCCAGCCGCGAACAGCGGCGCGCGCGACCCCCGGTGGCGGCACAGCTGGAGGGGCGACACGTGTCCGCTTATGCCGAGGCACGGTGCCCGAAGAGCTGGGCGCGAGCGGCCTCCTCGACGTCTTCGCGATCTCTGGAACCGCGAGCTCCGCCGCCTGTCGGCGGGCCGCGACCGGATCGGCGCACCCCGACGTGCTCCAGGGGCATGCGAGACGCTCCGGGTGGACCCACGAGCGCAGAGGTGCTTGGCTTTCTTCACCGGGCTTGACCAGTCGTAGTTGGAGAGGCTGCCAGGTGCCGGTCTCCGTGCGGGAGGTGGTGCGCAAGCTGATCGAGATCTCGGGTCGCAGCGTCGAGCCGGAGATCAGGGGTGAGGGCCCGCCGCGCGGGGAGATCGGCCGGCAGTATCTCGACTCCACTCCCGTCCGCGAGCAGCTCGGCTGGAAGCCGCGCTTCGACCTCGATCGGGGCCTGCCCATAACCTGGGAGTGGCACGAGCGACGGGTGAGCTCGTAGGCGACCGGTACGTGGCGGCAGGGGCCCGGCCAGCGTCCGACCGACGCGGTCTCGGCGACGGCCTCGACTGCTAGCGGACAGCCGCCATGTGTCGCTCGTTGCCGCGCGGATCGAATCGGGAACGATAGGGCTCGCGGCGGAGCTCCTGCAGGCGGACCCCGCAGCGCTCGCATGTCCAGAAGTAGACGGGCACGCCACGCCGGCGGTCGTAGCTCGAGCGGATCCCGTGGAAGCCGTCGTGCATGCAGTCCATCGCTCTTCACCAACGACTGGGCCGCCCGTGCGAGTTCGACAGCAGTACGAAATTCCTCCCGCGAGCGCTCCGGCACGGAGCTTCGGCGGGGGCACTTCCTTCGAGTCGCACGGCGTGAAGCCGGCCGCCCGTCAGGCGGGCTCATGCCACCGCGCCTGCATCCTGCTTACGTCACCGCGACCCCACGGGAGCGGTGCGCGGTCATCGGCGGCTTTGCCGGGGCGACGCCGGGCTGGCAGAGGGGGTGCCGGCTGTAAGCGTCCGCGGCGCCCGGCCGCGACCTGGCCTCGCCACAGCACGGCCACGGTCATCAGCAGGATCTTCAGATCGAGCCACGGCGACCAGTTCTCGATGTAGTAGTTGTCCCACTCCACCCGGTCTTCGAGGGAAGTGTCTCCCCGAAGCCCATTGACCTGGGCCCAACCTGTGATACCCGACTTGACCCGTTGCCGGTCGCGGTAGCGGTAGACCCCGTGCTGAAACTTCTCCACGTAGGCCACCTGCTCGGGGCGCGGACCAATCAGCGACATCTCCCCGCGCAGGACGTTCCAAAGCTGTGGCAGCTCGTCCAACCCGAGCCGGCGCAGCCAGTATCCAAGCGCGGTCGTGCGGTCGTCGCCCAACCGCATGGCCACGTCCCCCGACCCGGCGTGGAGCTCGCCCCGCATCACGGCCTCGACCCACTCGGCGTTGGCCTGCCCCTGGCTCTCTGGCGTGCCGGTCATCGTGCGGAACTTCCACATCGTGAAGTGGCGTCCGTCGCGCCCGACCCGCGGCTGGCGGAAGAACACCGGCCCCCCTGTCGAGACCTTGATCGCCAGCGCTGTCGCAGTCATGAGCGGCGCGATGGCGGTCAAGAGGCACGCCGCTATGACGCGATCGAGGCCATACTTGAGGGAGATCGCCAGGCTGCTCGACGGTGGAGAGGCCACCGATATCAGGGGAAGGCCACCGAGGCGCGCGACGGTCGCTCGATCCCTTTGAAGCTCGTGCAGACGCGGCACGAGCGAGACTGAAACGCCGAGCTCCCAGCAACGACGGACCACGGAAAGCATGAGCTGGTCCGAGTCTCGCGAGTACGCGACGATCATGTGCACGATGCCGTGCTCAGCGACGACGCGGTCGAGGTCCGTGCGGCCACCCAGCACCGGTAAGACCGCCGGTTGCTCCGGCAGCTCGAGCGGCGCGTCGTCGAGAAATCCCACCGGATCAAGGCCCAGCCGGTGATCGGCGAGCAGTCGCCTCGCGGTCAGACTGCCCACCCGCCCGGCGCCGAAGATCAACGTCGGACGCGCGATCCTGTGCCGTCGATAGGCCCGACGCACGCCAGCCGCAAGGAAGATCCTCCCCACCGCCACGAACAGAGCGGTATACATCGAAAGGACGAGCATCTGGCGCGCCACCTCGGCGTCTCCGGTGACGAGCACGCGCGCGGAGATCAACGTCACGGCTGCCAAGAGCACAGCCGTGATCACCGACCGGAGGTCGTCGAGCAGGTCGATTCGGGGGAGTCGCGAATAGGCGCCGCGCGCAGCGAGGACCGACACCACACCCGCGATGAACGCGATGCCCCAGCCGAGGCTCGTGTTGGCGTCCGGTCCCAGCGGTGCGACGCGTGAGGCGACGTAGGCGGCAACCGCCACAGCGACGTCGGTGGCCATGAACGACGAGATGGGCCACCGCGACACCACGGAGCGGCTCGCGTCGGATGCCTGCGTGCTCGAGGCAGGCCGTCGGTAATCGGCGCCCTCCGCCGTCATCGGAGGCCCACGGTCCGCATGACGTCGCCGTGCTGTTGGGCCTGGGTCTGACGTTCCAAACCCGCCAACGTGCCGTGCCGTGCCTGCCGCCGGCTATGAAAGTAAGCCGCGGCACGCATCCTCGACGGCGGGAACCTGAAGCCTCTTACGCCCTGCATCGGTCGGGGTCGAGGCGGTCGCCGATTGCCTGACGTGTCATGCCTTGGGCCCGCTGGAGGAGCCGTCGTCGTAGCCGAGCCGGCCGCCGCGATCGCCGCTATCGAGGCCATCAGCGAGAGCGACGAGCCGCGCCTCAGATGTCGCGAACCGGTCGAGGATCGCGCCCAGCTCCGTCGCTGAGCGACTCAGCCGCCCGAGCTCCGCCACCACAAGCCCCCCCGCCTCGCCGCTGGATATCCGGTCAAGCGCGTACCTGAGCCCCGGCCGCTCGAGCGCCTCGGCCGAGGGAGGCTGGCGTATACGCTCGCGAACCAGCTCTAGCAGCGCAAACCCGCGCCGATCGCACTCGCGGGTCAGCACCTCCGTCTGCTGCCTGAGCTCATCGTCATCCCACCGGTCATCGGCGTCGGACCCGCGATCTCGTGTGAGGACGCTTGCGTACCCGAGCATCGGCGTGTGGTTGACACGCTCTTGCCGGAACGAGCGCGCTCTCGCAGGGCGCCCCCCGTCGTCAGCTGTCGCAGGGCGTCCACCGTCGTCCGGGGTCGCAGCCGCGCGCGGGGGAGGCGTCGACTGGGAGGCGGACACCTCGGGCAGCGAAAGCTGAGGGCGCTGGGCCGCGCCTAGCAGCTGGTATCCGACCGGCACACGCGGGCGGCGCCGATCTTGGCGGCGCCACACGGCAACCGCCGCGGTTCCCGTCAGCAGGAGCGCGAGCACGGCGGCCGCCAGCACGCCAACTCTGTCGGCGAGGGTGCCCCCAGAGTCGTGTACGTTCGCCGGCGGCGCCTTGCCGATCTCCGTGGGGCCTGGCTCCTTGCCGTTTCGCAGCGACGCGCGCTCCGCCGTGGACTTCTCCTGGCGTGGGGCGCGGACGGGGCGACGCTCGGGCGCCAACGCGCCAAGCCGCCGCGCTAGCGCCTCGCGAGTGGCCGCGCCCACCACCCCGTCGGCGGCGAGTCCCTCCCGGCGCTGGAAGCGCCGCACGGCGGCCTCTGTGCGCGGTCCGAAGCGCCCGTCGATCGGCCCCGGTCGCTCACCCGCCCGGAGCAGCCCGTGCTGGAGCGCTTGCACGCGCCGCGAGCCCCGGGCTTCGCCGTATCCCGCCCCCGGAGCGACCAGCGCGGCGGCACGTCTGAGGGCAGCCATCGTCAGAGGACCTACGACCCCGTCGGCGGCAAGTCCCTCCCGGCGCTGGAAGCGCCGCACAGCGGCCTCTGTGCGCGGTCCGAAGCGCCCGTCGATCGGCCCCGGTCGCTCACCGGCCCGGAGCAGCCCGCGCTGAAGCGCTCGGACGGGCTGCGAGCCGTGGGGCTCGCCGTAGCCCGCGCCACGGGCGATCAAGTCGACATCGGCGCGCGCCCGCTCCCGGTCGGTCTTGGCGTCGGCGACCGCGGGGCCACTGACCACCAGGAGCGCCGCCATGACGACCCCCGTCACGAAGCGCGCTATAGCGGCATCGACTATCGGTCGGATGACGGTTTTGCACTGGCCGGTGGCGCGAACATTGTCCAAAGCGCGCACAGTGAGATCATCGCCGCATCCAGGGCACGCGGCACCCGCGAAAAGTCCCAAGGCATCTTTACGCGGCCAAACCCTTGCGTATATCCAGGAAGTTGAGCTCAGGCGCGCCCGTTTGGGGTGCCGAGCCGCCGTCTTCCAGCGGCCGGGGTCACCGCGTAGCCATGGACGGCCCTGAACGCTCGACGGCCGCCACTCGGCGCCGCCGGAGCCGCGAATGCGTTTCGTTGAGGCGGCCGGCGGATGGCCCCGAAACGTCATTCCCGTAGTGGGATCGCGCCGAGTCGCTCCCTCATCGCGCCGAGTCGCTCCTCATCGCGCCGAGTCGCTCCCTCGGTCGGGCACGTCGTCGCTGTTGGGTCGGCCGATCCAGTGGCCCTCCGGCCTCGCCGCGCCCGAGCTCCGGCAACCGCCAGGCCCTGGCCAGCCAATGCCCCAGAGAGACTCGGAATCCGCAACCTCGCCACGACATCGGTTCGGCGGCTCGGTCGTGGCCGCTGTCGGTAGTCGAACCGCGCGCCCCCGGATGATGGTTGAGATCTCGCAATTTGCGGGTTTCTTTGGCGTTTACGCAACGTGTGACTGCGCGTTACGCAAATCCTGTGCCGTTCCGGGCGCTTGAGAGGCCGCGTTGGTGTCAAGGCCGCTCGAAAACTGGGTCTCGCCGATCGAGCGGGGAGGCGCGACGTGGTCCCGTTCAGGCGGATGCTAGGAGCACGCGCTCGCGGAAGCCGTCGAAGCTGGGCAGCCCGTTGGCGCGGCGCTTGATGACCTTGACCTTGTTGATGACCCCTTCGGCGTAGCCGTTGGTGGTCGGCTCGTCGAAGTAGGCGACCAGCTCGGCACGCCAGAGCCGCACACCGTCGGCGACGGCGGTGAAAGCGGGCAGCTGCGCGTGCTCGACGGCGGCGAAGAAGCGGTCGAGCCGTCGCTCCGCCTCGCGCCGGTCGGAGGCGCGGTAGATCGAGCGGAACGCCTCCTTGAGCGCCCAGGCCTCCGCGATCACGGGCTGGCGCTCGAACAACGCGATCAGCCGCCGCCGCTCGCGCTCGGTCAGCCGCTCGCGGGCCTTGAGCAGCCGGTGGCGGGCGCGGTAGAGGTCCTGGCGCCAGCTGGCGCTCTTGCCCGAACGGCGCGCCCCCTTCGGCTTGCGCCGCCTGCCGTGCTCGTGCTGGCGCTCGCGCCGGACCCAGTCGAGCGCGGTGTGGCGCCGCGCACGAGGTGGAAGTGGTCGACCACGATCCGCGCCCAGGGAAGCTCGTTGCGGATCGCCTGCCGGTGGGCCTCGTAGGGATCGAGCGAGACGACCTCGGTCGCGCGGCGGTTTTCCGCCGGCAGCGACCGTAGGTAGCGCTCGACCCGCCGTCGTGAGCGACCGTCGAGCACGTCCACCACGCGCCCCCGGTCGAGGTGGGAGATCACGGTGGCGAGTTCGCGGCCGCGGCGGTGGTGGGCTTCGTCGAGCGACAGCCGCCGCGCTGGCCGCGCCTCGCGGCGTACCGCGAGCTCGTCCTTTAGTGCTGCCCGCCAGAAGTTCGGTTCGGCTTGAAGGAGTTATGACAACCGGGCCGAACTCCGGGGGTGATGCCGGGCAAGAGCCGCTATCGGATCGAGTTGAGCGAGGAGGAGCGCTCGGAGCTCGAGCACCGGGCGGCGTGCTACTCGCGGCCGCACCGCGAGGTGCAGCGCGCCAAGCTCGTCCTCTACGCGGCCGACGGCCTCGACAACGTCGAGATCGCGCGCCGGCTCGATCTGCGCCCCGAGGTGGTGGGGCGCTGGCGAAGACGCTTTCATGAGGAGCGGCTCGAGGGGTTGAGCGACAGGAAGCGCGCGGGTCGCCCGCGCCGTTTTCCCCCCGGAAGAGGTCGCCCAGGTCAAGGCGATCGCCTGCGAGCTGCCCAAGACCCACGGCCTGCCGCTGTCGCGCTTCTCGCGCGCTGAGCTGCACCGCTTCGTCGTCGAGCAGGCGATCAGCGAAGCGTCGGCCTCGACGATCGGCCGCTGGCTCTCAGACGACGCGATCAAGCCGTGGCAGGTGCGCTCGTGGATCTTCTCCCGCGACCCCGACTTCCTCGAGAAGGCCGGCCCGGTGCTCGACCTCTACCAGGGTCGCTGGCAGGGCAAGCTCTTGGAGCCCGGCGACTGCGTGATCTGCGCCGACGCCAAGCCGTCGATCCAGGCCAGGCGACGGATCCACGCGAGCGCGCCGCCGGCGCCGGGGCGCGGCCAGCGCGTCGAGCACGAGTACGAGCGCATGGGCGCCCTCACCTACTTCGACGCCTGGGACGTGCGCCGCGGCAAGGTGATCGGCCGCTCAGAGCGGAAGGGCAGGATCGCCGCCTTCGACCGACTGGTCTGGCAGTTGATGACCAAGGAGCCCTACGCATCCGCGCCCAGGGTGTTCTGGATCGTCGACAACGGCTCAGACCCGCGGCGCAGGCCGACTACGAGGCGCTCCGGGAGGCGGCGCTGCGAGGCGAGCGCCCGGAGGCGGAGCTCGCCGCGCGGCGCTTCGCCCGCCGCGGCGTCGCCGGCCTGATCGCCTGGCCCGCCGCGGAGCCCGACTACCTGGCCGCGCTCGTCGGCGCCGATCGCCCGCCTTGGTGCGGTCGCGACGATCCCCGCGAGCAGGCGCTGCGCTAGGTCTACGAGTTCCTGCTGCGGCCCGCGCGGGCGCCTGGGTGCGACGTCCGGGCGGTGGGTTGATGCGCGTCGCGCTCTACGCCCGCGTCTCGACCGAGCGCCAGCAGGAGCGCGGCACGGTCGCCTCACGGCTGGCCGCGCTGCGCGCCGCGGCCGAGGCCACGGGCGACGAGATCGTCGAGGAGTTCGTCGACGACGGCTACTCGGGCGCCCGGCTCGACCGCCCGGCGCTCGACCGGCTGCGCGACGCCGCCGAGGCCGGCGTGCTCGAGGGGGTCGTGTGCCTGTGCGCCGATCGGCTCGCGCGCGCCTACGCCTACCAGGTGCTGACCTCGAGGAGCTCGAGCGCTTCGGCGTCACGGTGCGCTTCCTGGAGGGCCCGGCGCTGGGCGCCGACCCGCAGGCCACGCTGCTAGTCCAGATGCAGGGCGTGATCCGCCGAATACGAGCGCGCCAAGATCGCCGAGCGCTACCGGCGCGGCAAGCTCTACCGCGCCCGCGCCGGCGAGATCTTCTTCTGGAAGATGTCCTACGGCTTCAGGCGCGTTGTGCCCGACGGCGGCGGGCCGGCGCGGATGGAGATCTTCGAACCGGAGGCCCAGGTCGTGCGCGAGATCTTCCGCGCCTACGTCGAGGACGAGAGGCCGATGCGCCAGATCGCCCACGACCTGCACGACCGCGGCGTCCCCTCGCCGACCGGCAAGCCGGTCTGGGGGGTGTCGACGATCGGTCGCCTGCCGCGCAACGAGGCCTACGTCGCCACCGTCTACTACAACCGCCGCGAGGCGATCGACGGCAACGGTCCACGCGGCGCGCGCACGCGCAATACCCGCTACCGCGAGCGCCCCCGCGAGGAGTGGATCGCGATCCAAGTGCCGGCGATCGTCGACCAGGCGACCTTCGAGCGCGCCCAGCAAGTGAGCCGCGACAACTCGAAGTGGAACCCCCGCGGCGCCGAGCCCGGCGCCTGGCTGCTGCGCGGCCTGATCGAGTGCGGCCACTGCGGCGTCGGCGCCAACTGCGACAAGATGCGCGGCCGCAACGGCGCCTTCCACCGCTACTACTACCGCCGCAACCACGACGTCCTGCGCGCCGGCGGCCACGACCGGCGCTGCCCCGAGCGCAACATCCGCGCCGACGAGCTCGACGCCTTCGTCTTCGAGCAGGTCCGAGCGGCGCTGCTCGACCCGCGCCAGCCGATCGCCGGCGAGCGCGCCGCCCCGCCGAACGAGGACGAGCTCATCGCCAGCCAGCTGCAGCGCGTCGAGAGCGCACTGGAAGCCACCGACCGCGAGCGCACCCGTCTGCTCGACGCCTACCAGGCAGGGCTGCTCGAGCTCGACGAGCTCACCCGCCGCACCGCCACGCTCACCACCCGGCGCGACCAACTCGCCAAAGAGAGGGACCACACCAGCGAGCGCAGCGCCGAGCTCGCCAGCCAGAACCGCCTGCGCCGCGGACTGGCCCAGTTCGCACAGCGCGTCGCCGCCTCGCTCGACGAACTCGACCACGACGCCCGCCAGCGCCTGCTGCGGCTCGTCGTCGAGAAGGTCCGCGTCCAAGGCTGGCGCGTCGAGATCCACCTCAAGATCCCACTCCAAGACGACAGCGACGACGGCGGCGCCAGCGAGCCCACCCCACCGACCATCCCGCCGCAACCGTCAAGCGATATGCGCCTGCGTTCCCTTGGTGTCCAGCACTTCTGCGTCGTGGAGGAGGCGGTCGAGGATCGCCGCTGCGAGTACCTCGTCGCCGAACAGCTCGGCCCACTCGGAAGCCGACTTGTTCGAGGTGACGATTGTCGAGCCACGCGTGTAGCGGCGGTTGAGGACCTGGAAGAGACGGTTAGCGTCTTCTCGGCTCCGCGGCAGGCGGGAAGCCCGCCTCATCAAGCTATGCAGATGTCCGTATAGGTCGACCTAGGCCGACAGCGCGACTATGCCGATGTGCGGCGGGTTGCGAGCAGGAAACGCCCGCTGACAGCGACTTCCTGAGCTGCTGGCGCTTGCGTTTGTCGGCATAGTCCCCGGGCGTCCCGACTGACCACTTCGATCGTCGGGGCTTCTCGCTCCGACAGGAGGCGATGAGATGTCGGGTACTCGCGGGAAGCCGGGGTGTCTGGGCCCGCTTGTCGAGGGCTATCGCGCCCGGCTGTTGGGGCTCGGCTACACGCCGGGCACGGTGCGTGGGATGCTGAAGGTGCTCGGGCAGCTGGGCCGCTGGATGGATCACGAGGGGGTCGCGCTCGGCGAGCTCGACATGGCCGCGGTCGAGGCGTTTCGCGCCGCGCGTCGCGCTGGTGGTCCTGCACCAGCCGCTTCACCCACTCGTACTGGGCCGGGTTGGTGTCCTGGTACTCGTCGATCAGCACCGCCCGCCAGCGCTGCCGGTAGCGGGCGGCCAGGTCGGGCGCCCCGAGCAGCACGACGGCGCGGCCCATCAGGTCGTCGAAGTCGAGCGCGTCCGACTGGGCCAGGTAGTGCTCGTAGCGCTCCCAGGCCGTGGCGATGGCCCGCACCTGGTCGCTGTCCCGCAGCGCCCGGTAGTCCGTCGGCGAGAGCAGCCGGGCCTTCGCCTGGCCGATCTGAAGCGCCGCCAGCGCCGGCGTCAGCGCGGCGAGCCCGACGTCCGCCAGCGCCCGGCGCACGAGCCGGCGGCTCGCGCTCTGGTCGTAGACGGAGAAGGCCGGTGTGCGCCCGGCCCGGCGGGCGTGGCGGCGGACCATGCGGTGGCAGACCGCGTGGAAGGTGCCGATCGTCATCCGAAGCGCGGGCCGCTCGCCCACCAGCACGCAGAGCCGCTCGCGCAGCTCGTCGGCGGCGCGGTTGGTGAAGGTGATCACGAGCACGGCCTCCGGACTGAGGTCGCCGCTCGCAAACGCCGCAGCGCGTTCCGTGAGCACCCGGGTCTTGCCCGAGCCGGCGCCGGCCAGGATCAGCAGCGGCCCTGCCTCCGCCTCGACGGCCTGGCGCTGGCGCTCGTCGAGCGCGATGCGAGCGGCCGCCGATGTCGAACTCGGTGTGCGTCGGGGCCGGCCGCTCACGGTCCGAAGCTCCAGGCGGGCCACACCGCCCGCTCGGCGATCGCGAGCGCCTCGCACTCGAGCTCCGCCGGTCCATCAACGAGCGTCGCGTCGGCGAGCGTCCCCTCGTCGACCATCACCCGCACGACCTGGCCGCGCTCGCTGTCCACGTGGGCGTTGACGCGGCAGTCGTAGCCCACGATCAAGTCGGTCATCGGTCCTCCTCTCATCACGAGGGACCCTCGGGCGGCTCCCTCTCGGATCTCGTGCTGTCTGCGCGGCGCCGCTCAGCGCTTTGGGACCGCGACCGCCGCCGGCGGCCAGCGGCCTGCGATCTCTTCGCACAGCCGCCCGGCCGCCACCGCGAGCCGCGCGGTCTCGCGCCGGTCCCCGCGCTCGAAGGCCGCCAGAGCGGCGCGGGCGATCTGGCCGATCGCCTCGAGGTGCGCCTGCCCGAGCTCACTCGCCATCGCGTCGTCGAGCCCGCAGCGCAGCGAGCCGTAGCTGTGGCGCGTGCCGTCCTCTTCGCGCCAGAACGGCGCGAAGGGGTCGGGCGGCCTCACCGTGGTGCGGCGGCCGAGCAGCGCACTGCTCAGCCCCAGCCTCGCCGCGCGTTGCCGGTCGCGGTCCGCCGCGCTCATGCGAGTCGGTAGAGACTGGCCCGCTCCGGGGCTTGGCCGCTCATGCCTCCTCCTCCCGCTCGACGGAGCGGCGCCAGCGCGCGAGCGCGTCGCGCAGCTCGAGCGCCTCCTGGCAGCCGGACAGCGCAAGCCGCTCGGTGAGCGCCGCGGGCCCGAGCCGCATCAGCGAGCAGCGGACGACCAGCGTCTCGTGCCCCTGCTCGTCGAGCACGACGCAGATGCCCGCGCCCGGGCGGTGGACGACGATCTCGCCGCTGCCTCGACGCCGCCCCCGCGTCATCGGAGCTGCTCCTCGAACGCGCCGGGTCGGGTCTCGAGCCCGGCCGCCTCGCAGGCAGTGCGGATCCGCCCAGCCAGCTCGCCCGCCTTCGCGTATGCCGCCTTCGTCTCAGGCATGCCCTCGCCCCAGTGCTGGCCGGCGCAGGCGGTCAGGCAGACGAACTGGCCCTCGATGACGGCGCCGGCGTGGACGAGTAGGTAGTGAAAGGCGCCGCCCTGGGCGGCACGCGCCTCCTGGGTCAGCCGCACGATCCGCCGCTCCACGAGCTCGGCGTCGCGCGCCAGCTCCCCCGGGAATTCGGCGACGTCGGTGAACCGCACCACCGCATCGCGGCGCGCGGCATCCATGTCCGCTTGCTGCGCCGTGCTTCTCGTCGATGCGGTCATGCAGCCTCCCTGGGCTCGCGGCTCGCGGGCCGGTTGGCGTAGAGCTCCGCCGGTGCACAGATCGCGCACGAGAGCGCCCCACTGCGCGCCCAGCGCACGGCCCGCTCGCCGGGAGCGATCGGGGCGCCGCAGCCGCGGCAGTTCGTTGGAAAGCGCGCCGCGACCCAGCTTGGTCTCGCGGCGAAGGCTTCGTCGTTCACCGCGTGCTCCTCTCGCCGGCGCCGAGGCGCCGGCCCTCGTCTCCTCAGTGCGCAAGTCCGAGCAGCTCCCAGACCCGCCGCCTGACCCGCGTGAACTCCTCGCCATGCAGCGCCCCGCGGCGCCCGCCGGGACCGCCCTCGAGCAGCGAGGCGAGGTCGTAGATCGAGCCGCCGCGCCGGCAGCCGAAGCAGACCCAGCCTCGCTCCGCGGTCGGGTAGACGCGGCACGAGGGGTTCTGCTCGTCGTGGTCCGGCAGCGAGCAGCGCACGTCGCCGCCACGATCAGGCACCTCGACGCCAGCCAGCAGCCGGAAGTAGACGGGCGGCGGGACCTGCTTGGCGTCGTCGAGCTCGTCGAGCTCTGCCCGGCGGCGCAGCGTCTCCGGATCGGCGGCCGCGGCGGCGGGGCGGGGTCGGTCAGCCCGGCCACGAGTCGCTCGAGCGCGAACGGCGGCGCGGCCGGGTCAGCGTAGGGGAGCCGGCAGGGGCGCCCCGCCTTCCAGTTGATCGAACCCGGGACGCGCATGACCCGCGCCCCGTCGGTCGAGGCGAGGTCGCCCCGCAGGTGGCCCGCCAGCCTGCGGTTGCGGCCTCGATCGCCTCCGGCGGCTCCGCGCGCTCGAGCCGCCAGTAGGCGTGGGCGCCGCCCGAGCCGCTGTAGACGACGAGGTGCGGCCGGTGCGGGAAGCTCCGCAGCCGCTCGAGCCGGGCCGACTGGTCGATGTCGACCCAGACGACGCGGCCCGGCAGCACCTCGCCCGCCTTGCCGCGACCGCGGCCGGCGGCGGGTGAGCGGCGTGCAGAACGCCTCGTCGCCGAGCTCGCGGTGGCGGCGCACCAGGCGCGCCAGCGCCTCGAGGTCACCGGCCGCCGAGAAGTGGTCGGCCGCCGAGCGCGACCGCATCGCGAGGCTCCCGTCTGGCCGGCGCCGGCCGGCGGCCACCTCCACCAGGCCCTCCGCGCCGGCGTGGAGCGCGTGCCCCCACAGCCTCGCCTCGGCGTCGGCACTGAGGCGGCGCTCCTGAAGGCTCTCACCGGCGCTCGCTACGAAGGTGCCCGCCTCCGGGGCCGCCATCGCTCAGGCGGCCCGGGCCAGCGGTCGCTGCCCGGGCGGGTCGTCGTCGAGCCGCCGGCAGAGGCCGGGCTCGCCGGCCCGGGCGCGCCCGAGGTAGGCGCCCTCGCCGTGCAGCACCGCGAGCGCCTGGTCCTCGCCCTCGTCGGGGGCCAGCTCCGCGACCAGCCGCGCCGGCCCGTCGGCCGGTCGGTCGATCAGCAGCCGGCGCCGGCCATCGGGGACGAGCTCGATCCGGTGGCGCCGCCCGGCGAGCGTGTAGCTGGCGAGTAGCTGCGCCATCGTCCTCCTCTCTCAGAGCCGAGCTCGACGGGGTCGACGTCGATCGCCCGGCACAGCTCGGGGCCGGTGCGGTAGCCGACCGAACGCTGGCGGCGGGGCTTGCGGGCGCTGCCGTCGCGCTGGTCGGCCAGCCCGAGGCGGCGCAGCAGCCGGCTGGTGTCCGGCCGCCCGCCGGCGTGGTAGCCGATCCGCTCGGCGGCCAGGCTGGGCGTGAGCGGCCCTTCGCGCTCGGGGTCGCTCTGGTGCTGGAACAGGATCTGGAACGGCAGCGTCGAGACGCTCTCGCGTCGGCGCGCCGCGTGCGCCTGGCCCGCCAGCCGCTTGGCGGCCCGCTCCCAGCGCCCGCCGCGCCGGTGGGCGCGGGCGGCCACGCCCAGGCTAAGCTCGATCACCCGTTGCTCGGCGTCCCACTCGCGCAGGCAGTGGCAGACCACGTCGCCCACACTCACCGGGACGTTTCGGGCGCCTCGCCGACCGGGCGCCCGCTCGACCCAGTGGATCCGCCCGCGGCGCTCCTCGCGCAGCACGAATTGCATCCGCTCGCCGCCGGCCCTGACGATCAGCTCGCCGCGCTGCTCGCACACCCTGACGCTGACCGTCTCGCTGCGGTCCCAGACCGGTCTGATCTCGACCGCCATCGGCTCCTCCCTTCCGTTGCTAGCTGCTTTCTTCACCGCGTATCACGTCCTTTCGCTTCTGTTAGGCGTACGTGGGGATCGCCATCGGCCCCCGTAGGGGGCCATGGCGGCTCCTTCAAAGCTGGCGTTTTCGCGCTAGTTCAGGCGGCCGCTGCCGCCCGCTCGCCCGTCTCCTCCTCGGGTCCCGGGAGGGCCGTTCGTCTTCGGTTTAGGTCAGCCGCCGGAAGTGGCAGGCGGCGCAGCCGGTGAAGCCGGCTAGCGCGTTTCGCCGCGGGCGTCGCGGCTCGTCGCCGTCGCGCCGGCCGAACCGCGCGGGGGCGGTCAGGCTGGTAAGCCGCATCACTACGACCAGCCGCGCGCCACAAGGGGCGGTTTGGCTCGGCGCCGATCGCCTT
>JACVRW010000009.1 GCA_014534235.1 Thermoleophilaceae bacterium | reverse complement strand
GGAGGAGCGGCTGCGGGCGCTAGGGGTGATCAGGGCGCTCGAGGCCGCCGGCTTCGAGCCGGGCGACGACGTCGAGATCGCCGGGGTCGTGTTCGAGCTCGACCCGGGCGCGCCGTTTCGGTAGCCGTGGCGGCGATGTCGCGCCTTACCGTCGACCGGGCCCAGGTGACCGCCGTGGTCGGGGCCCAGGGCCGGCGCCAGGTCCGAGTCCTCCACCTGCTCGAGGAGGACGGCGACTGGAAGCTGACCGGCGCCGGTTAGCCTTCGGGCACCCGATGGCGGCCGTGGTGGTCAAGCTCGGCTCGAGCATCGTCGCGGACGATGCCGGAGAGGTGCGCGGCGAGATCCTCGAGGCGCTCTGCGGCGAGGTTGCCGCCCGTCACCACGCCGGCGATGACGTCGTAGTCGTCACCTCCGGCGCCATTGCGCGCGGGATGCGGGTGATGCGCCTCCCGGTGCGCCCGCGGTCGATGGAGGAGCTCCAGGCGGCATCGGCCGTCGGACAGGGGAAGCTCTACCGCACTTACGACGAGATGCTCCACGCGCGCGGCGTGCAGTCGGCGCAGGTGCTGCTCACGTTCTTCGACATGTCGGCCCGCACGCATTACCTCAACGCCCGCCACACGCTCCAGACGCTGCTGCGCTGGCGGGTCGTGCCGGTCATCAACGAGAACGACACGACCACCACCGACGAGATCTCGTTTGGGGACAACGACTTCCTCGCCGCCCAGGTGGCGATCCTGATCGGCGCGGACCGGCTCGTGCTCCTGACTGACACCGCCGGCCTCTACAGCGCGGACCCCCGCCGGGAGCCCTCGGCGCGGCTGATCGAGGAGGTCGAGCGCGTCGAGGAGCTCGAGCGCTACGACATCGGACTCTCGGGCTCCCCGCTCGGCTCCGGGGGGATGCGCTCGAAGGTCGTGGCGGCCGAAATGGCGACCGCGGCCGGCATTCCGGTCACGATCGCGAGCGGGGTCGAGCGGGGCGCCGTCACGCGTGCGCTCGCGGGCGAGCCGAGCGGTACGCGCTTCCGGCCGCAGACCGGGCGGGTCTCCAGCTTCAAGCTCTGGCTTAAGTACGCCAAGCCCAGTCAGGGGCGTCTCGTTGTGGATCGTGGCGCCGAACGCGCGCTGCGGGAGCGGGGGACGAGCCTGCTCCCGGTCGGGGTCGTCGACGTCGAAGGAGAGTTCGAGGCGGGTGACGCGGTCGAGGTGCGCTGCGATGGGCGCGCGGTCGGGAAGGGGATCGTCAACTACTCGGCCTCGGAGCTGCGCCGCATCAAGGGGCTGAAGACCGACGCGGTCCGGGAGGTCCTGCCGCGGGCAACGGAGGAAGCGGTACACCGCGACTACTTCGTGCTCGAGTAGGGCAGCCTGCCTGAGACGTGGCTCCCACGCTAGCCTGGGGAACGGATTGAATCCCTGACGCCCGGGTAAACGCCGCGCATCGCGAGGGGAGTCCCCTGCCTGCGGGGAGAAGCGACGGGGAGAACGAGGATGCGGGGATCCGCCCGGGCGCCGCTCAGCGCACGCCTTTCAGCGGAGGAGGTTCACCGGCTCGAGGTGCTCGTGCGGACGCGCGCGTCGTCGCTCGCGAGACGCCCCAGCGGTGCGACCTGCCCCGCCTGCGGCGGCCCGTTGGGGGAGGAGACGTTGCGCCTGGCCGGCGTACTCGTGCACTACGGCTGCCTGCCGAGCCGGCTCGATCCCTGAGCATCGAGCGCACCTGATTCACTCGCGCGGTGCCGCTGCGCTCCGAACACGACCGGGAGATCGTCCGGCTCGCCCTGCCTGCGCTCGGGGCGCTGGCCGCGGAGCCGCTCTACCTCCTGGCCGACACCGCCATGGTCGGCCATCTCGGGACCGAGGAGCTTGCCGCGCTGGCCATCGCGGCGACCCTGCTGACCGGGGCCTTCACCCTGTTCAACTTCCTCACCTACGGCACGACCGCGCAGGTGGCGCGCTTCCACGGCGCGGGAGAGGAGATCCAGGCGGGGCGGCTCGCGGCGCAGGCGCTGTGGCTGTCGGCGGGGATCGGCGTCTGCCTGACGGGGCTGCTCGCGGGCCTCGCGGTGCCGCTCGTCGAGGTGATCGGAGGCGCCGGACGCACCGGCGATCTCGCGGTCACGTACCTGCGAATCGGCTCGATTGGCCTGCCTTTTGCGCTGATGGCGCTGGCCGGCCAGGGCTGGCTGCGCGGCGTCTCGGACATGCGACAGCCGCTCGTCATCGTGGTGGCCGCGAACGCCGCGAACGTGGCGCTGAACGTGCTGTTCATTTACTGCTTCGGCTGGGGCCTCGCGGGTTCCGCGTGGGCGACCGTCGTCGCCCAGGCCGGCATGGGCGCCGCGTTCGTGCGCGCGCTGCTCGCCGCGCGGGCGGACACCCGCCGGCCGTCGGCGTCGCGGATGCGCCCGCTCGCCCGCATCGGTGGCGAGATCTTCGTGCGGACGGCCGCCCTCTACGGATCGTTTCTCCTGGCGAGCGCGGTGGTGGCCCGCATCGGCGACGCGTCCCTCGGCGCGCACCAGATCGCCTTCCAGCTGTTCGTCTTCCTGGCGCTGGTTATGGACGCGATCGCGATCGCGGGTCAGGTCATCGTCGGCCGCTCGCTCGGCGCCGGCGACGCCGCGGGCGCGTACGAGGCGGCAAGCCGGATGATCGGGTGGTCGGTTGCGGTGGGCGCCGTGTTCGCGCTCGTCCTGCTCGCGCTGATCGACGTGCTGCCGCGTGCCTTCACCGGCGATCCCGCCGTCATCGAGCGGGCAAAGGAGATTTGGCCGCTATTCGCGCTCATGCAGCCGGCGAACGGGGCGGTCTTCGCGTTCGACGGCATCCTGATCGGGGCGGGCGACACCCGCTTCCTGATGTGGGCGATGCTCGCATCGTCGCTCCTCGTGTTGGCCCCGATCGCGCTGCTCTCGCTCGCGCTCGAGTGGGGGATCGTCGGCGTCTGGGTTGGCCTCGTCGGCCTGATCGCCGCGAGGCTCGGCACCTGCGCGTGGCGCTTCGCCGGCCGCCGATGGGCGGTCACCGGTGCGCCGCGGGCGACGGCCTGACGCTGCGGCCGCCGTGCCCACATCGCGCGATACCCTTGCCGCAATGGCCACCACCGCCCAGTCGGTCGCCGACGTCTGCGCGCAGGCGAAGCGGGCGTCGCGCCACCTCGCGAGGCTCGACACCGCCACGAAGAACGCCGCCCTCGGCCGGGTGGCGGCGGCGCTCGAGCAGCGCGCCGACGAAATCCTTTATGCCAACGCGCGCGACGTGGAGGCGGGCGAGGAGACCGGCCTCGACGCGGGCCTGCTCGACCGCCTCGAGTTGACCGAGGCGCGGCTCGCCGGGATCGCCTCGGACGTCCGCTCGATCGCCGCGCTGCCCGACCCGGTCGGCGAGACGATCGGCGGCCATCGGCTCGAGAACGGCCTCGACGTGCGGCGCGTACGGGTTCCGCTCGGCGTCGTCGCCGTCGTGTACGAGGCGCGGCCAAACGTGACCGTCGACTGCTCCGCGCTGTGCCTCAAGTCGGGAAACGCGATCGTGCTGCGCGGCTCCTCGATCGCGGCCCACTCGAACTCGGTGCTCGCCGACGTCGTCTCGTCCGCCGCGCTGTCCGCGGGCGTCCCGGAGGGCGCGATCTCGATAGTGAGCGGCGGCGACCGCGATGAGCTTCGTCAGATCGCGACGCAGGACGGCGTGGTCGACCTCGTCATCCCCCGCGGCGGCGAGGGGCTGAAGGCCGCCCTCAAGGAGCACGCAACCGTGCCGGTCATCTACGCCGCCGGCGGAAACGCCCACGTGTTCGTCGACTCGTCGGCTGATCTCGACGACGCCGTGCGGATCGCCGTGAACGCCAAGGTCCAGCGGCCCTCAACGTGCAACGCGGCGGAGACGCTGCTCGTCCACGCCGATATCGCGGGCGAGTTCCTGCCCCCCGTCCTGCGCGCGCTGCGAGAGTCCCGGGTCGAGCTGCGGGTGGACGCCCGAGCCCGCTCGCTCGCCGGCGAGCTCGACGGCTCGGTTCGCGACGCCACCGAGGCGGACTGGGCGACCGAGTACCACGCGTTGATCCTGGCGGTGAAGGTCGTGGATTCGGTGGGGGAGGCGATCGAGCACGTGAACCGCTTCGGCTCCGGCCACTCGGAGGCGATCGTGACCGGATCGGTCGACTCCGCCCGGGCCTTCACCACCGACGTCGACGCGGCCGCCGTCTACGTCAACGCCTCCACCCGGTTCACGGACGGCGGGGTGTTCGGAATGGGCGCGGAGATCGGGAACTCGACGCAGAAGCTGCACGCCCGCGGTCCGATCGGCCTGCGCGAGCTGACCACGTACAAGTTCGTCGTAGAGGGCTCCGGGCAGGTCCGCGAGTAGCGTGCGGATCGGGATCCTGGGCGGCACCTTCAACCCGCCGCACATCGGCCATCTGGTGTGCGCACAGGAGGCGTTGGCGCAACTCGCGCTCGACAAGGTCGTCTTCGTGCCGGTGGGCCGGGCGCCACATCGCGAGATCCACGACGATCCAGGCGCCGACGTTCGGCTCGAGCTCGTGGACCTGGCGATTGGGGACGACGACCGCTTCGAGAGCTCGCGCATCGAGATCGATCGCGAGGGTCCCTCCTACACGTCCGACACCCTGCGTCGGATGCGTTCCGCCGCGCCCGAGGACGAGCACTTCCTGATCCTCGGTGGCGATCAGGCGGCGGGGTTGCCGACATGGCACGAGCCGGAGGAGGTGCTGTCGCTGGCGACGGTCGTGGTGGTGGAGCGGGTCAGCTGGACCCGTAACGCGATCGGGATCAAGATCGCCCGCCTGAGGGGCTCTGAGCGCGTTCGGTACCTCGACATGCCGCTCATCCAGGTGTCCTCCAGCGCGGTACGTCGCCGGGTCGCGCTGGGCCGACCGATCCGCTACCTGGTCCCCGACGCCGTGGCGAGCTCGATCCGGGAGAACGAGCTCTACGGGGCGAAGGCCGGCGAGGAGGGACCCCGGGACCGCCACGATGCCTCGGCGGCGGACGCCGAGAGGGCGTCGGCGTGACAGACGAGGACTCGGTGACGCTCGCCGAGCGGATTGCGGCGATCGCGGCCGACAAGAAGGCCATCGACGTCCGCGTGATCGACCTCCGCGGGGTCGTGAGCTACACGGACTTCTTCGTGATCTGCTCCGGGAACACCGAGCGCCAGACGAAGGCGATCCACGACGCCATCTACGAGGAGCTGAAGCATGCCCGCGACCGCCTGCTGCCGCGGCGCACGGAGGGAGAGCGCGAAGCCCGCTGGATTCTGCTCGACTACTGGGACTGCGTGGTTCACATCTTCACGCCCGAGGCGCGCGAGTACTACCGTCTCGAGCAGCTCTGGGGCGAGGCGCCGGCCCGGTCGGTGGGCTGAGTCGCGGGCCCGGTGAGGGCGCTCGCTCGTCGTCGTTGAGGCGGGGCTATCGGCTGAGATATGCCCTGGCCTGGCGTCGCACCAGCTCGACCAGGTTGCCGTACACCGAAGACGAGATCGATGCCGTCGCTGTGTACTGCGCTGATCTCGACCGCTGCTACTTTCTGCCCTCGTGGTTGGTCGCAGGTCGTCGGGCGATCTGGCTGAGGGTCAAACCGCCTGGCAACGCCCAGCGCGCCTGCATTAACCTTGCTTCTGCGTTTGAGCTTCCTGGGGCTGTAGCTCAGTTGGGAGAGCGGCGCGCTGGCAGCGCGCAGGCCACGGGTTCGAGTCCCGTCAGCTCCACTCCCTCCGACAGCGGCCTATCGCGAGTCGGCTGCCACGAGTTCCGCAACCACTTCGGCTACTACCTCGAGCGAGCCGCGGCCGGTGAAGCGATCGAGGTAACGCGCCGGGGCCGGCCTACGCCCGGCTCGTGCCGGTCCAGCCGGAGCTTCGGGCCGCCTGACTCGGGCGTTCCGCGCATCGGCCGGCGGTCGGCTTGCGTTGCTGCGTTACCCGCCGCATGCGCGCGCACCCCGGCGCGGAAGAGGTCGAAGGGGCCGCGTCTGAGCCGCTACCCGCCTGCCGCCTCTTCCACGCCGCCGCGCTGCAGCCCCGCTCGCTCCTCGCCATAGCGGATCGCCTCATAGGCGATCAATCCCGCCGCGACCGTCGCCGCCAGCGCCAGCGCCGCGAGGGCGTCCACCTGCGTCGCCACCGGGATCAGCGCCAAGCAGATCACCGCCGCGACGACGCGCCGCCTGCTGACCGTGCCCATGTTTCGTAGGCGGAAGGCCACGTGCGCGGCGTAGTAGAGCGCCACACCCCCGAGGAGCGCCGCGGCGGGGACGGTCTTGAGCGGCTCGTCCACGTCGCCGATCGTCTTCTTGACGCCGAGTGCCACGAGGATGATGCCGGCGATCATCGGCAGGTGCAGGTAGCTGTACGAGTCGCGCGCCATCAGGATCCGTTCCTCGCCCGTCGCGCCGCTGAAGCGCCGCTCCGCCGCGATCGCGACGACGTCGAAGTACGCCCACCAGAGCGCGGCGGCCAGCGCGACGCCCAGCACCGCCGCACTCACGACGGCGGCGCCGAGCTCGATCCCCTGGGCGCCTACGCCGATCGCCACAATCGACTCCCCCAGGGCGATGATGAGGATCAGCCCGAACCGCTCGGCGAAGTGCGCCGCCGAGACCCTGAAGCCGCGAACTCCGAATATGAACGGTCCCGAGTAGTCGATCGCGAGCGCCACGATCCAGAGCACGCCCTGGGCCGTTCCCTCGAGGAAGCCGGCGACGATCAGAAGCGCGGGGCCGGGGAGCGCCGTCCGGCTAAGGCGGCGGATTGCGGCGGCCGTATCCACGTTCTCGTTCGCCTCGGCGAAGATGAAGATGTGGAGCCACCGCACGAGCGCGTAGGCACACGCAAACAGGACGCCGTCGTCGGTGAACGCGTGCGGCACAGCAAGCGCGGCCACGAGCATCGCCGCCATAGAGGCGAACAGCAGGAGCCGCTCGCGCGTCTCATCCGTGTTGATGTAGTTGGTCAGCCACGCGTAGGCGCCCCACGCCCACCACAGCGCGGCGAGCACGAGCATGCCTTTCGCGACGCCCTCCCAGGTCGGCTCCTCTGCCATCAGCGCGGTGACCTGCGTGAGCGCGAAGACGAACACGAGGTCGAAGAAGAGCTCGAGCGGGCTGACGCGTTCGTCCAGGCGGACCCTCCGACCGAGGCGCGACGCGTCGACTGTCTCGGTTCTCGATGCGGCTGCCTGGGCTCCGGCGGCCGCGACCGGACGTCTGGCCTCGGCTGACCGACTCCCGGCTCGGTCTGTCTCGGAGGCGCTCATCGGCGTAGGTCCGATCATGGCAGCGCCGGACGCTGCCCCCGATCCGCCTATGCAAAGCTAGTGCAGATGGCGCGGTATGAAGGACTCCTCCTAGGCGACGCCGCCCGAGCGATCGGGGTGAGCACGGACACGCTGCGCCGGTGGGAGCGGGCTGGGAAGCTGCGGACGACGCGCGACGCGGCCAACCGCCGCCGCGTGCCCCGCGGGGAGGTCGAGCGCCTCGCTCGCGGCCCGCGGCGCCACCAGGCCGGCGATCGGCTGTCGGCGCGCAACCGCTTTCCGGGGGTGGTCCGCTCCGTCGAGATCGACGGGGTCATGGCACTGGTGGAAATCGAGGCGGGGCCGCACCTCGTCACGGCGGCGGTCACCCGCGACGCCGTCGACGAGCTCGGCCTCGCCCCCGGCGTCCCGGCCACCGCGGCGGTGAAGGCGACCTCGGTGATGGTCGAGAGAGCCACCGGATGAGGCTGCTTGCCTTGGTGCTGGCCACCGCCGCGCTGGCGGGCGCCGGTTGTGGAGACGACAGCGAGGCCGGCAGCGGCAAGCGGCCCAGGCTCGTCGTGTCCGCCGCCTCGTCAATGACCGAGGCGCTCGAGGCGTGCGCCCCCCACTTCGCCGGGGCGAACGTGCGGCTGCAGTTCGCGGGGTCCGACGAGCTGGCCGCGCAGATTCGCCAGGGCGTGAAGCCGGACGTCTTCGCCGCGGCTAACACCAGCCTGCCGGTGGAGCTCCACGCCGACGGCCTGCTCTCCTCGCCGGTCGAGTTCGCCACCAATCAGCTCGTGCTGGCCGTGCCGAGGGATTCGGAGATCGACTCACTCGGCGAGCTTGCGCGCCAGGACGTGAAGATTGCGATCGGCTCGGCGTCGGTGCCGATCGGGTCCTACGCGCGGGAGGCGCTCGGGAGGCTGCCCGCCCCCCAGGAGCGGGCCATCCTCGACAACGTCCGCTCCAACGAGCCCGATGTGAGGGGGATCGTCGGCAAGCTGACGCAGGACGCGGCCGACGCCGGCTTCATCTACGTCACGGACGTCGAGGCCACCGACGGGGAATTGAGGTCGATCGCCCTGCCGCCGGAGCTACAGCCGACGGTGACCTATGGCGCCGGCGTCGTACAGGGAGCCGAGCGTCCGGAGCAGGCGGAGCGCTTCGTCGACCAGCTGCTGGACGGGCGCTGCGCCGACGCGCTTCGCGAAGCTGGCTTCCGGCCCCCACCGCGATGAGCGGCGTGGCAGGAGCGCGGCCGGGAGCCGTGCGCGGAGCGCCTCGCCCAGCCTGGTTCCCGGCCGTGCTCGGCGTCGCGCTCGCCCTGGCGCTGACGTTCCTGACGCTTCCGATCGTCGCGATCTTCCTCGACAGCAGCCCGGCCCGGCTCATCGACGCCCTCGGCGAGCCCGCCGCGCTCGACGCCCTATGGCTCAGTCTGCGCGCCACCGCAATGTCGCTGGGGCTCATCCTGCTCGTCGGCACGCCGGCCGCCTACCTCCTCGCGACGCGCTCGTTTTGCGGCAAGTCCCTGGTCATCACGCTCGTGGAGCTGCCGCTGGTGCTGCCGCCGGCGGTGGCGGGCATCGCCCTGCTGGCGGCGGTAGGCCCGTCGGGCATCCTCGGCGGTGCGGTCGAGGCGGCGGGGGTCGAGCTGGCGCTCGAGACCGCGGGCGTAGTCGTGGCCCTGACGTTCGTGGCCTCGCCGTTCTACGTACGCCAGGCGACGGCCGCATTCGCCTCAGTGGACCGGACGCTCCTCGACGCGTCGCGCACCCTGGGCGCCTCCGAGGCTCGCTCGTTTCTCCGCGTGATGATTCCGTGCGCCATGCCAGGACTAACGGCGGGCACCGCCCTGGCGCTCGGTCGTGCCCTGGGCGAGTTCGGGGCCACGCTGATGTTCGCCGGCTCGTTCCAAGGCATCACGCAGACCGTGCCGCTCGCGATCTATGACCGCTTCTCGACGGACTTCGATTCGGCGCTGGCGCTCTCCGCGGTCCTCGTCGCGGTGTCGGCGGCCATCCTCCTGTCGGTGAAGCTCGTCCAGCGAAGCGAGGCGCTCGGCGGTGCTGCGGGTTGAGGCCCGGACGCGCCTCGGCGGGCTGAACCTCGTAGTGTCGCTGGAGGTATGCGCCGGCGAGTGCCTGGCCCTGGCGGGTCCGTCCGGGGCGGGAAAGACGAGCATCCTGCGGGTGGCCTCGGGGCTCCTGCGCCCCGAGAGGGGCCGGGTTCACTGCGGCGGCGAAACGTGGCTCGACACGGAGCGCGGGATCGACGTTCCGCCCGAGCACCGTCGCTGCGGGTACGTGTTCCAGGAGTACGCGCTCTTTCCGCACCTGACGGCGTGGCAGAACGTCGCCTACCCGCTGCGGGGGATGAGCCGGCGCGAGCGCCGGCGCCGCGCCCAGGAGCTGCTCGAGCGGTTCGGAGTCGGCCGGCTCGCCGACGCCCGCCCGCGCACGTTGTCGGGGGGCGAGCGCCAGCGGGTCGCCGTCGCCCGGGTGCTCGCGCGTCGGCCGGATGTCCTGCTGCTCGACGAGCCGCTCTCCGCGCTCGACCCCCGCACCCGCGCCGGGGCGGCGCGGGAGCTCGAGGCGGTGCTTCGCGAGGTCGAGGTGCCGGCGCTGCTCGTGACGCATGACTTCGCGGAGGCGGCTCAGCTCGGCGACCGGGTGGGGGTCGTCGACGCGGGCAGGGTCGTGCAGGAGGGGACTCCCACTGAGCTCGCCGCCGCGCCGCGGTCCGCGTTCGTCGCGGACTTCACGGGCGCGGTGGTCATGACGGGCACGGCACACGCCGGGCCCAACGGGCTCACGCTGGTAGAGCTCGACGGAGGTGGCACGGTGACGAGCAGCGACCGCGGCGAGGGTCCCGTCGCGGTGAGCGTCTATCCGTGGGAGATCACGATCGACCCGGAGGGGGAGGCGCCCCATGGGTCGAGCCAGAACCGCCTTCCCGTGGAGGTGCTGTCGGTCACAGCCGTGGGGAACCGGGTACGGCTCGGGTTGGCCGCCCCGCAGCCGCTCGCGGCCGAGATCACGCAGGCCTCGGCGAAGGCGCTCGACCTGCGCGCCGGCAGCCTGGTGACCGCGACATGGAAGGCCGCCGCCACCCGGCTCGTAAGCATCTGAACGGAGGAGGAATCGATGAAGATCAGCGCCCGGAACCAGCTCCGGGGAACGGTGCAGGAGATCACCCGCGGCGAGGCGATCGCAAACGTCGCGGTCGACGTGGCGGGTCAGCGCCTCGTCGCATCCATCACGGTCGAGGCGGTGGAGGAGCTCGGGCTGTCGGAGGGAAGCGAGGTGATGGTGGTGATCAAGGCCTCGGACGTGATGATCGCTACGGGCGAGTAGCGGGCCGCCGCCGTCGCGCCGCCACCCGGGGTACTCGCCGATGCTTACGCCACGGTGCTGGCTGGCCCGATCATCGACCGTACTCTCGGTGGTGACCACTGAGGCACATCCAGCGGAGCGCGCCGTTCAGCACGTCGGCGCGCTCCCACTGGAGGAAGTGGCCGGCTCGGTGCACGATGAAGGGGCCGGCCCGGTTAGGGAACGCAGCCTCCATGCGCTGCGGAAAGTCGCGCGGAATGACGTGGTCCTCGGGGCCGTAGAGGATCAGCACGGGGGTGGGGTTGGGCTCGGTCAGCCGGGGCGGCTCGGGCGCCGTGCGCGGCCCGCCGACGTACTCGTAGTTCGCGATCGAGGCCCGGAAGCGCTCGGCGTCGCCGAACGGCTCCGTCATGAAGTCCACGTCCTCCGGCGAAAACGCTCCGGGGGCCGCCCAGAAGCGCGAGCCGTAGAACTGCGCCACATACCGGCGGCGCTTCTCGGGGGTGTCGAGCTCGGCCGCGAGGCCGTCCGCATCGCGGGACTGCCGGATGAAGTAGTCGGCGGCCATGCGGACCTCGGGCGGCACCTCCCGTCGGGTGCCCGGCAGGACCGGTGGGACCGTGTTGAAGAGGACCAGGCGCTCCACGAGGCCCTCGAAGCGCAGCGACAGGTCCTGCGCGACGACGCCGCCGAGGTCGCCGGCGCAGGCGACGACCCTGTCATGGCCGAGACTGCGCACCAGCGCGGCCATGTCGGCGGCGTGCGCGGCGACGTCGTAACGGTCGTCGGGGGCAAGGTCCGAGTCGCCGAAGCCGCGGAGATCCGGAGCGATCACCTCGAAGCCGGCCTCGGCGAGCGGGCCGATGTTGCGCGCCCAGATGCGCCTGGTCTCGGGCCACCCGTGGATCAGCAGGAGCGGCTTGCCGCGCTCGCCGGCGTGGTCGCACGCGAGCTCGAGGCCATTCGCGTTCAACGCCCGCGACTGTAACCCCGTTCTGCGATCCGGCACCCCCAGGTAACCTGGCGTCCATGGCGGAGCGCTACGACCCCAGGCGGATCGAGGCCAAGTGGCAGAAGGTTTGGGCCGACGAGCGGACCTGGGAGGTCTCCAACGACGAGGCTCCGGACAGGCCGAAGGCCTATGTGCTCGAGATGCTCCCGTACCCGTCAGGCGAGCCACACATCGGCCACCTCAAGACCTACTCGGTCGGCGACGCCGTCGCCCACTTCCGCCGCCGCCACGGATACCGGGTGCTGCACCCTATGGGCTACGACGCCTTCGGCCTGCCGGCCGAGAACCACGCGATCAAGACCGGCCAGCACCCGCGCGAGTCGACCGAGGCGTCGATTCGCAAGTTCCAGCGGGAGTTCCGCGAGTGGGGGATCTCGATCGACTGGTCGCGCGAGTTCGGCACCCACCAGCCCGAGTACTACCACTGGACCCAGTGGATCTTCCTGCGCCTCTACGAGCGGGGCCTCGCCTTTCGCAAGGAGGCGCCGGTCAAGTGGTGCCCCAACGACGCCACGGTGCTGGCCAACGAGCAGGTCATCGACGGCCGCTGCGAGCGCTGCGGCGCCGAACTCGAGGCCCGCCAGCTCGAGCAGTCGTTCTTCCGCATAACCGACTATGCGGACCGGCTGCTCGAGGACCTGAGGACGATCGATTGGCCGCCGTACGTGGTGACGATGCAGGAGAACTGGATCGGCCGCTCCGAGGGTGCCGAGGTCGTCTTCCGGTGCGAGGAGCTTGGCGTCGACTACCCCGTGTTCACGACCCGCCCCGACACGCTGTTCGGCGCGACGTTCTTCGTGATGGCGCCGGAGCACCCGGACATCTTCAAGCTGAACGACTCGCCCGAGGTCCACGAGTACGTGAACCGCGCGCTGACGGAGTCGGTGGAGGAGCGCGGCGCAGAGCACAAGGAGAAGACGGGCGTTCCGCTCGGCCGCACCGTGACCAACCCGGTCACCGGCGAGGAGATCCCGATGTTCGTGGCCGACTACGTGCTGATGGAGTACGGCACCGGCGCGATCATGGGCGTGCCGGCCCACGACCAGCGCGACTACGAGTTCGCCGAGCGCTTCGGGCTCGAGATCCGGCGGGTGGTCGCTCCGGCCGACTCCGATCCGGCCGCGTCCCTGAACGAGGCGTTCCTCGGCCACACCGAGAACGAGCGCCTGGTGAACTCCGGCGACTTCACCGGCATGCCCGCACCCGAGGCGAAGCGCGCGATCACCGCCTGGCTCGCGGAGGGCGGGCTCGGCAAGAGCGCGGTCAGCTACCGCCTGCGCGATTGGCTGCTCTCACGTCAGCGCTACTGGGGGTGCCCGATCCCGATCGTCTACTGCGACGGCTGCGGCACGGTGCCGGTGCCGGACGAGCAACTCCCCGTGGAGCTCCCTGAGATACGGGACTACGCGCCCAAGGGGCGGTCTCCGCTGGCCGCCGCGGAGGATTGGGTCCGCACGAGCTGTCCTCGCTGCGGCGGCGACGCGCGCCGGGAGACGGACACTATGGACACCTTCGTCGACTCGTCGTGGTACTTCCTGCGCTACTGCGACCCGCACAACGACCGGGCGCCCTGGGATCGCGAGGTGCTGCGGCGGTGGATGCCGGTAGACCAGTACATCGGCGGCGTGGAGCACGCGATCCTGCACCTCATGTACGCCCGGTTCTTCGTGAAGGCGCTCGCCGACATGGACCTGCTGGACATCCAGGAGCCGTTCGCTCGCCTGTTCACCCAGGGGATGATCACCCGCGAGGGGGCGAAGATGTCCAAGTCGAAGGGCAACACGGTCTCCCCGCACGAGTACGTGGAGCGCTTCGGGGCCGACACACTCCGGTCGTACATCCTCTTCATCGGGCCGCCGTCGGAAGACGCCGACTGGCAGGACGAGGGCGTCGGGGGGGTGTACCGGTTCCTGTCGCGCCTGTGGACGGTGGCCGCCGAGACCGCCGAGCGGACCTCTCCTGAGGACGCCGTCGACGGTGCACCTTCCGACCTACTGCGCAAGGCTCACTGGGCGATCGACAAGGTGACCCGGGACATGCGGGACCGCTTTGCGTTCAACACCGCGATCGCCGCGGTGATGGAGCTCGTGAACGAGATCTACCGCGCCCGCGAGTCCGCCCCACCCGGGCATATGCGCTTCGCTGTCGCCACTGCGGGCTCGCTGATCTTCCAGTTCGCTCCCCACCTCGGCGCCGAGGTGTACGAGCTCATGACCGGCCGACGGGTGTGGGAGGAGCCGTGGCCGGAGGCGGATCCGGCGCTGCTCGTCAGCGACGAGATTCAGCTCGTTGTGCAGATGAACGGCAAGCTGGTCGACCGGGTGGCGGCGCCGGCCGCGGCGTCCCGTGAGGAGCTCGAGGCACTGGCCCGCGGCTCCGACAAGCTGGCCGCGCGCCTGAACGGCAAGGAGATCGTCAGGGCGATCGTCGTGCCGGGCAAGCTGGTCAACTTCGTGGTTCGCTGAGCCCGCCCGGCGCGTCCAGGGCGGCGCTAGAGTGACCCGCCCATGCCGCGCGCGCAGAGGATCCCGGTCGGACCGCTCGTGGCCTCCGCCGGAGCGGTGCTACTGATCGTCAGCCTGTTCCTCGATTGGTACGAGACCCTCACCGGCTGGACGGTGTTCGAGATCGTGGACGTCGTTCTCGTGAGCCTCGCGCTCGCGACGATCTTCTCGCTGCTGGTGGGCCCGCGCGTCATGAGGCAGGAGATCAGTCCGAGCGTGGCGGTGATCATCGCGATCGCGACGCTGGCCGTCGTGGTTACCCAGGCCTTCAATGATCCGCCGGCGGTCGCAGGCGATGGCGGCCCGGAGCAGGACGTCGGGATCTGGCTGGCGCTCGGCGGCGCGGCTCTAATGGTGGCGGGCGCGCTTGCCGCGACCACGCAGATCTCCCTCGCCGTGGAGACCCGGCCGCGCGAGGAGCCGGCCACGGCCGAGACGAGGGAGGCGTCCGCGCCGACCGGCAAGGCCCCGCTCTTCGGCAGTGGAGGCGGAGCGGGACGCGGCGGGGCGGAGCCGCCCGAGCCGGGGACCGCCCGACCCGAACGACCCTGATCGCGCGCCCCTACGTTGCGGTGGTCGGGCCGGGAGACGCCCGGCCGGACGAGATGGCGGCGGCCGAGTCGGTCGGCCGCGCGCTGGCCGCGCGTGGAGCGGTGGTGGTCTGCGGCGGGCTCGGTGGGACCATGGAGGCGGCCTGCCGCGGTGCGAAGGACGCCGGCGGCACCACCGTCGGGGTGCTGCCGGGGTCGGACCGTGCCCACGCCAACCCATTCGTCGACGTGGCCGTGGCGACCGGCCTCGGCGAGGCGCGCAACGCGCTCGTCGTCCGAGCCGCGGACGCGCTCGTCGCGATCGGGGGCGGCTACGGCACGCTGTCAGAGATCGCGCTGGCGCTGAGAACCGGCAAGCCGGTGGTCGGCCTCGCGACGTGGGAGATCCAAGGAATCGAGGTTGCGGGCTCCCCGGACGCGGCCGCCGAGCGGGCGCTCGGGGCGGCTGAGGCGGGCCGTCAACCCGGCGCGGCACGCCGCCTCGGAAGCCGGGCTCCGCGGCGGCCCAACCGGGGCGGCGCCTAGACTCGCGCGGCATGTCGGTCTCAGAGCCCGCCACCGGCCGCCGTCGCCGCGAGGGCCCAACTCCACCCCAGTCCGAGGCTCCTTACCTCGAGGCCCTGCGCGCCTTCGCGGAGCGCCGGCCGGTCCGGCTCCACGTCCCCGGCCACAAGGGCGGCCCGGCCGCGGACCCGGAGATGGCGGAGGTCCTGGGCGAGCGCGCTCTTGCGCTCGACATCCCGGCCCTCACGCCGGGCATAGACCAGGGCCCCGAGCCGACGCCCTTCCAGCAGGCCCAGCTCATGGCCGCCGAGGCGTGGGGGGCGCGGCGCAGCTGGTTCCTGGTGAACGGCGCCTCGCAGGGCAACCACGTGGCGCTGCTCACGCTCGCCCACTCCGGCGCCGAGCTCGTCGTGCAGCGCAACGTCCACTCGAGCACCATCGACGCGCTGATCGTGTCGGGGATGCGCCCGACGTTCGTCGCCTCGGAGATAGATCCGGAGCTGGGAGTGGCCCACTGCGTCACTCCCGAGGCGCTCGACCGGGCCCTCGCCGAGACGCCCCGCGCGGCCGGAGCGGCGATCGTCTCCCCCACCTACTTCGGCGCGGTCGCCGACGTCCAGGGGCTCGCCGAGGTGGCTCACGCACGGGGCGTCCCGCTGGTGGTGGACGAGGCGTGGGGGTCCCACTTCCCTTTCCATCTCGAGCTCCCAACGCCGGCGTTGTCCCTTGGTGCCGACCTCGTCGTCTCGAGCACGCACAAGGTGGTCGGGAGCGTGACCCAGTCCGCGATCGTCCACCTGGGGGAGGGTGGCCTGATCGACGAGGAGGTGGTGGACCGCTGCGTGACCCTGCTCGAGTCCACCAGCCCGAGCTCGCTCCTGTCGGGCTCGCTCGACGCGGCACGGCGGCTGGCCGCCACGCGCGGCTTCGAGCTCCTCACTCGCACGATGGCGGGGTTGCGGGACATCCGCGCCGCGGTGCGGGAGCTGCCGGGCCTGGACGTGCTGGACGAGCGGCTCGTCGGCGCCCCCGGCGTGCACGCCTACGACCCGCTGCGCGTCGTGATCGACGTGCGCGGCACGGGCGCGACCGGGTACGAGCTCGCGCGCAGGATCCGCGAGCACGACGACATCCTGCTCGAGCTCGCCGGTGAGAACGTCATCGTCGCCGTGTTCGGCATGGCTGAGGACGTCGTGGCCAGCGGCGCGCGTCTCGTCACCGCGCTGCGCGAGGAGCTCGCCTCTCGCGTCCACCCGGGTGACCGCAGCCGCGAGGCCTTCGCGCCGCCGCCCCCATGGGGGGAGCTCGTCATGAGCCCGCGCGAGGCGTTCCTTGCGCCTCAGGAGGTCCTCCCAGCGGCGGACGCGGTGGGGAGGGTCGCCGCGGAGTCGCTCGCCGCCTACCCGCCCGGGATTCCAAACGTCCTCCCCGGCGAGCGGCTGACGGCGGAGACGCTCGACTACGTCCGCCGGGCGATCGAGCTCGGCGGCAGCCTGCGCGGCGCCAGCGACCGCGAGCTCCGGACGATCCGCGCGGTGGTGGAGCGCTAACCGAGCACCTCGCCGCGGAGCACACGCAGCGCCAGGCGGCCGAACGCGTCGATCGCACGCTCGAGGTCGGGCTCGGGCGTGTCCTCCTCCTTGGCGTGACTGATGCCGCGCGTCGACGAGGTGAACATCATCGCGGCCGGCAGGTGCCGGGCCATCTCGGCCGCGTCGTGGAGCGCGCCGCTCGGCAGCGCGCGCCCCGTGCAGGCGGCCTCGAGGGCGGCCGTAACCAAGCGCCCGTCGAACGAGATCGGCTCGATGCGCCAGAGCTCAGAATCGGACATGCTGCACCCGCGCCCTGCCGCAGCGCGCGCCGCTTCAGCGCGGGTCTCTGCGAGCATCGCCGCGAGTGGCTCGCCCTGCGCGTGGCGGAGGTCGACCAGCAGATCGGCGCGTCCTGCGACCGCGGTCGGTATCCCGGGCTCGAGGTCGACCCGCCCGCAGGTGCCGACGCCCTCGTGCCGGCGGGCGATCTGCTCCACGGCAAGCGCGGTGCCGGCCGCGGCGAGGCCCGCGTCGCGACGCATGTCCATTGGGGTGGTGCCGGCGTGGGAGGCCTGTCCGTCGAACGAAAAGCGATATCGCTCCACGCCGAACGTGCCGCTCACCGCCGCGACCGGCAGGCCCTCGCCTTCCAGCACGGGGCCCTGCTCGATGTGCAGCTCGAGGTAGGCGATGAGCGACTCGCGTCGAGCGGTGGCCGCAGTGGTCCGCTCGAGGTCGACGCCGTGCTCGGCCAGCACCTCGCCGAGCGCGCCGCCCTCCGCGTCTCGCAGGCCCTCGATCGCCCGCGTATCGAGCGTGCCGGCCACGGCCGAGCTGCCGAACAGGCTACGGCCGAAGCGGGCGCCCTCCTCGTCGGCGAAGTCGACCAACGCAGCCGTGTGCCGGTGGGAGTCGGCCGCGGCGGCGCGCAGGACCTCGAGCGCCGCCATCACGCCGAGCGCCCCGTCGAGCCAGCCGCCGTTCGGAACCGAGTCGAGGTGGGAGCCGACGGCCACAGTGCCATCCCGGTCGCCCGGAAGCGTCGCCCACAGGTTCCCCGCCTCGTCCTGCGCGACGGCGACGCCGCCGACGTCCTCGAGTCGCTCGCGCAGGAGCTCGCGCGCCCGCAGCCATTCCTTTGTCCAGCACACGCGGCGTGCGCCGTCCGGTCCCCCGGTCAGCCGATCGAGCTCCCGCAGGTCGGCGATGACGCGGCGGGCGTCGATCGTCACGGCGCGACGCGCTCGCGCCGGATCGCCTGCATGAGGCAGTGCGCGCCGCCGCCGCCGAGCGTGAACGCCGAGAGCTCCGGGTCATAGACCGTCAGGCCGAGCGCCCGCAGACGCGCGTTGAGGTCCATCGACTCCGCGCTCGAGAGCACGCGGTCGCCGCCCAGGCAGACGCCGTTTACCCCGAGCCTCAGCGCCGCCTCGAGCGTCACGGGCACTATCTCGACGCCCTTCTCCTCGAGCCAGCGCACAAAGCCCGTCCCCACCTGCTCGACGCACACCGCGGCGAGCTTCTCGCCGAGAATGGCGGCCAGCACGTCGATGTGGAGGAAGTGCGCGGGGATCCGCTCAACTCGGACCTCCCAGCCCTCGGCTTCAAGCCAGCCGGCGACCTGGCGCGCCGCCTTCTCCTGCGTGCGCTCCTCGCCGGTGCCGATCGCGGCGACCCCCGGGTCGACGATCATGAAGTCCCCGCCCTCGAAGGAGCCGGCCGTGACCATCTCCTTTATGGGAACGCCCCGCTCTTGGTAGAAGCGGATGACCGGGGCGTACTCGCCGCGTCGCCACCACTGAGCGCACTGCGTAACAATGGGCCCGCCCGGGACGTTGATGCTCGAGTCGCGGGCGAAGACCTGGTAGGGGAGGGCCGGGTCCGGCTCGAGGAGATGCACGCGGACGCCGGCCTCCTCATAGATCGCAACCATCTCGGCGTGCTGCGACCTGGCGTCGTCGGGGCTGAAGACGAGGCCCCTGTCGAGGGTCGCGCGGGCGATCGCGCTGGCCGGGAGCCAGTGAAAGTGGTCAGGGGCGCAGAGCAGCACGTCGAGAAGGCGGCCATACTCAGAATCCACTCCCCAAGCCGGTTCCGCGCGTGTTGCCTCCATCGTCCGAATCACCCCTCCTTGCAAGCGTCCTGACCGTTAGGGGAGTCTGCCAGTGGGCGTCGCGGTTGTCCGCGTGGCGGCGGTTCGCCCGGCGTGCCGCGGGCGCGGGGCCGGGTCGCGGACGCCTGCAATGAGCGAGCCGGTCCGGCGGCGGGTGGTCGTTCATGGCCACGTCCAGGGAGTGTTCTTCCGGGACTCGACCCGCCGGGAGGCGCGGCGCCGCGGGGTGGCCGGCTGGGTCCGCAACCGCCCCGACGGGGCGGTCGAGGCGGTCTTTGAGGGCGATCGCGAGGCGGTCGCCGAGATGGTCAGCTTCAGCGAGCGCGGGCCGCGCGGGGCGGAGGTGAGCGGCGTGGAGACGAGCGACGAGCCGCCCGAAGGGCTGTCCGGCTTCGAGGTGCGTTAGCCCCGTTGCGGGCCGGCTGAACGAGCGCCCTCAAGGGCGGCGCACCCCGTCCCGCACCATGACGAGGGCCTTCTCCCCCCGGCGCGCCCTGGTGTCGTCACGCTTCGCATCGGTCGTCCGGAAGTCGGCGCCGTTGACGGTTCCCCGGACGGGGGCCCGGGCCCTTCCGTACCGCTGCATGACGTCGAACGGCACCTCCACCACGGGCGCGTCGCCGTCATCACCGCCGAGGACTGCGGTGAAGCGTTCCACGTCCCGATCGTATCCCTCCTGTTACGCACCGAACCCACGCGTAACACGCCTCCCCGTACCGTCGCCTCGTGTCCGAGCGTTCGCGTGGAACCGTCGTTGCGTGGGTGGTCGCCGCAGTGCTGGCGACGATCGCCGTGCTGCGTCTGCTTGGTGGTGGCGACGACGCGGCGTCCCCATCCGTCAGGCTGGACGGCCCCCGGTCGGCGAATGGCGCGGGGATCGGAGTCGGAGATGCGGGCGCGGGGTCGGGGAGCGCGGCGGCCGGTCGCTCCCGCGCCGCCGGGGAGGGCGTCTATGTCCACGTCGCCGGCGCGGTGCGTCGGCCGGGACTGTTCCGGGTCCCCGCGGGATCGCGAGTGGCCGCAGCGGTCGCTCGGGCCGGAGGTCCCGTGCCAAAGGCCGACCTGACGCTCGTCAACCTCGCCGCCCGCGTCCAGGATGGCCAGCAGGTCGTAGTCCCTGGGCCGGGGGTCGCCGCGCCGGCGGCGGCCGGCGGTGAGACGGCGGCGGGCGGAGCGCTCCCAGGGGTGAAGCCAAGCCTCGCGACCGCAACGCGCGGACAGCTCGAGGAGCTCGACGGCATCGGCGAGACGCTCGCCGAGCGGATCATCGAGTACCGCGACGCGCACGGTGGGTTCCGCTCGCTCGACGAGCTTCGCGAAGTCGAGGGAATCGGTGAGAAGCGCTTCGAGTCGCTGCGAGAAGCGCTCCAGCCGTGAGCCCGCCGGCGCGCTTGGAGCCGCCCCGGGTCGGCGGCTCGAGCGGGCGCCCCGGATCGCCGCCGGGCGTCGGCAGGTCCGCCCGTCTTGCGGAGGCCGTGGCCCTCCCGGCCCGTCGCCCCTGGCACGTGGCGGTCGCTTGCTCGGCCGCTGGTCTGGCACTGGCGACGGCGGAGCTCGCCGCGACGCTCGCGGTGGCGGCGATCACGGCCACCGGCTTCGCAGCACTGCGGGCCCCTGCGGTCGGTGCGGCAGGCGCGGCGCTTGTGCTCGCCGGCTCCGTCCTAGGCCACGCGCGGGTCGCGGCCATCGACGCACCGGCGGCGACCGTGCGCGCCGGAGAGCACGTCACCCTGCGCGCGCACCTCCTTACGCGCCCGCGACCGTCCACGTTCGGCGCGACAGCCGAGATCCGGGTCGTGGACGGCAAGCTGGGCGGAGCTCGGCTTCTGCTGCGAATTCCAGCGTGGTACAGGCTGCCGCCGCGACTCGACATCGGTTCGGAGATAGCGGTGAGCGGCAGGCTGCGCGCAGCCGACGACCCCCACGAAGACACCGCCGCCGCCGAGCCCGGCTCGAACGCGTCCGCTGGTCTAGGCGAATCCGCCCGATACCCGAGTGGCGCCGGGGGCCCCGGTCCTACGACGGGCCCCTTCACCGCGCGCTCCCCGGCCGGTCCGACCGGGGACTCCTTCGACTTCGCCGCCTACCTCCGCCGCCGGGGCATTGCCGGCGAGCTGCTTCTGGACAACGTCCGCGCGACCGGGCGCCGGCGATCGGGGGTCGACGGGCTGCTCGACCGCATGCGACGGCGGGCGGAGCGCGCGGTCATCGCCGGGATGCCGGACCGCGAGGGCGAGCTCATCCGCGGCATGGTCCTCGGCCAGGACGAGCGCGTCTCGGCGGCCGTCCGCGAGGACTTCCGCGATTCGGGGCTGGCACATCTGCTGGCCGTGAGCGGGCAGAACGTGATGCTCCTCGCCGCGCTCGCCTTGCCGCTGCTCGCGGCCGCGGGGCTCGGTCCCCGGGGTAGAGGGATCTCGCTCGTGTGCCTTATAGCGCTCTACGTGCCGCTCGCCGGAGCCGGACCGTCGCTCCAGCGCGCGGGCGTCATGGGCGCCGCGGGAATCGCAGCGATGACGCTCTCACGGCCGGCATCGCGCTGGTACGCGCTCCTACTCGCCGCGGCGGCCACGCTCGCCCTCAACCCGCGCGTGATCGGTGACCCCGGCTGGCAGCTGTCCTTCGCCGCCGTCGCGGGCATCCTCACGGTGGGCGCTCCACTCCAGCGCTACCTCGCCCGTGTGGCCGACGCGGCAAGGATCTCCCGCGCGGGCGTTATCCCCGCGGCACGCTCGTCGGTCGCGCCCGCCGGGGTTGAGCGGGCCCCGCCGGCCCCGCTCTCCGGCCGTGAGACGGCTCTGCCGCTCGCCTCGCTTGTGCGTGGCCTTACCGACGGCGCCGCCATAACGATCGCGGCGACGCTGGCGACGGCCCCGCTACTCGCGTACCACTTCGGCTCGGTTCCGCTTGCCGGCCTGCCGGCGAACCTCCTCGCGCTCCCCGCAGTCGCTCCGGTCATGTGGCTCGGGATGGTCAAAGCCGGCCTCGGACAGGTGGCCGCCGTGCTAGCGCCGGCGGATCTGATCGCGCAGCTGCTTGGCCCGGTGACGCGCCTCCCGGTGGCCTATGTGACGACCCTCGCGGAACGCTTCGCGGACATGCCGGGCGGGCAGCTCGCCTTGCCCCTTGAAGGAGCTGCGACTGTCCTCGGGGCGTATTTGGTCCTCGGCGGGGTAGCCGCGGGCATCGCGACCGGAGCACGGAGGCTCGGGCCACGCGCAGAGGAGCTTGCGGCAGCATGGCGCCGCCGGCCGCGCAGACAGCGGCTTGGCGCCGCCGCCATGGCGGTCACCGCTCTGGCGCTCGTCGCGGTCCTGGTCATCTCGGGACCCGACCCGCCCGACAGGCTGACCGTCCGCTTCCTCGACGTCGGCCAGGGGGACGCGACCCTCATCCAGCACCCCGATGGCACCGCCGTGCTCGTCGACGGCGGGCCGCCGGAGGCGGGTACGGCGAGGCTTCTGCGTAGAGCCGGCGTCCGCCGCCTGACGCTGGTAGTGGCGACGCACGCCTCGCGCGACCACCACGGCGGCCTGCGTGAGGTCCTCGCCCGCTATCCGGTGGACCTTCTGCTCGACGGTGGCGACGGCACTCGCGACCCCGGCTTCCGCGCGTTGCTCGCTGCGGCGGCCCGCCGGGGCGTGCGCCGAGTACGAGCCGTGGCGCCAATGACGGTTCGGGCCGGGAGCGTCACGATCGCGGTCTTGTCGCCGCCGCCGCGTCCGCCCGGTCCGCCGCCAGACGACCCGAACCCGCGGGCGGTGGTGGCCGTGGTCCGCGCGGGCGGCCTCGACGTCCTGCTCTCGGCCGACGCCGAAAGCGACACGCTGCTTCCGCTCGATCTTCCGGACGTGGACGCGATGAAAGTGCCCCACCACGGCAGCGCCGACCCCGGACTGCGGGAGGTCCTCGAGCGCGTCCGCCCCGAGTTCGCCGCCATCGGGGTGGGTCCTAACACCTACGGCCACCCGACCGCGTCCACGCTGGCGGCGCTCGAGCAAGCCGGCGTACGCACTTACCGCACCGACCGCGACGGCACCGTGACGCTCACCGTCGAAGACGGGGGCGCGGCGGTCTCGACCGAGCGGTGAAAACGTTCGGCCGCGACGGCGCCGCGCGATCCGCCGGCTCGAGCGTGGGACACGACGATTTCGACCGAGCGATGAGACGTCCGGGCGGCGCTCATAGACTCCGATCGTGCCCGAACTTAGGCGCGCGTACCTCGTCTCCGGCGACGACGACGCCAAGATCGACTCGTGGCGCGCTCGTGTCCGCCGGCGGGCGGAGGAGGAGCGTGGACCGGGCGGACTGGAGACGTTCGACGCCGGCTCGAGCGAGCCACCCGAGGTCGCCGCCGCACTTGCCGCCCTTAGCTTCGACCCTGGCACCCGATACCTGCTGGTGGACCACGTCGAGGCCTGGAAACCGGCCGCGCTGGCGCCGCTCGAGAGCGCGTTGGCCGCCCTGCCACCGGACACGGTGCTGGTGCTCGTCGCCCGCGGCAAGGTGCCGGCGGCGCTCTGCAAGGCGGTCGAAAAGGCCGGCGGCGAGGTCCGCGAGTACACGGCGCCAAAGCCCTGGGAGCTGCCGAAGTGGTGCGTCGAGCGCGGCCGCGAGCTCGGCCTGCAACTGAGCAGCGAGGCGGCCAAGGAGCTCGTCGCCCGAGCCGGGACGAGCCCCGGGCGGCTGAGCCGCGAGCTCGAGAAGCTCGTGCTTGCGCTTCACCCGTCCGAGAACGTCACGGCCGCGGACGTCGAGCGATTCGTCGCGGGGGACGCGGCGCCGCAGGCCTACGACCTGGCGGACGCACTTATTGCCGGGAACCTGAGCGACACGCTCGCGCTCGCCGAGGAGCTCGAGGCCCACGGCGAGCGGCCGGGACGTCTCATATTCCCCATCGTTCGCCGCCTTCGCGAGGTTCACCGCGCCGCCGCGATGCTCGACGCCGGAATGCCGGAGCAGAAGGTGAGGGAAGCGCTGAAGGCTCCTCCATGGCTCGCGAAGAGAACGGTTGCGCGAGCAAAGAAGACCGACGTGGCGACCCTCGAGCGGGCGCTCTGCGTCTTCGCGGATCTGGAGACCGAGTTGCGGGGCGGCGGCGACGTACAGCTCGACGAGGACACGGCGTTCTCACTCGCCCTGGCACGGGCCGTCGGCTGAGAGCGCGGGGCGGAGCACGCCGAGCACGATCACGGTCGATGGCTCCCGGGAGTGCAGTGCACCGAGCCGGATGACGGTCGATGGCTGCGGGAGTGAGCGAGCCAGACGGGATGGCGACCGTGCGACATCGGAGCCGCGCGGTGGAATCGCAAATCCGGCGTCGGGGACGCGCCGGCGTTGGCTCGGGGCTCCGGCCGCCGAGAGGTCGCTCACCGCGACGTTGCCCTGCTGACAAGCGGCACCACGCCCGCCTGCTGCGGCGACTGCCGCGGGCAATCGGTCATGCCCCATGCGGCGACGGTCCGCCGCCGCCGTACGGGTACCACCACTCCTTTGGCGCGATCTTCGTCTCGATGTGCACGTGCTTCGTCTCCTGAAATGCCTCCAAGCCCTCCTGACCGAGCTCTCGGCCCAGCCCGGACTGCTTGAAGCCGCCGAACGGCCCGGCGTCATTGTCGGTGAGCGGGTCGTTGATCCAGACGGTCCCGCGCGGACCTCGCGCAGGCAGCGAACGGCGGTCTCGAGGTCGCGCGGTACACGTTGGCGCCGAGTCCAAATCGGGTGGAGTTTGCGAGCTCGATCGCCTCATCAAGCGAGGCTACCGGCACGATCGGCGCCACGGGGCCGAAGGTCTCCTCGCGGAGGAGGTCGGTCTCGGGCGGGGCGCCCGTGACCACGGCGGGGGCGAAGTAGTGCCCGCGACGGTACCCGGCGCGGTCGCCCCCCACGACGAGCTCGGCCCCGGCCGCGACCGCGCTCTCGACCTGCGTCTGGACGTTGGCGCGCTGGCTCGCGGACACCATGGGGCCGACGTCGGTCGCCGGATCGAGCGGGTCGCCGACGCGTAGCTCGCGCGTGTGAGACGAACGCGTTCGAGGAAGTCGTCGTAGACCTCCCGCGCGACGTAGAAGCGCTCCGCCGAGGTGCACACCTGCCCCGCGTTCAGGTAGGCTGCCCAGGCCCCGCCCCTCGCGGCGACCTCAATGTCGGCGGCCACGTCCGCGCACACGATGAACGGGTGCCGCCCATCTCGAGGTTCATGCGCGCCACCCGCTCGGCGCACGCCGCTGCGACCATCTTGCCGGTGGACACGGAGCCCGTGAAGGCGACGCCGTCGATTCGCTCGTCCGCGACGATCGCGGCGCCCACGTCACCGCCGCCGGCCACCACGTTGACGGCGCCCCGAGGAGGTGGGCGAAGCAGTCGGCCAGCATGAGCGTCGAGGCCGGGGTCAGCTCGGACGGCTTCGCCACCACGGCGTTGCCCGCGGCGAGCGCTGGCGCCACCTTCCAGGCCAGGAGCAGGAGCGGGTAGTTCCAGGGGACGATGCACCCCCACACGCCGAGCGGTTCCTTCGCGACGAGCGAGAGCTGCGTCGACTCGATCGAGGGGATCACCCGCCCGGGGCGGCGGAGCGTCCCCGAGGCGCCCCCAGAACGAAGCGCCACCGACCTCGGCGGCAACGCTACCGCGCCTACGACGCCCGCGCCCGGATTTGGGCGGCGCGCGCCTTCTTGCGCGCCCCGTTGTTGCGGTGGAGCGCACCGGACTTGACCGCCTTGTCGATCCGCGAGAGGAGCATTCGGTACTCGGCCTCCGCGCGCTCGGCGTCGCCGTCGCTCACGGCTGAATTCAGCCGGCGGAACCAGGTCTTCACCTGCGAGGTGCGCCTGCGGTTCTCGAGCCGCTCGCGCTCCGCCCGGTGGATCCGCTTTTCTTGTGAGGGGATGTTGGCCATAACGCACCGACGCCGCGACCGAGGAGCGGCGCGGCGGGTGCCCAGTGTAGCGGCCGTCCAGTGAGCACCGACGCGCCCGAGCGGCGGCGCCACGCCCGCCGGCTTGCCCGGAACACGGCCTTCTTCTCGTTCGCGACCGGTCTCTCGCGGGCGCTCGGGCTGGTGCGCGAGGTCGTCGCCGCCAGCTACTTCGGGGTTACCGGCGCCATGTCCGCCTTCACGATCGCCTTTCAGGTGCCGAATCTCGTGCGGGCGTTGTTCGCCGACTCCGCCCTCCAGGGCGCGTTCATCCCGGTGTTCACGGAGCTCCTCGAGAAGGGCGAGCGGCGGGAGGCATTTCGCATCGCGTCGAGCCTCTTCTTCCTCATCTGTCTCATCCTCGGCGTGCTCACCGCCGTGTTCGTCCTATTCGCGGAGCCGCTCATGTCGGTCTTCGCGCCGGGCTTCGACGACGACCCACGGCTGAAAGACCTGACCGTGAACCTCGCCCGGCTGATGTTCCCGATCGTCGTGCTGCTCGCCCTGTCGGGTCTTGTGGTCGGGGTGCTGAACTCGTTCGAGCACTTCGCCGTGCCCGCGCTGGCTCCCGTCGCGTGGAACCTGGTGATTGTGGCGATGCTGGTCGGGCTCGTCCCGGTGCTGCCCGAGGAGGACGAGATCTACGCCTACGCGATCGGGATCCTGGCCGGGACGATCGTCCAGTTCGCGCTGCCGCTGCCCTGGCTGCGCGGGCGCGGGGGGCGCTTCACGGCGCGGCTCGACTGGCGCGACGAGCGCGTTCGCCGGGTGCTGAAGCTGATGCTGCCGGTGACCATCGCGCTGGGTCTGATCAACCTGAGCCTGCTCATCAACTCGCTCTTCGGCACGCTCGTCTCGGACCAGGCGCCCGCGGCGATCGACAAGGCGTTCCGCATCTACCAGCTGCCGCAGGGGCTGTTCTCGATCTCGATAGCGACGATCCTGTTCCCGACGCTCGCGCGCTTCGCGGCGCGCGGAGCCCGCGACGACTTACGGCGCACGATGGGCAACGGCGTGCGCCAGATCCTGCTGCTCTTGATCCCGAGCGCCGTGCTGATGGCCGTCCTGGCGGAGCCGATCACCCGGCTCGTGTACGAGCGCGGCGCATTCGGGGCCGAGGCCACCGACCTGACCTCAACGGCGATGTTCTGGTGGTCGATCTCGCTGCCGTTCCAGGGGGTCAGCCTGCTCTTCTCGCGCACCTTCTTCAGCCTCCAGCGACCGTGGGCGACGACGGCGCTCGCCGGCCTCAACCTGCTGGTGAACGCCGCGCTCGCCGCGCTCCTCTACGGCCCGTTCGACATCGCGGGGATCGTGCTCGGCACGGTCGTCGGGACGATCGTGATGTGCGCCGCCCAGGGCTGGATGCTGCGCGGCGAGCTGCACGGCGTGGAGGGCGGCCGCACCCTCGGCGCCGCCGTGAGGATGATGCTCGGCGCGGCGCTCCTGGCCGCGGTTTCGTACGCCGTGTGGTGGGTCCTCGACAATGCGCTCGGGCGCGCGCTCATCGCGCAGGGGGTAGCCGTCCTCGCCGCGATTGGGGTAGGCCTCACGGCCTATGCGACAGCGGTGTGGGTCCTGCGGGTGCCTGAGGCCCGGCAGATCCGGCAGCTGCTCGTGAGTCGCCGCGCCACCGGGGGGTAAGAGCCCGTCCATGCCAAGCGACGAGAAGATGGACGTCGAGGAGCAGATCAAGCGCCTGAACGGCGCGCTGCGCCTCCAAAACCGGTCCGTGCTGATGTACGCGATCACCGCCGGAAGCGTGATCGGGCTGGAGTATCAGGCGCACGCGGAGAAGATGCGGCAGCACTCGCTCGCCGAGCTCGAGGACGCCACCCGCCTGGTCGAGAAGGTGACCGCGCTCGGAGGCAAGGCCACGACCAACGTCGCGCCGATGGAGTTCACGGCGGACCCCGCGGAAGCGCTCGACCGGCTGATCGACTGCGAGGGCGAGACCCTCGAGGCGCTTCAGGCGGCGATCGAGCCCACGGGCCGGGAGGCCGCGTCCGAGGCGGTCGAGCACAGGCTCGAGCACATGATCATGCGCAAGCAGGAGCAGGTCGACTACCTGCTGCGCGCCCGGCGGCGCCCGTAACGCCCGGCCGGGCGCCCACGACAGCGGCGCGGCCGGCGCGCGGGGGCGCCCAGGGCGGCGCCGCCGCGGCGCGCCATACTCAGAGCGTCGCATGGCCGCGCCTGCCCGCAACATCCGCAACTTCTCGATCATCGCCCACATCGACCACGGGAAGTCGACGCTGGCGGATCGCATCCTCGAGATCCCGGGGGCGGTCGACCCCCGTGACCACCGCCCGCAGCTCCTCGACTCGATGGACCTCGAGCGGGAGCGCGGGATCACGATCAAGGCGCAGGCGGTGCGGGTCGAGTACACGGCGCGCGACGGGCAGCTCTACCGCCTCCACCTGGTCGACACGCCCGGGCACGACGACTTCACCTACCTGGTCTCGCGCTAGCTGGCCGCCTGCGACGGTGCGCTCCTGCTCGTCGACGCCGCCCAGGGCGTGGAGGCCCAGACCGTCGCCAACACCTATCTCGCCGTGGATGCGGGGCTCGAACTCATTCCCGCCCTGAACAAGATCGACCTCCCCGGCGCCGAGCCCGAGCGGGTCGCCGGCGAGATCGGCGAGCTGCTCGGGGTGGACCCAGAGGCGGTGATCCGCGTGTCCGCGAAGACCGGGGAGGGGGTGGTCGACCTGCTCGAAGCGCTCGTCGATCGCATCCCACCCCCCGAGGGCGACCGGGAGGCGCCGCCCCGGGCGCTGATCTTCGACTCCGAGTTCGACCAGTACCGAGGCGTGATCGCCTACGTACGCGTGGTCGATGGGGCGCTCCGTAAGGGCGACGCGATCGTGGCCATGCAGGCCGGCACGCACGCGGACATCGACGACATCGGCTATTTCGGCCCGGACATGACGCCGGTCGACGCCCTCCACGCCGGCGAGGTGGGATACGTGATCACGGGCATCAAGAACGTCTCGCAGCTGCGGGTGGGCGACACGCTCACCACGAGCGCGGGCGGCGCCGCCGAGCCGCTGCCGGGCTACCGCGAGAGCAAGCCGATGGTGTTCTGCGGCCTGTTCCCGGTCGACACGGACCAGTTCACGGAGCTGCGCGACGCGCTCGAGAAGCTGTCCCTCAACGACGCCGCGCTGAGCTGGGAGCCCGAGACGAGCCAGGCGCTCGGGTTCGGCTTCCGGTGCGGCTTCCTCGGGCTGCTGCACATGGACATCGTGCGCGAGCGCCTGGAGCGCGAATACGACCTCGAGCTGCTCGCCACAACCCCGAACGTGGAGTACGAGGTGACGCTGACGGACGGCGAGCTCGTGGTGGTCCACTCACCGTCCGACATGCCCGACCGCGCCCGGATCGCCTCCATCAAGGAGCCGTACATCCGGGCGACAATCCTGTGTCCGAAGGACCATGTGGGCGCCGTCATGGAGCTCTGCCAGGAGCGACGGGGCACCCACGTCGACATGACCTTCCTCTCGCAGCAGCGGGTCCAGCTGCGCTACGACCTTCCGCTCGCCGAGATCGTGCTGGACTTCTTCGACCAGCTGAAGTCGCGCACCAAGGGCTACGCCTCGCTCGACTACGAGGTCCTCGGGCTGCGCGACGGCGACCTCGTGAAGCTAGACATCCTGCTCGCCGGCGAGAGGGTGGATGCGCTTTCGATGGTCGTCCACCGCGACAAGGCCTATCCGGCGGGCCGGGCCCTTACCGAGCGGCTCCAGAAGCAGATTCCGCGCCAGCAGTTCGAGGTGCCGATTCAGGCCGCGATCGGCTCAAAGATCATCGCCCGCGAGTCGGTCCGGCCCATGCGCAAGGACGTGATCGCCAAGTGCTACGGCGGCGACGTCACCCGCAAGCGCAAGCTGCTCGAAAAGCAGAAGGCGGGCAAGAAGCGCATGAAGCAGCTCGGGCGCGTGGAGGTCCCGCAGGAGGCCTTCCTGTCCGTGCTCGAGCTCTCGGGCGACGGCAAGCGCTGACCGATTTCTTTAGCGAGCGCTTAGGACGTCGTCGTAGCTTGGCCGCCGTGAGCACCGACACACTAGTCCCTGAACCCGCCCCGGACCCTACCCTCGACTCCCTTCAGCAGTTCCTGGACGGCATCGCGGAGACGCCTTTGCTCACCGCCGAGGAGGAGCTCGAGCTGGCCAAGCGCATCGAGCGCGGCGACCTGGAGGCCAAGGATCACATGACCCGGGCCAACCTGAGGCTCGTGGTCTCGATCGCCAAGCGGTACCGCAACCAGGGCCTTCCGTTCCTGGATCTGATCCAGGAGGGCACAGTCGGACTCATCCGCGCGGTGGAGAAGTTCGACCACCGCAAGGGCTTCAAGTTCTCGACCTACGCGACCTGGTGGATCCGCCAAGCGATCTCGCGCGGCATCGCCGACAAGGCGCGCACCGTCCGGATCCCGATCCACATCGACAACGTCCTCAAGAAGCTCGACGGAGCCCAGCGCAAGCTCGAGGCGAGCGGCGACCGCGATCCCACCGTCGAGGAGATCGCCGCGCTTGCAGGGGTGGATCCCGTGGAGGCCGACGTGATCATGCGGGCTGCCCAGCCGCTCGTGTCGCTCGACAAGCCGGTGGGCACCGACGCCGACGCGGCCGAGTTCGGCGAGCTGATTCCGGACGAGTCCACGCAGTCGCCGTTCGACGCGGCGATGGAGTCGCTGATGCACGAGCGCCTCTACTCGGTGCTCGAGCACCTGCCCTACCGTGAGCGGCGCATCCTGGTGCTCCGCTACGGCCTCGGAGGCGAGGAGCCGCAGACCGTGGACAAGGTGGCGAAGATGTTCAACATCACGCGCGAACGCGTCCGCCAGCTCGAGGAGGCGGCGCTCCGCAAGCTCTCCACGCTGGCAGAGGCGCAGGCCCTGCGCGACGCCGCCTAGGTCGTCCTGGGTAACCTGCCGCGCCGTGCCGGTGCGGGAAGACGCAAAGGGCAAGCGGTACGCGCCGTTCGAGTACGAGGTCTGCAGGGAGAAGATCCGCGAGTACGCCCTCGCGGTCGGCGAGGACAACCCGATCTACTTCGACCGCGAGCGGGCGAGGGCGGCGGGCTTTCGAGACGTCGCCGCGCCGCCGATGTTCGCCGTCGTCTACTCGGCCGGGTCCATTTCCCCGGCGATCCTCGACCCGGAGGTCGGGATCAACTTCGCGATGCTCGTCCACGGTGCCCAGGAGTTCGTCTGGGGAGAGCCGGTCTGTGCCGGCGACGTCATCACCACCGAGACGTCCGTGAAGGACATCTCGGAGAGAGGCGGCATGGGGTTCTACGTCTTCGAGTCGCTGTCCCGCAACCAGGAGGGCCGGGAGGTCGTGCGCGGAACCTGGACGAACATCGTCAGGGGAGTGTCGTGAAGGTCGAGCTGAAGGTGACGCCGGACAGGTACCTCCCCCACCGCTACGCGGGCGCCTCCGGCGACTTCAACCCGATCCACATCGACCCCGAGTTCGCCAGGCAGGTCGGCCTTCCGGGCAACATCCTGCACGGGCTCTACACGATGGCCCAGGTCGCCCGGGCAAACGTGAACGCGGCCGGGGGTGACCCGCGGACGCTGAAGCGGCTGTCGGTGCAGTTCCGCGGGATGGGGCGGCCCGAGCAGGAGATCACCGTCACGGGCACGGTCAAGGAGGAGCGCGACGGGCGCGTGGTTGTCGGGACCGAGGCCGAGCAGGGCGGCAAGCGGATCATCCGCAACGCCGAGGCCGAGCTCGAGATGTAGTGCTCGCCGCGGCCCCGACCGCCAGAGACCCGGATACCTTTAGAGGCGTGGAGATCACTCCCCGCCAGAGCTTCATTCTCCGCAAGGTGGTCGAGGCCCACGTCGAGCTCGATCACCCCGTGGGCTCGAAATGGATCGCCGAGCAGGACGACGTGCCGTGGGGCCCGTCGACCGTCCGCGGGGAGCTCGCTCGTCTCGAGGAGGTCGGCCTGCTCGAGCACCCCCATACCTCCGCCGGCCGGGTGCCCACGGATCGCGGGTACCGCGTGTACGTCGACGCGATCCTGGACGAGGGCCGGCTCCCCGTGCCGCGCAAGCCGCTCGAGCTTTCGACGATGCGCCGGGAGGTCGACGAGGCGATGCGGGCCACGACCGAACAGCTCTCCCAGGTGACGAACCTCCTCGCGCTCGTGACGGCGCCGCCCATCGAGACCGCCACGATCCGCCGCGTGGAGGTCCTTCTGCTGCAGCCGCAGGTGGCGATGGTCGTCGTGATCACCTCCACCGGCGGCGTCACCAAGCGCGTGATCTCCTACGACGAGCCGGTCGATCCCGGGCTCGTCGACTGGGCGGGCAGCTATCTGAACGAGGCGGTCGGCGGGCTCGACGTCGGTTCACGGATGCTGTCCGGCCGGCTCACGGACAGCCAGCTCTCCGAGCGCGAGCGGGAGTTCCTCGCCACGCTCGGCCCCGCCTTCACGGAGCTCGAGCACACCGCCGAGAACAACCTCTACATGGACGGCGCGGCGCGGCTCCTGTCAGAGCACCGCGTAGACGAGCTGTCGCAGATCGGGGCGCTGCTCGAGGTCCTCGAACACCGCCGCGCTCTGCTCGGGGTGCTACGCGAGTCGCTCTTCGAGCCGAGCGTATACCTGCGCATCGGGGCCGAGAACGCCACGCCCGAGCTGCGCTCGCTCAGCCTTGTCGCCGCCAACTACGGGCTCGCGCGGCGCAACCTCGGGGCGGTCTCCGTCATCGGGCCGCTCCGGATGGACTACCCGCACGCGATCATCTCGGTGCGTCAGGCGGCCCGAGAGCTGTCGCGCTTCGTGGCCGAGGTGTACGACGAGTGAAGCGCGACCCCTACGAGGTCCTCGGCGTCCCCCGCGACGCCGACGAGAAGCAGATCAAGCGGGCCTTCCGCGCGCTCGCGCGTGAGCACCATCCCGATGTCAACCGGCACGATCCGGAGACCGAGGAGAAGTTCAAGGAGGCCGCCGAGGCGTATGAGATCCTCTCCGACCCGGAGCGCCGCGCCACCTACGACCGCTACGGGTTCGAGGGGCTCGAGTCGCGCGGCTTCGCATCCACCGCCCACGGGGTCGGCTCGTTCGCCGACATCTTCGACGCCTTCTTCGGCGGGGATCCGTTCGGTGGAGGCTTCGGGCGAGGGCCGGGCCGCGTCCAGGGAGGCGACGTGGCCGTGGCGGTCGAGGTCTCCCTGGAGGAGGCCGCCCATGGCACCTCGGTCGAAGTCGCCTACGACGTCGTGGACACCTGCCAGCGGTGCGGAGGGAACAGGGCCGAGCCCGGAACGAGGCTTCAGACGTGCCGCAACTGCGGCGGGGCGGGCCGGGTTCGCGCCGTGAGCCGCACGGCGTTCGGGCAGCTGGTGCGGGAGCAGGGCTGCGAGGTGTGCGGCGGCGAGGGACGGGTGCCGTCCACGCCCTGCCGCGAGTGCGGCGGCCGCGGTCGGCGCGCGGTGCGCAGGACCTTGGACGTCGACATACCGCCAGGCATCGCAGACGAGCAGCGGATACGTCTCGCCGGCCGGGGCCACGCCGGTGAGCGCGGCGGGCCCCCCGGCGACCTGTACATCCTCGTCCGCGTGACGGAGGACGAGCGCTTCCTGCGTGACGGCAGCGACCTCGTGACCGTGGTCGACGTGCCCGCCCCGGCCGCCGCGCTCGGCTCCACGGTCACGGTGCCGACCCTCGACGGCGAAGTGGAGGTCGAGGTGCCTCCCGGTACCCAGCCCGGCACGGTGGTTACGCTGCGAGGGCGGGGCATGCCGACGATCGGCCGCGGGCGGCGGGGGGATCAGCGTGTCGTCTTCAACGTTGTGATCCCGCGCAACCTGAGCGCCCGCCAGCGCGAGCTGCTCGAGGAGCTCCACGGCTCGCTGAGCGAGGACAACCTGCGGGAGCAGGCGGCCGAGTCCATCGTCGGCAAGCTGAAGCGCGCGTTCCGCTGATCAGGCTCGCCGTCCGGGCGCCCGCCGAAGCCGCGGAGCCGGTGCTCGCCGCCTTGCTGGAGCTGGCGCCGGGCGGCGTCGAGCAGGTGGACGGCAAGGGCTTCGTCGAATACGCCGTGTACGGCGCCCCGGGCGAGCTCCCCGCCCTCCCGGACGGCGACGCCGAGGTGGCCGGCGTGAGGGTGCGGGTGAGCGCCACTGACGTCCCGGCGGACTGGTCCGAGCGCTGGAAGAGGTTCCACGACCCGGTGCTCGTGGGTGGCCGTCTCTGGGTCCGGCCGCCGTGGACCGACCCCCGCCGCGACACGCCCGACCTCGTGATCGACCCGGGGCGGGCGTTCGGCACCGGTGCCCACCCGACCACGCGCCTGTGCCTTGAGCTCCTGCTCGAGCTCGAACCGCGCGGCTCGCTCGCCGACCTCGGGTGCGGCTCCGGCGTCCTCGCGATCGCCGCCGCAAAGCTGGGCTTCCGACCGGTCACCGCGGTGGACAGCGAGCATGCGGCGCTCGAGGCCACGCGGGCTAACGCGCGCGCGAACGGGATCGGGCCCGACCGGATCGCGCGGCTGGACCTCCGGGAGCGACCGCCGCCCCCCGCCGACACCGTGACAGCCAACCTCACCCGCCCGTTGCTCTTGCGCGTGGCGGAGCTGATGACTGAGCCGCCGCGCGCGCTGCTCGCGTCCGGGCTGCTCGAGGCCGAGGCGGACGACGTGGCGGCCGCGTTCGCGCCGCTCCGCGAGCGGCGCCGCCTGCGCGAGCAGGGCTGGAGCGCGCTGCTTCTGGAGCGTTAGCCTCAGTTTCGATGCGATTCGTCGACCTCTTCTCGGTCCCGATCACGCAGAGCCCCGCGGAGACGCCCGAGTCGCTGCGGACGGACATCGAGTTCTCGGACCACGCCGAGCGCGCGCGCCAGATCGAGACGCTCCTCGGCGTGCCGCCGCGCCTGCTGCGCGACGGCCCGGCGGTGACCGCCGATGCCACGCCCTGGCTCTACGAGCGCGGCGTGCAGGTCTGGGAATCGACGCCTAGGGCTGGGACGGCCGCTTCACCTCCAGGCCCAAGGCGCTGAGCGACAGGAGCCCGGACTCTTCCGGGCGGCGCATCAGTGCGACCTTCCCTGCGCCCAGATCGAGCGGCTGCGAACCTGGCCGAGCTGCCGCCGACCGGCTCCGGCCGGACAGGGGCAGGGTAAGGGAACGCAATGGTCGGCGACCCGGCCCAGAAGTACCGTCCCACCTGGGTGTTGCATAGCAACAGTAGGTTGGGATGCTTCCGCGGGCCGGGCTCCGGCTAGAGGCCGGAGCCCGCTCCGGCTACATGAGCGACGCGGCGCCACCCACCCAGTCGATTAGGGTGCCGTAGCATCGAAGGTGGCCACCCGGATGTCGTCGCCCGCCATCGCTCCGCCCTCCTACACTCTTTGTCGTGTCGGTCCTCGAACAGGTGCAGCATGACGTCAGAGACGCCCTCAAGGCGGGCGAGAGGGAGCGCGTCCACGCGCTGCGGCTCATCGCGAACGAGCTGCAGAAGGCGGCGAAGGAGGACGGGGCCGACGACGTGGAGGTGCTCCAGCGTGAGCGCAAGCGCCGGCTCGAGGCCGCCGAGGCCTATCGCAGCGGCGGGCGCGACGACCTCGCGGATGCCGAGGAGCGCGAGGCGGAGATCATCGCCTCGTACCTGCCCGCGCAGTTGTCGGACGAGGAGCTCGGGGCGATCGTCGGCGACGCCGTCGCCGAGTCGGGCGCTTCGTCGCCGAAGGAGTTGGGCAAGGTCATGGCGATCGTGATGCCGCGGGTGAAGGGCCGGGCGGACGGGAAGCGTGTCAGCGCGGTCGTGCGGGAGCGCCTGGGTGCCTGAGTAGTGCGCACACAGCTAGAGCTTCCCAACGAGATAGCCGCCGAGCTGGCAGGTCCGGGTGACACGGTCATGAAGACGCTCGAGCGACACCTCGGCTGCGAGGTCTTCCTGCGCGGCAACGTCCTGACCCTCGACGGCTCGGACGACGACGTGGCTATGGGCCGCACGGTCGTCCGCGAGCTGACCGACCTGCTGCGGCAGGGCCACGACATCGCACCCGGCACGATCGAGGCGATCGCGAGCGCGCTCGACCGCCACGAAAGCCCCAGCCGCATACTCGAGGACGTGGTCTGGCGCCACCGCAGCCTGAAGGTGGCGCCGAAGACCGTGAACCAGAAGCGCTACGTGGACGCGATTCGCCGCTCCACGATCACCGTCGGGATCGGACCCGCCGGGACTGGCAAGTCGTTCCTGGCCGTGGCGATGGCGGTGGCCGCGCTGTCGCGCCGCGAGGTCAACCGCATCGTGCTGACCCGCCCGGCCGTGGAGGCCGGGGAGCGGCTCGGCTTCCTTCCGGGGGACATCGCGGCGAAGGTCGACCCCTACCTGCGCCCCCTGTTCGACGCGCTCTACGACATGCTCGAGCCGGAGAAGGTCAACCAGCACCTGGAGCGCGGGGTGATCGAGGTGGCGCCGCTCGCGTTCATGCGCGGCCGGAGCCTTAATGACTCCTTCATCATCCTCGACGAGGCGCAGAACACGAGCCCGGAGCAGATCAAGATGTTCCTTACTCGGCTCGGCTTCAACTCGAAGATGGTGGTGACCGGCGACATCACCCAGATCGACCTGCCGGGGGACCAGGCGTCGGGCCTCGTCGTGATCGGCGAGATCCTGAAGAAGGTGGAGGGCATCGAGTTCGTGCGCTTCGGCGGCGAGGACGTCGTTCGGCACAAGCTCGTGCAGAGGATCGTCGCCGCCTACAACGAGTACGCGCAGAAGGGTGCACCGGCGTTGCGCGAGGCGCGCCGGCAGCAGCAGGGCTGATCCCGCGCGTGCTCGAGATCGAGGTCCTCGTCCAGGACGGTCCCGGCTACTCCACGCTGCCGGTCGTCGAGCACCCCGCCCGGGCGGCGCTCGAGGCCGCCGGCGTAGACGAGGCGCACCTGGCGATCGCGTTCGTCGACGAAGAGGAGATCAGGCGCCTGAACCGGGAGCACCGGGGGGTCGACGAGCCAACCGACGTCCTGTCCTTCCCGGTCGACGAGCGGGGTCCCGCGGCTGGGCCGCGGGAGCTCGGTGACGTGGTGATCTGTCGCCGCCACACGGCCGACCTGCGTGAGGCGGTGGTGCACGGCGTGCTCCACCTGTGCGGCTACGACCACGAGGCGGACGGCGGCGAGATGCTGGCCCTCCAGGCGCGCCTGCTCGAAGGGTTGTGAGCCGCTCCGGCTTCGTCGTGTTCGCGGGCCGGCCGAACTCGGGCAAGTCCACGCTCGTCAACCGGATCGTGGGCGGGAAGGTCGCGATCGTGTCGGACAAGCCGCAGACGACCCGGCGGGAGGTCCGCGGGATCGCCACCGGCTCGGATTGGCAGCTCGTGCTGGTGGACCTGCCCGGCGTGCAGCGCCCCCGAGACGTGCTCACCGAGCGCATGCAGGCCCGCGTCGAGCGGGCGCTGGAAGACGCCGACGCCGCGCTCCTGCTCTTGAACGGCGAGCAGCAGATCGGCCACGGCGACCGCTTCATCGCACGCGCCGTCCAGAACGTTGGCCTGCCGGCGGCGATCGCGGTCAACAAGGTGGACCGCCTGGACCGCCCGCGCACCGTCGCGGCGCTCGCCGCGGCGGCCGAGCTCGGCGTCGACGGCGAGGTCTTCCCGATAAGCGCCCTCACCGGCGCGGGGGTCCCGGAGCTCGTCGATGCGCTGATCTCGCTCCTCCCGGAGGGGCCGTTCCTCTACTCGCCCGAGGAGAAGAGCGATCTACCGGAGCAGGTGCAGCTGGCCGAGCTGATTCGCGAGCAGGTGCTGCTGCGGACGCGCGAGGAGGTGCCTCATGCGGTGGAGGTCGAGATCGAGGACATCGAGGAGCGCGAGGACGGCCTGCTCACCATTCGGGCCAGGGTGTGGACCGAGACGGACTCGCAGAAGGGGATCCTCGTGGGCGCCGGCGGGCGCATGGTCAAGGCCGTCGGGACGGCCGCGCGCAAGGAGATCGAGCGGGCCCTCGGGCGTAGGGTGCACCTGGACCTCCACGTGCGCGTGCGCAAGGGCTGGCGCCGCGACGAGGGGCTCCTCGACCGCCTCGGTATCCGGTGAGCGACCTCGAGCGGATCAAGCGATTCCTGCGCGAGACGGAGGAGCGCATCTGCGACGAGCTGCACCCGACCGCCCATGGGCTCGCCACGCTCACGCCCAGCCTCCCGCTCGTGTGGCAGCTCAACCAGATCCGCGTGGACGATCCCGACGCGGACCCGGCGGCGCTCGTGACCGAGGCCGACCGCCTGCTGGCCCGCTTCCCGCACCGGAAGCTCGTGACGGAGGACGAGGGGCTCGGCGCGCGGCTCACGACGTCGCTTTCGGCCGAGGGGTGGAACGCGTACCGGTTGCTCGTGATGGTCCGGCGCCGACCGCCCGACCGCCCGCCCGAGCCGGGCCTCGGCGCCGAGGTCAGCCGCGAGCGCGGCGCCGCGGTGCTCGCGGCCTTCCGGCGTGAGCAGCCGTTCGGGTGGCAGGACGAGGCCATCCGCCAGCTCGCGGCGATGGACGAGCGCTACGGGCGCGCCGTCTGCGCCCGGGACTTCGCCGCGCCGCCCGGCGACCTCGGCTGCTCCTGCCGGCTCTACACGGACGGGAGCCTCGCGCAGGTGGACGAGGTGGGGACGGTCGCGGCGCGCCGCGGCCGCGGCTACGCCCGCGCCGCCGTGCTGGCCGCCGCGGACGTCGCCGCCGAGGAGGGGTGCGATCCGATCTTCCTCCTGACCGACGCCGCCGACTGGCCGAAGCAGCTCTACGCGAGGCTCGGCTTCGACGCGATCGGCGCGGTATACGAGTTCCTCAAGCTGCCCGTTCACACACCGGGGCGGTGAGCCGCCGCGCCGGGAGGGCCGCGCGCTCCTGGCAGAATCGTGGCGTGGAGGGAATCCGGTTCGATGAGAACGGGCTCGTCCCCTGCGTAGTGCAGGACGCCCGCACGGGCGAGGTGCTGACCCTGGCCTACATGAACCGGGAAGCGCTCGAGCGGACCCGCGCCACCGGCGAGACCTGGTTCTGGAGCCGGACGCGCCGCGAGCTCTGGCACAAGGGCGGGACCTCGGGCAACGTGCAGAGCGTGGAGGAGCTCCGCTGGGACTGCGACGGCGACACCGTCCTCGCGCTCGTCGAGCCTGCCGGCCCGGCCTGCCACACCGGGGAGCGGACCTGCTTCCACAACGGGGCGGTCGAGCCGCCCGTTCCCGCGGAGGCGCTCGCCATTCTCGAACGGACGATCGAACAGCGGCGCGTGGAGCGGCCGGACGGCAGCTACACGGCCGAGCTGCTCGGCGACCCGGTGCGAATCGGCGACAAGCTGCGCGAGGAGGCCGACGAGGCGGCCCGGGCGGCCGCGGAGGAGTCGGACGAGCGCTTGACGGAGGAGGCGGCCGACGTTCTCTATCACCTGGCGGTGCTGCTCGCCTCGCGCGGGCTCCGCCTGGCGGACGTCTTCGCCGAGCTGAACGAGCGCCGCCGCGGCGCCCGGAGGCCCGGCCCGGCAACCTAGAATCGCTGCCGTTGAACGAGGTCTCCACGGCGGCCGCCGACGCGGTCACGACCCTCCAGCTCACCCCGAGCTTCGAGGAGGTGCGTGACCTCGCCGCCGACCATGCACTCGTGCCGCTTCGCCACACGTTCATCGCCGACTGCGAGACGCCGGTGTCGGCGTATCTGAAGCTCCGAGGGGGCGGGCCGTCGTTCCTTCTCGAGTCGGCGGAGCAGGGCCAGCGCGTGGGTCGCTGGTCGTTCCTCGGCTTCAGGCCGCGCAAGGTGATCAGGCTCCGGCGGGACGAGCACCCCGATCCGTATGCGCTCGTTGGGGAGGAGCTCGAGCGCTATCGGATCGCCCCGCTCGAGGGGCTGCCTCCGTTCGCCGGCGGTGCGGTCGGCCTGTTCGGGTACGACCTCGTGCGCACCGCCGAGCCCACGGTGGGGGAGCCCGGCCCCGACGACACAGGGGTGCCCGACCTCGCGCTCATGGTCTCTGACCTGCTGCTCGCCTTCGACCATCTGCGCCACGAGGTGACGGTGATCGCGAACGTCCTCGCCCAGGAAGACGTCGAGCGTTCGTATGAGGAGGCCGTGGCGGCGATCGTCGATGTCCGCGAGCGGCTGCGGGCGCCCGTCCCGCTCGCCGAGCGCGGCCCGCGTGAGCCGCCCGAGTTCTTCTCGAACCTCGGCTCCGGGGGTTACGCCGCCGCCGTCGAGCGGGCGAAGGAGTACATCCGCGCGGGCGACGCGTACCAGGTCGTCGCCTCGCAGCGGTGGACCGCGAACTGTCCCGTAGACGCCTTCTCGATCTACCGCGGCCTGCGGGCGGTCAACCCCAGCCCGTACATGTACTTCCTCGACTTCGAGGACTTCGAGATCGCGGGGGCGTCGCCGGAGTCGCTCGTGAAGGCCTCCGGGCGGCGGGTCGAGCTGCGCCCGATCGCCGGCACGCGGCCGCGGGCGGGCTCGACGGAGGCGGACATGGAGCGGGCGCGGGACCTCCTCTCGGACGACAAGGAGCGGGCCGAGCACGTGATGCTCGTCGACCTCGGGCGCAACGACCTGGGGCGGGTGTGCGAGTACGGCAGCGTGTCGGTGGACGAGCTGATGGCGATCGAGACCTACTCGCACGTGATGCACATCGTGTCGTCGGTGTCCGGAACGCTGCGCGCGGGACTCGGCCCGATCGACGCACTCCGGGCGGCGCTGCCGGCGGGCACGCTGTCGGGCGCGCCGAAGATCCGGGCGATGCAGATCATCGACGAGCTCGAGCCGGCGAAGCGCGCCGCCTACGGAGGCGCGGTGGGGTATCTCTCCTACACCGGTGACCTCGACACCTGCATCTACATCCGGTCTGCGCTGGTCAAGGACGGCAAGGTCTACGTCCAGGCCGGCGCCGGCATCGTCGCGGACTCGGACCCCGGCTACGAGGTGCGCGAGACGGAGGCCAAGGCGAACGCTGTGTTCGATGCCTTGCGCCTCGCCTGCGCGCAGGGGGACTGGCCGTGACGTCCGTCCTCGTCGTCGACAACTACGACTCGTTCACCTACAACCTCGTCCAGTACCTGGGGGAGCTCGGCGCGGAGGTCGACGTGGTGCGCAACGACGTGCCGGCGCTGCTCGAGCGCAGCCCCGACCGCGTAATCGTCTCGCCGGGTCCATGCACCCCGGCCGAGGCCGGCCTGTCGCGAGACGCCATCCGCCGGTACGGCGAGGCCGGGGTGCCGGTGCTGGGCGTGTGCCTCGGCCACCAGGCGCTGGCGGCGGCCTATGGCGGCCGGGTCGTGCGCGGCGAGCCCGTGCACGGGAAGACCGCGGAGGTGGAGCACGACGGGAAGACGATCTTCGCCGGGCTCGAGTCGCCCCTCACCGCCGGACGCTACCACTCGCTCGTGGTCCATCCCGACCTGCCCTCCACGCTCGTCCTGTCAGCGCGCTCAAGTGCGGTGATCATGGGCATCCGCCACCGGGAGCTCCCCGTCGAGGGCGTGCAGTTCCACCCGGAGTCGGTGCTCACGCCCGACGGCAAACGGATGCTGCGGAACTTCCTCGGCGATGCCTAATCCGGTCCTGACGGACGCGGTCGACCGGCTCGCGAGCGGCGAGGACCTGAACGCGGGGGAAGCCGCGGGCGTGCTCACGGAGGTGATGGAGGGGAACGCCTCGGAGGCGCAGGCGGCGGCGTTCCTCATCGCCCTGCGGACGAAGGGCGAGACGGTCCAGGAGGTCGCCGGCCTCGCGCGAGCGATGCGCTCGCTCGCGGTGCCGGTGGACGCGGGCGACGACCTCGTGGACACGGCTGGGACCGGAGGCGGCCGGCCGACCTTCAACGTCTCGACCACCGCCGCGTTCATAGCCGCCGGCGCGGGGTGCCGCGTCGCCAAGCACGGGAACCGCTCGGCCACGAGCCGGTGCGGCTCGGCCGACGTCCTCGAGGCGCTGGGCGGACGGATCGACCTCGGCCCCGAGGCGGTCGCAAGCTGCATCGAGAGCTTCGGCTTCGGCTTCATGTTCGCGCCGCTGCATCACCAGGCCATGCGGCACGTGGTCCCGCTCCGCAAGGAGTTGGGCGTCCGCACGATCTTCAACATCCTCGGCCCGTTGACCAATCCGGCGGGCGCGCGACACCAGGTCATCGGCGTCTCCGATCCCGGGAAGCTCGAGTTGATGGCCGCCGCGCTCGTCGAGCTCGGGGCCGGCAGGGCCCTGGTAGTGTCGAGCGAGGATGGCCTCGACGAGTTCTCGGTCTCGGGAGCGACGCGAGTGGTCGAGCTGAAGGAGGGCCGGCTGTCCGCCTATGACGTGACGCCGGAGGATGCAGGTCTCGAGCGCGCGGATGACGGCGCCGTCGCCGTCGGCACGCCGGCCGAGAACGCCCGCGTGCTCCGGCGCGTGGTCTCCGGCGAGCCGGGGATCGAGCGTTCGCTCGCGGTGCTGAACGCCGGCGCGGCGATCTACGTGGCCGGCCGCGCGGCGTCGCTCGAGGAGGGGTCGCGCCTTGCCGAGCAGGCGATCGACTCTGGAGCGGCACGCGAGGTGCTCGACCGGTGGCTGGAGCGGACCGGCGGTGGCCGCCCGTGAGCCCGCGGCTGGATGACCTCGTGCACGCTACCCGCGAGGCGCTCGAGGGCCGCATGCGGGAGCGCCCGCTCGCCGAGCTCGAGCGCGAGGCGGACTTCGCGCGGGAGGGCCGTCCGTTCGCCGAGGCCCTCATGCGGCCCGGGACCTCGCTGATCGCCGAGCACAAACGGCGCTCCCCGTCCGCCGGTGCGATCAGCGAGGGCGGAAGCTGCGCCGACGTGGTGCGTGCTTATGAGCGCGGCGGCGCCGCGGCGGTGTCGGTGCTGACCGAGGAGGCCCACTTCGGGGGCTCGCTCGCCGATCTCCACGAGGCGCGCGCGGCCACCTACCTGCCGATACTCCGCAAGGACTTCGCGATCGACCCCTACCAGCTCTACGAGGCCAAGGCGGCGGGCGCGGATGCGGTGCTCCTCGTCGTTGGCTCGCTGGAGGGTGGGCAGCTGGCGTCGCTCTACCGCCTGGCGGGCGAGCTGGATCTGGACGCGATCGTGGAGATCCACGACCAGGAGGAGCTGGAGCGAGCGCTCGAGCTCGACTGCGACGTGATCGGCATAAACAACCGTGACCTGGAGGACTTCAGCGTCGACATCCAGCGCACGTTCGACCTGATCACCGACGTGCCCGCCGGCAAGGTCGTGGTGTCCGAGTCGGGCATCCACGAGCGCTGGCAGATCGAGGAGCTCGAGCAGGTGGGCGTGGACGCCGTCCTGATCGGCGAGGTGCTGATGCGGGCGCCCGACACGGAGGCCGCGGTGCGCGAGCTGAGCCGCTCGGAGGAGCCGACGCAGGCCTGAGGCGCCGGCGGCTTGCGCCGCGGTGTTCCCGGGAACCCGGGCCGAGCGGACACCGTATCCCTACCATGGAGCGCTATGGCGACAGCCCCTGAGCTCGACCCATCCGAGGTCGCCGAGCTCGGCGCGCGGGTGCGGGAGAACATCGCTCAGGCGGTGAAGGCGCCCGAGAACGTGCTGCGCGACCTGCTCATCGCGCTGCTCGCCGACGGCCACGTGCTGATCGAGGACTATCCCGGCGTTGGCAAGACAGCGCTCGCCCGCGCGCTGGCCCGCTCGATCGACGCCGAGTACGCCCGCGTGCAGTGCACCGCCGACCTGCTCCCGGCTGACGTGGTCGGCACGAACGTCTACAACCAGCGCGAGAACCGGTTCGAGTTCCGTCCGGGGCCGGTGTTCGCCAACGTGGTGCTGGTGGACGAGGTGAACCGGGCCTCGCCCAAGACCCAGTCCGGGCTGCTCGAGTGCATGCAGGAGCTGCACGTGACGGTGGACAAGCACACGCACCAGCTGGCCCGCCCGTTCCTCGTCCTAGCGACCCAGAACCCCATCGAGTACGAGGGGACGTATCCGCTGCCCGAGGCGCAGCTCGACCGCTTCATGGTGCGCGTGTCGCTCGGGTACCCGTCCGCGGACCAGGAGACCGAGATGCTGCTCGACCATGCCGACCGCGACCGCGTGCTCGACCTCGAGCCGGTCACCGACGTGGCCGAGGTGCTCGCCGCCCAGAACGCGGTCGGAGCGGTCCACGGCAGCGAGGCGCTCCGCCGCTACGTCGTGGCGGTCCTGGACGCGACCCGCGCCGACCCGCGCGTCGAGCTCGGCGCGAGCCCGCGGGCCGGGCTGATGCTCTTCCGGGCGGCGAAGGCGCTCGCCGCGCTCGAGGGCCGGGATCACACGCTGCCGGACGACGTGCAGGCGCTCGCCGGCACGGTGCTGACCCACCGGCTGCTCCTCGCGCCCGGGTCGAGCGGCGACGAACGGACCGCCGTCGTACGGGACGCGCTCGAGCGGGTCCCGGCGTTGTAAGCGGAGCGCCATGATCCGGGCGATCGTCACGGCGCTGCTCGGACTCGCGCTCTGCCTCTCGGCCGCCACGTTCGACTCCGCCTCCCTCTACGTTCCCGGTGTGGCCCTGATCCTGCTGGCGGTCGGGGCCGTGTCCTGGGTGAGCCTGGCGGCGCGGGGCGCGAGGATCTCTCGCCACGCCGGGCCTCATACGGTCGCCGAGGAGGACCCGTACCCGCTGCGTGTGGAGATGGACGCCGGCGTGCTTCCTCCGCCGGGGGGAGAGCTTGTCGAGCCGTTGCTCGGGCGGCTCGTCCCGATCGCCGGTCGATGGTCCCAGAGGCTCCGCATCGACGTCCGCTTCTCGCGGCGCGGGCGCCGGGTGCTGGCGGCCGCGCGGCTCGTCATCCGCGACCCGCTCCGCCTGTACGAGCGCGAGCTGACGGGCGGTGGGGGCGAGGAGGTCCTGGTCCTTCCGCGGGTCGAGCCGGTCACCGCTCCGGGCGGTAGCGGCGCGGGCGGCGGCAGCGACCGCGGCGGGCGGGGAGCGGAGCCGGGCCTGTCGGGACGGCGTCTCGACGCCTCGACCGCGGAGCTCGAGATAGACGGGCTCCGGCCGTACCGGGACGGCGCGCCCGCGTCGCGCATCCACTGGCCGTCCGTTGCCCGCCGCGGGGAGATGCTCGAGCGGCGTCTCGTCGCGGAGCTCGACTCCGCTCCGCTCCTCGTACTGGACGCCTCTTCGCCGGCCACCGAGGAGGCGCTGGACAAGGCGGTCCGCGCGACGGCGTCGCTCTGCGTCTGGCTGGCGCGGCAGGGTGGGTGCTCCGTGCTGCTGCCGGGCGACCGCCGCCCGATCGAGCTGGCGCACGACATGGCCGCCTGGCCTCCGGTGCATGTGCGCCTCGCGCTGGTCGAGGCCGGCGGGCCGCCCGCCGCCGCCGCTCTCGGGCCGCGGGCGGGGGCGGTCCTGTGGGTGACCGCCGCCGACCTGCGCGCGGCGCCGCGCGCGCTCGAGCGCCGGCCGGCGGGCG
>JACVRW010000156.1 GCA_014534235.1 Thermoleophilaceae bacterium | reverse complement strand
GCGGGCCACGGCCGGAACGCTACGGCCTGCGGGAAAACACCGACCAGCTCTGCGAGACGCCCCGGATGGCGGCCCTCGCGTTCGGGGGTGCGCTCCTCTCGCGGAGCACCCTTGCAGCGGAAACAGCGCGCGCCGCATTCGAGCGATGCGACTCCACGTCGCCGGCGCCGCGCGGGCGCGCGCGCTTCCCGCATACCGCCTGCGTCCTCGCGCGCCCGAACCGGCGCGGCAGATTTGGACGCGTCGAGACGATGCCGGCCTGGTGCCGTCGCGACGCGCGATGCGGAATCTTCCCGCAGCCGCTTCAAACCTCATCCGCCAACTGTCGGCGCGACCGGGGCCACGCTTGACGTCACAGCGGACGATGCGGGCAGACCGGATGGGGTTCGATCGCTCGAGATACCGACCGAACATGTCAGCGATCAGCTCGAGCGGTGGTTCCGCGGCGAGCCGCCGAGAACCCTTGGAAGCCTGATCGAGCTGTTCGGTGGAAAGAGCTTTGCGGTCGTGTTGATCGTCTTGATGGCGGTCCCCGCGCTCCCGTTGCCGACGGGAGGCGCAACCCACGTGCTTGAGGTCGTCGCGATGCTCCTGGCGCTCGAGCTGGTGATCGGGAGGCGCGTGATCTGGCTGCCGGCGCGCTGGGAACGGCTGCAGCTGGCAGGCCCGGCGGGTCAGCGCTTCGCTCGCGCGCTGCTGAGAGAGATTCGCTGGTTCGAGCGCATCTCCCGCCCGCGCCTACGGCCGCTGCTCCGCCGCCGGTTGAGTGGGACGGTTTTCGGGGCGGTTGTGTTCGCGCTCTCTTTGACTGCGTTCCTGGCCCACCATTCTCCGGACTCGACACCTTGCCGGCCCTCGGGGTGGTAGTCCTGGCCCTCGGCGTCCTGCTCGAGGATTTGCTCTTGGCCGCCGCCGGCCTCCTCACTGGCGCCGTCGGCGCAGTACTTGTGAATGGGGCTGGGCGGACTCGCGCTGGACTGGTTGCAGCAGCTCTTGTAGACCCTCGGTCTTGGCGCTCGCAAACGAGCGTGCGCAAGATGGGCCGGCCTTCCCGCCGATGGTGCGACGCGCCACGTCGGGCCAGCCAGGCATCATCCGCGCGGTGGCCTGAATGCGCACGGGCGGCTCGCCGGCGGCCGACCTTAGCCGCAACCGGCTCGCACGGCGTACCTATGTGTAACTCAGGGAGCAAAGATCTATCGGCGCGCGGGCCGCGAGATGCCCGAGTGTCCACCCGGCGTGCGCAAATGTCCCGGGTAGGGCTCGTCGGTGCCGACTAGATGAACGGCACGCCGAGGTCTGCGCGGAATGGGTCGGGTATGCGGCGGATGGCGGGCCTGACGAGATGCGGGGAACTACCGAGGCAGCCTGTGGCGAAGCGCCGATGAGATAAACGGGCGGGCGGCCTAACTTCGTGACCATGTTCAAGCCCGCCCGCATACGTACGAAGCGCGACTCGCAGGAGCGCGAATACGCCGTCCTGGTTGGCGAGCTCGACGCGCTCGACAAGGACATCGCCGCAGCGCGAGCAGCCGCCCGCAAGGCCACGAGCGGCGGCTTCGAGCCGCACGCGCACGAGGAGACGCACCCCGCGCCGCACGGCGAACCCGTGCGGCTGTCGGACGGATCGAGGATCCTCGTCCGGCCGATCGAGCGGGAGGACCGGCACGAGCTCGAGCTCGGGTTCCGGCATCTCGGGGCGTTGTCGCGCTACGAGCGCTTCCGCGGGCCCACCGAGCGACTGACACCGAGCCAGCTCGCATACTTCACGCAGGTCGACCACGACACCGACGAGGCGTTCGTCGGGGTCGATGCCGAGACCGGCGAGGGCGTCGGGGTGGCGCGCTACGTCCGCGACCGCGACGACCCCCGGCAGGCCGAACTGGCCTGCACGGTCATCGACGCCTGGCAGCAGCGCGGAGTCGGCTCCATCCTGGTCGAGCGGCTGGCGGCGCGGGCGCGTGCCTCGGGCATAGAGCGCTTCAGGGCGCGGCTGCTGGTCGGAAACAGGCGGGCCCGGCGACTGCTCGCCCACGTCGCCGACGAGATCGACGAGTCACGCTACGGGGGCGTCGTCGAGATCACCGCGCAGCTGAGGCCGCTCCCATGAGCGCCCGCGGGCGGCCGCGGAGAAACCTCGCCGCCCGCGCCGGCGCCTTCAGTGCGCTGCACTGGAAGCGCGCCGCCTTCGGCTGGCTCGCCTTCGCCATCGCCGCCGTCCTCCTAGGAGGAGCGGTCGGGGGCAGGTCGCTCAGCGAGTCGGAGATGGCCTCCGGCGAGGCCGCTAAGGCCGAGCGCATCCTCGACTCGGCGGGCTTCACCGAGCCGGCGACCGAGAGCGTGCTGATCCAGACCCGCGACGGCGCGGCGACCGCGCGCGACCCGCAGTTCGCCGCGGTCATCGCCAAGGTCACCCGGACCCTTTCGCGCCAGCCGGAGGTCACGAACATCCGCGATCCGCTGAAGCGGCCCCGCAGCCTGATCTCCGCCGACCTGCGCTCCGCGCTGGTCCAGTTCGACATGCGCGGCGGGCGCGACAATGCGCCCGACAAGGTGCAGCCGATCCTCGACGCGGTCGCCGCCGTGCAGCAAGAGCGCCCGCAGTTTCGTATCGAGGAGTTCGGCTCCGCCAGCGCGATGCACGTGACCGACGAGACGATCGGCGAGGACTTCCGGCGCGCGGAGAGGCTCTCGCTGCCGATCACGCTGCTGGTCCTGCTGTTCGCATTCGGGGCGCTCGTGGCCGCGAGCGTGCCCGTGCTGCTCGCCTTCTCGGCCGTCCTGGCGGCGCTCGGACTGAGCACGTTCGTCAGCTATCTGGTGCCCACGGCGGACGCAACCCAGTCGGTGATCCTGCTCATCGGCATGGCCGTCGGCGTCGACTACTCGCTCTTCTACCTACGCCGGGCCCGCGAGGAGCGCGCCGCGGGCAACGACTCCAGCCGGGCGCTGCTGCGGGCGGCCGGCACCTCCGGCCAGGCCGTGCTGGTGTCCGGGGCGACCGTGCTGGTGGCGATGGCCGGGATGCTCTTCGCCGGAGCAAAGATCTTCACCTCGATCGGCGTCGGGGCGATGATCGTCGTGTTCGCCGCCATGGTGGGGTCGCTGACGGTGCTGCCGGCGATCCTGCACAAGCTCGGCGACCGGGTGGAGCGAGGGCGCGTCCCGCTGGTCGGCCGGCTGCGGCGCCCCGCCGGCGAGTCGCGCCTCTGGGGGGCCATCCTGCGCCCGGTACTGCGCTGGCCGGCCGCGGCCGCATTGGTCAGCGCCGGCGTGCTCGTAGCCGCCGCCGTGCCCACGCTCGAGATGCACACCAAGCTTCCGAGCTTCACCGACCTGCCGCGGAGCGTGGCGCTGGTCGCGACCTACGAGCGGATCCAGCGGGCCTTCCCCGGCTCGCAGACGCCGGCCGAGGTCGTCGTCAAGGCGGACCGCGTGACCGCCCCCGCCTACCGCCAGGCCTACCGGGAGTTCCGGCGGCGGGCGCTCCGGACCGGGCTGCTCTTCCGGCCCTTCCACGTCTTCGTCAACCGGGATCAGACCGTCGGGCGGATCGAGTTCGCGATCGCCGGCAGCGGCGCCGACGCGACCTCCTACGAGGCGCTCTCCGCCCTCCGCGATGACGTGGTCGCCCCCATCGCCGCGCGCCTGCCCGGGGCGGAAGTCGCGGTCACGGGAGAGACGGCGGCCACCCACGACGCCAACGAGACGATGAAGAGCCGCGCCCCGCTCGTGTTCGCGTTCGTGCTCGGGCTGGCGTTCCTGCTGCTGCTGCTCACCTTCCGCTCGATCGTCGTGCCGCTCAAGGCGATCCTGCTCAACCTGCTGTCGGTGGGAGCGGCGTACGGCGTCCTGATCATGGTCTTCCAGTGGGGAAACCTGGAGGGACCGCTCGGCTTCCACTCAAACGGGGCGATCGCCTCCTGGCTGCCGCTGTTCCTGTTCGTCGTGCTGTTCGGCCTCTCGATGGACTACCACGTCTTCATCCTCAGCCGGATCAAGGAGCTGGTCGATCGCGGCATGCCGACCGCCCAGGCCGTGGAGCGGGGCATCCGCACCACCGCCGGCACGGTCACGGCCGCCGCGACCGTAATGGTCGCCGTGTTCGCGATCTTCGCCGGCCTGCGCGAGATCTCGGTCAAGCAGATGGGCTTCAGTCTCGCCGTCGCCGTGCTCATCGACGCGACCATCATCCGCGCCGTCCTGCTCCCATCCACGATGAAGCTGTTGGGCGAATGGAACTGGTACCTGCCGCGCTGGCTACAGTGGCTGCCAAGCCTCGCCGCGGGCGGCGCGGAGCCGAAAGAAGCCGCTCCAGCCCCCGGCGCGGCCGTGCCCGTCCGGGCGGCGGCGAACGGCACCCCCCTCGGGGAGTCGGTAGGAACTGGCTCAAGCACCGGCCGCAAACGACCCCCGCTGCCGGTCGGCTGAGCGGCGCGACCAAAGGGCGCGCGCCCGTTGCGCTACGCACCCGGACGACCGCCGAACCCTGCCGTCCGATCGGCGGGCTAAACCCGCGTCCCGCGGCGCCTCCGCAGCCCAACGCGGCTGCGCGCGACTCCTGCGGCCACAGCCAGTCGCGCCCACGGGCGCGCAGTCTCGTAACCCCAGGCAATGCGGTGTCTCCGCTCTGAAGCATCACGCGCAGTGTGGGGGAATATCCATGCGCCGCATGCGCGTAAGGCGACGAGCGGCCGGTGACCAGTGTCTCGGTCGAACCCACGCGCAGCCCAGAGCGGGCGGACAGCGCGAAGGCGAACCTCGTCGTGTAGGCGGCTCATCGATGCCCGCCGCGTCGGACGGGCGGTGCCGAAGCCGCGCGCGAGCTCGATCGCGTGTCCCGCTATCGCAGGGCCGGTCGAAGCGAGAGCGGCTGTCCCCTCGCAAGACGGTGCGTCTCGCCGCGGATCGTCACCTCGAGTGGGGGTCCCTCCTCGACGAGGTAGCGCTCCTCGTCGTGCGAGAGCCGTATCCGCAGTTGGCGGTCGCCGAAGCGCAGAGAGAAGGCGAGCGAGTCCCACGTCGCGGGCAGCCGAGGTGTGATCGAGAGCTCACCGTCGTAGTCTCGGACGCCGCCGAAGCCGAACACCAGCGCCTGCCATACGCCGGCGGCGGAGGCGATGTGTACGCCGTCTGAGACGTTTCCAGCGGCGTCGGCAAGGTCCATCAGTAGCGCGAATCGGAAGTACTCGAGCGCGTGCTCCTCGTTGCCAATCTCGGCCGCCACGATGCTCTGGACGCAGGCCGAGAGAGACGAGTCACCGGTCGTCAGGTGGTCGTAGTACTCGTAATTGGCGCGCTTCTGGTCTCTGTCGAACTCGTTGCCGAGAAGGAACATCGCCAGGACGATGTCGGCCTGCTTGATCACCTGGTGGCGGTAGATCACCAGCGGGTGGTAGTGCAGTAGCAGCGGAAAGTGATGGGGCGGCGTGGTCTCGAGGTCCCAGACCTCGCGCTCGAGGAAGCGCCTGTCCTGGGGATGCATCCGGCGGCCTTCGTCATATGGGATGTGCATGGCCGCGGCGGCGCGCTCCCACGCGCGCACCTCTTCCTCATCGAACCCGAGTTCGTGTACGAGCCGGGCATGCGCCTCGGGTCGGTCGAGCTGGAGCTGCCGGACGCTGGCGGCCGCGAAGTTGAGGTTCAACCGGGCCATGAGGTTCGTGTAGGTGTTGTCATCGACGACGGTCGTGTACTCGTCCGGCCCGGTGACACCGTCGATGTGGAACCGGCCGTCGTCGCTGTAGTAGCCCAGATCGGCCCATAGGCGGGCAGTCTCGATCAGCATCTCGGCGCCCACCTCGACCAGGAAGCCGACATCGTCTCGGGCCTGAACATATCGGCGGATCGCGTATGCGATGTCTGCGTTCAGGTGGTACTGCGCGGTGCCCGCCTGGTAGTTCGCGGATGCCTCCTCGCCGTTGATCGTCCGCCAGGGGAACATCGCCCCTCGTTGCCCCAGCTCGCGGGCGCGTCGCCGTGCGCGTGAGAGCATGCTGTGGCGAAAGCGCAGCAGGTTGCGCGC
>JACVRW010000049.1 GCA_014534235.1 Thermoleophilaceae bacterium | reverse complement strand
GTGGCCGGCTTCCAGGGCGTCTCGCAGAGCTCGCTCGACGTGACGACGCTCGGCCGCGGCGGCTCGGACCCCACCGCCGTGGCGCTCGCCGCCGCGCTGGGAGCGGAGGTTTGCGAGATCTACACCGACGTCGCCGGCGTCTTCAGCGCGGACCCGCGCATCGTCCCCGAAGCCCGCAAGCTGCCGGTGGTCACCTTCGAGGAGATGCTCGAGATGTCCGCCAGCGGCGCCGGCGTCCTCCAGCTGCGCTCGGTCGAGTACGCCCGCAACCACGGCGTGACGATCCACTGCCGATCGAGCTTCGACGATGGACCCGGTACCTTCGTTCTCGACGAGGAACAGACCATGGAACGACCGCTTGTCACAGCCGTCACTCATTCCACCTCGGAGGCGCGGATCACGCTCACGGGCCTGCCCGACAGGCCGGGCATAGCGGCCGCGGTCATGGGAGCCCTCGCCGGCGCGAACGTGAACGTCGACATGATCATCCAGAACGAGCCCCTGAGCGACGGCCACCGGGCCGACATGTCGTTTACCGTCCCCCGCGACGACGTCGAGTTCGCGCGCGAGTCGCTTTCGGGCATCGCCGACGACCTCGGCTTCGGGGAGATCCAGACCGACGAGCGGATGGGGAAGGTCTCCGTGGTCGGGGCCGGAATGAAGAGCCATCCCGGCGTCGCGTATACGACTTTCAAGACCCTCGGAGAAGCCGGCGTGAACATCGAGATGATCTCCACCTCGCCGATCAAGATCTCCTGCGTCGTCCGCGAGGAGGACGTGGCGACGGCGGTCCGCGAGCTCCACACGGCGTTCGGTCTCGGCGAGGACGCGGTGCTCCCCGAGGACGTGGCGGGCGTCCACCGCCCGAAGGTGGCCTAGTGGCGTCACGCAGCCCGAAGGGACGCGACCGATGAGGGTCGCGGTCGTGGGCGCCACCGGTGCCGTCGGCTCGACCATGCTCGGCGTCATGCGCGAGCGCAGCTTCCCGGCGGATGAGGTGGTTCCGTTCGCGTCAGAGCGCTCGGCCGGCCGCACGATCGACTGGGGCGACCTCGACCTGACCGTCCAGCCTCTGAACGAGGACTCGACTCAGGGCTTTGACCTCGCCCTCTTCTCCGCCGGCTCCGCGGTGAGCGCGGAGTGGGCGCCGCGGTTCGCCGACGCAGGGACCGTCGTGGTCGACAACTCCTCCCAGTGGCGCATGCACGACGAGGTTCCGCTCGTGGTGGCGGAGGTAAACCCGGGCGCGCTCGAGGGACACCGGGGCATCGTGGCCAACCCGAACTGCACGACGATGCAAACGGTGATGGCCCTCGGTCCGATCCTCGAGGCGGCGGGGATCGAGCGTGTGGTGATGTCCACTTATCAGGCCGTGTCCGGCACTGGTCAGCGCGCCGTCGAGGAGCTCCATCGCCAGACGCAGGCCGTGATCGAGGCGCAGGAGCTGCCGGCGCCGGCAGTCTACCCGCACCAGATCGCCTTCAACGTGCTCCCGCAGGTCGAGACCTTCAAGGGCGGCGACGACTACACGACCGAGGAGCGCAAGTGCATGCGGGAGACCCGGAAGATCCTCGGCCGCGACGACGTCGGCGTGTCCGCCACCTGCGCCCGCGTCCCCGTCTACACCGGGCACTCGGTGTCGGCCAACGTGCAGACGCGAGAGCCGCTGTCGCCGCAGGAGTGTCGAGAGCTGCTCGCCGCCGCGCCCGGGGTGACCGTGGTCGACGACCCGGCGAACGCGATCTACCCGACGGCGATCGACGCGGCCGGGCGGGACGACGTCCTGGTCGGCCGCATACGCCCGGACCCGTCCCACGAGCGCTGCCTGAACCTGTGGATCGTGGGCGACAACCTGCGGAAGGGCGCCGCGACGAACGCGGTGCAGGTGGCGGAGCTCCTGAGCGTACGCGGCCTACTGAGAACGGCGCGGGCGGCTTAGCCCGCCGACCCGGGCACGGTGATGCGGGCGCGGTCGGAGCCTGCGGCTACGGCCGTCGGGTCCTACGCGCGCGGCGGCCCGCTCCGCCCCGGCGGCCCGCCGCGCCTCGGCGGCCGCCTCCGCCCCAGCGGCCGCCGGCGCCGCGGCGTCCGCCCTTCGCCGTTCCCCCGCTGAATCGACTCATCGCCTTGCGAATCATGCTCTGCCCCTGCGGGCCGCGAGCGAAGCGGGTCACGCGGTCGATCATTGATGCCATCCTGCTGCCTCCTTGGTCGGGTGGTGCGCTCCTACCCAGACGGCGCGGCGGGCATGCAGCCGACGAGCCGCCGGGTTGGAGTTGGGCGGCGCGGCCCGGCTCGACGACCGCCTCCCGGCCACCCGACCCGGCGATGACCCGCCGAGCGGGCCAGCGAGAGCCGCTGACTGCACCACTGGGATTGCCACCGCCCCTTGAAGGTGATTGGATTACCCCAAATAGCCGCCGGCACGGCTGAACGAACGCGGCACGGTTCGGAACCGGAGGATCCCGGAGCGGCTGGCCGACGGGCCCTACAGGAGAGAGAGGTCTCTGGTGCCTGTTTCCAGGCTCTTCAGGCGCTGCGCGATCGTCGCCGGCGCCTTCCTGCTGCTCGCCTTTACCGCGGGCGCCGCGCTAGCCGCCCAGCGCCAGCAGCCGTCGCCGCAATCGGCTGCGGCCGACGCCGCGATCCCTGGACACGGGAACGTGTTCTCGTCGACGTCGGCGCGCAGGCTCATGGCCGACGGCAGCGGGTTCGCACCGGCGCCCGACATCAGGAGGCAGCACGGCAGTCCGGAGGGTCACCTGCCGTCGGGCCGCGAGAACGTCGAGCTGGTCGGGAAGCTCGAGCCGACGCAACAGTTCGGCCAGATCGTCCCCGAGCAGATCGCCGACGTCACGGTGCACGAGGGCTACGCGTACCTGAACTCGTGGGCCGACCCGACCTGCACGAAGGGCGGGGTCTACGTCGTAGACATCCGCGACCCGGCGAATCCGCGCGAGCTCGCCTTCATCCCCGCGCTGCCGGGCTCGTACCACGGCGAGGGCGCGCAGGTCTCCACGATCAACACCCCAGCATTTCAGGGTGACGTGCTGGCGGTGAACAACGAGGGCTGCGAGGAGGACGACGCCGGCGGCTTCGACCTCTACGACGTCACCGACCCGCGCAACCCGCAGATCCTCATCCAGGGGTTCGGCGACGCCGAGCCGAACGAGGGAACGTTGACGGGGAGCACCGAGACCGCCAACCACTACCACAACATCCGCATGTGGGAGCACGGGGGCAGGGCGTACATCGTGGGCGTCGACAACTTCGAGACCCACGACGTCGACATCTTCGAGATCACCAACCCGCGGGCACCGCAGGCGGTGGCGGAGTTCGACCTGCTTCAGCAGTTCCCGCAAATCGAGGACAATCTCGCCCTCGGCAACCTGGTCCTGAACCATGACGACGTCATCAAGACGATCGGCGGCCGGCCGATCATGCTGCTGTCGTACTGGGATGCCGGGTACGTGAAGCTCGACGTCAGCGACCCCGCCAACCCCGTCTACATCGGCGACACGACCTACGACGGCCAGGACCCGCTGACCGGTCTGACGCCACCCGAGGGCAACGCCCACCAGGTCGAGTTCAGCGCCGACAACGCCTTCCTGCTGGCCGCGGACGAGGACTTCGCGCCCTACCGGGCCGGTGAGTTCCGCATCACGACCGGCGCGTTCGCCGGCGTGTACCCGTCGGCGGTCGTCCCTGACGGGGCCTCGCCGGCCGCACTGCCGGATCTGACGCTCAATGGCCCGACCGTCTACGGCGGCTACGGCTGCGACGCGTCGGCCCCGATACCGCCGCGGAGCCAGTTCTTCCCGCCGCCTGACCAGATGCCGCGCGACCAGGAGGCGATCGTCGTGCTGCAGCGCGGGCCGCTCCAGGATCCCTCCGCGCCGGAGGAGGCGTGCTTCCCGGGCGAGAAGGCGGCCAACGCGATCGAGGCCGGCTACGACGCCGTTCTGCTGGTCAACCGGCACACGGGCAGCGCCGACACCGACGAGCCGTTCTGCGGCTCCGGCGGGTTCCCGCCCGGCGCGGTCATCGTCACGATGTGCACGACGCACGCGGCGTTCCACCGGATATTCGGATCCGAGCCGCAGCACGAGCTGCCGGTGCCGCCGGGCGATGCGCCCGCCCTTGGGACGCTCGGCGAGCGCGTCGAGGCGACTTCGGTGTTCGACGGATGGGGCTACGCCCACCTGTACGAGAACGGCGAGGGCAAGCTCCGGCGGATCGATTCATTCGCGATCGAGGAGGCGCTCGACCCGCGGTTCGCGTTCGAGTTCGGTGATCTCTCGATCCACGAGTTCGCCACCGATCCGACGGAGCGGCTCGCGTACTCGTCGTACTACTCGGGTGGCTTCCGGGTCGTCTCGTTCGGCCCCGAGGGCCTCGAGCAGGTCGGCAAGTTCATCGACCGGGGCGGCAACAACTTCTGGGGCGTCGAGGTATTCACGACGCCTCAGGGTGAGCGCCTCGTCGCGGCGTCCGACCGCGACTTCGGGCTCTACATCTTCCGCTACACCGGTCCCGGTGCGGCGGTGCCGCCCGAATGCGAGGACGTGGCGGTCTCGACCAGGCCCGGCACGCCCGTGGAGGTGCCGCTCACCTGCACCGACGAGAACAACAACCCGCTGACGCTGTCGATCGCGTCCCAGCCGGCCAACGGCACGCTTGCCCCGATCAATCAGGGCCGGGGCACCGTGACGTACACGCCGAACCCCGGCTTCCGGGGCACCGACTCGTTCACGTTCCGCGCCAGCGATGGTGCGGCGCAGAGCGAACCGGCGACCGCGGCGATCACCGTCGGGCGTCCCGCGCCGGACGGCGACGGCGCCTGCGCCAACCCGATCGTGGGCACGCCCAACGGCGAGCTGCTGGACGGGACGGCGGCGGGCGACCTGATCCTCGGACGGGACGGCGACGACCGCATGTTCGGCCGTGGCGGTGACGACTGCCTTGACGGCGAAGCCGGCCGTGACCGGGTGTTCGGTGGGGCCGGCGAGGACCAGGTCGACGGCGGCTCGGGCAACGACGTCGCGGGCGGCGACGGCGGCGCCGATCGCGTCCGCGGCCAGCGGGGTCGCGACCGCCTCTCCGGCGACGGCGGCGCCGATCGCGTCCGCGGTGGGCAAGGCCGCGACCGGCTCTCCGGCGACGGCGGCAGGGACGGCCTCTATGGAGACGGTGGTAACGACCGCGTCGATGCCACCGGCGGTCGCGACCGCGCCTTCGGCGGCACCGGGAACGACCGGATCAACGCCGCCGACGGCAGGCGCGACCGTGTCGACTGTGGCCCCGGCCGCGACGCCGTGGCTGCGGACCGCAGGGACCGCGTGAGGCGCTGCGAGGCGGTGCTGGGTAGGGCCGGCAACCGCCGGGCCGGCGGGCGCTAGGGGACGCACGGCCACCCGGCGGGCGCCGCGAGGCGCCCGCCGGGGCCCAGCCGTTCACCGCGAGGCGCCCGCCGGGCGCCGCCGCTCGGGGCCAAACTTCGCTCAGGCCGCGGCGGCCAGCTGTGCGACCTTGCGCTGCAGTTCGCGCGTGGAGACGACGTGCTTCCCCATCCCGAGCTCCTTGGGCTCGAGCCCCAGGGCGAGGCCGACCATCTGGGGCAGGTGCAGCACGGGGATACCGAGGTCGCGCTCGACGTACCTTGACGCGGCCGGCTGTTGCATGTCGAGGTTCAGGTGGCAGAGTGGGCACGGGGTCACGACGCAATCGGCGTCCGCGTCGATCGCGTCTGCCAGGTGACGGCCCGCCTGGCGCAACGAGGTCGTACGGTTCATCGTGATGACCGGAAAGCCGCAGCACTTGCGCGCGCCGGCGTACACCACGGGCTCCGCCCCGAGCGCCTCGATCAGCATGTCGAGGTACATGTCGCGCTCGGGGTACTCGTCGAACCCGAGCCGCCTCGACGGCCGGACTATGTAGCAGCCGTAGAAGGGGGCGATCCGGAGGCCCGAGAGGGGCCGGCGCACGCGTTCGCGCACGGCGTCGAGCCCTATGTCCTCGACGAGGAGCCAGAGGAAGTTCTTGTTCCACCAGCCGTCGCCGGCTTCGTACGAGAGCCCCTCTGGCGCGAGATGGGAGTTCACCTCCGCGCGGTACGAACCGCTCGCGTCGAGGCGCTCCTGGCACTCCGACTGGGCCCCCTGGCAGGTCGAGCAGATGTTCATCATGCCCGCCGCGCCCTGAACCGCCTGCGCCATCGCGAACGTCCGGGCGTTGAGGGTGTCGACGAGCTCCTGGTTGTGCTCGGCGATCACGCCGGCGCCGCAGCAGTTGGCGCGGTCGAGCTCAACCAGCTCGAGGTCGAGTAGCGGCGCGACCTTCGCCATCGAGCCGTGCAGCTCAGGCGTGAACCCGCGCGACACGCAGCCGGGCCAGTACGCGACCTTCACGCCTCCAGGCCTCCCTCGGCCATCACACCCTCTTCCTCCTCGCCCTGGTCGCCGACGATGTAGAGGTTCAACTCGAGCCTCTCGCCCTTGGACTCGATCTCCTTGAAGATCCGGCGCACCTGCTTCTGGTCCGGAAGCTTGGGGTGCATGAGGGCCTTCCTGGGACTGACCTTGCCGGAGCGCATGCCCCGCATCGCCGTGGGCAACTCCCTCGTCAATTGCTTGGCGCCGGACGGCCGAAGCTGGCCCTTGACCAGCGAGCCGTCACCGAACGAACGCGGCAGGAGCTGCGCCTCGAAGAGCGTGCCGTACTTCTCGATCAGGTTCACGAAGCCGTGCTCGTGGCCGTACCCGTTGTTCGAGTCCTTGATGTCGAAGTCCTCGGTGGCGCGCCGCCGCAGGCGCATGATCTGGTCCATCGGCGCGACGTCCTTCGGGCAGACCTCCACGCACGCGAAGCAGTGGGTGCAGTCGTAGATGCCGTGCGGGTCCTCGGCGAGGTCGGCAAGCCGCGCCTCGTGCTCGCCGTCCCGCGGGTCGCCGACGAACCGGTAGGCCTTCGCCAGCGCGGCCGGGCCGATGAAGTCTGGGTCGACCTCCATCGAGAGGCAGGCCGACACGCAGACGCCGCAATGTATGCATGCCATCGCCTGGGTGACGTCCAGCATCGCCTCCGGCGGCACGATGTACTCCTGGCCCTCGGGCGGCTCCTCGGCAGGCACGAGCCACGGCACGATGCGCTGGACCTTCTTCCAGTGCACCGCCTCCATGTCCACGATGAGGTCCTTGATCACGGGCATGTTGCCCATCGGCTCGACGGTGATCTCGCCATCCCCGGCCTCGGCCGCGGCGTCGCCGATCTTGGTGTTGCAGGCGAGCCGGGAGCGGCCGTTGATCCGCACGCCGCACGAGCCGCAGATGGCCGCGCGGCAGGAGCACCGGATGCCGATCGACGCATCCTCGCGATCCTTCACCTGAAGTATGCCGTCGAGGACCGAGCGCTCGGGCGGCAGCTCGGCGGTGTAGTCCGCCCAGTAGGCGGCCTCGCCCGACTCGGGGTCGAAGCGTCTGATTCTCAGCTCGTAGTCGGGCATCTCAATAGCGGCGCTCCTCCGGCTGCCACTGCGTGAGCGTGACCTCCGTGTAGCTGATCTCCGGGTCCGCCCCGTTCTGGGAGACGTTGATGTGCTTCAGCCAGTCCTCGTCGTTTCGCTCCGGAAAGTCCGTGCGGTACTGGGCGCCGCGGCTCTCCTTGCGCTCGATCGCGGACACGACCGTGCACTCGGCGTTGTCGAGCATGAACTCGAGCTCGAGCGCTCCGAGCACGTCCTGGTTGAAGACCGTGCCCTTGTCGTCGATCGCGACGTCGGCGGCCTCCTCCTTGAGGCGGTAGATCACCTCGAGCGCTGTGCGCAGGCCTGCCTCGTCGCGAAAGACCGCCACATACTTGTCCATGGTCTCCCCGAGCTCGGCCTTGAGCTCGGACACCCGGCGGCTGCTGCTGCCGCGCGTGACCACCGCGCCGATCAACCGCTCCTCGTCCTCGAGCGCGGCACGCGAGGGCTCCGGCAGCGGGACGGCCCGCACGGCATGCGCGGCGTGCTGGCCCGCACGGCGGCCGAAGACGAGCGTGTCGAGCAGCGAGTTGGCGCCGAGGCGGTTGCCTCCGTGCACCGACACGCACGCGCACTCGCCGGCCGCGTACAGCCCGGTGATCGGGGTCTCGCCGTTGACGTCGGTTCTCACGCCGCCCATGACGTAGTGGTTGCCCGGCTTTACGTGGATCGGCTCCCGGGTGATGTCCACCCCCGCGAAGTCCCGGCCGACGTTCACTATCTCGCGGAGCGCCTCGTGGATGCGCTTCCGTGGCACGACGGTGATGTCCAGGGCGACCGTGCCGTCGGGAAAGCCGCGGCCTTCGTCGATTTCGGTCTGCTCGGCGCGCGAGACGACGTCGCGGGAGGCGAGCTCCATCTTGTTGGGGGCGTACTTCTCCATGAAGCGCTCCCCCTGAGCGTTGTATAGCTGGGCGCCCTCACCGCGCGCGCCCTCGGTGATGAGCAGTCCTAGCCCGGCCAGGGTGGTCGGGTGGTACTGGATCATCTCCATGTCCATGAGCGGGGCGCCGATGCGGTAGGCCATGGCGATCCCGTCCCCGGTGCAGATCAGGGCATTCGTGGTGGGGTTGTAGATCTGCCCGTTGCCGCCGGTCGCGAGGATCACCGCCTTGGCGGCGAACAGCTCCATCGAGCCGTCACGGATGTTGCGCGTGAGGGCGCCGGCGATGCGGCCGTCGTCGTCGAGCACGAGCCCGGTGGTAAACCACTCCTCGTAGCGGTAGGCCTCGTTGTTCTTCATGAGCTGCTCGTAGAGCACGTGGAGGATCGCCTGGCCGGTGATGTCGGCCACGTAGTACGTGCGGGCCGCCGACGCGCCGCCGAACGCCCGAGTGCCGAGCCGGCCGTGCGCGTTGCGGTGGAACGTCACTCCCTTGTGCTCGAGATCGAGAAGCTCGTCCGGCGCCTCGCGGCACATGATTTCGATGGCGTCCTGGTCGCCCAGGTAGTCGGAGCCCTTGACCGTGTCGAAGGCGTGCGACTCCCACGAGTCCTCCGGGTTGAGCGCGGCGTTGATGCCGCCCTGGGCGGCGTTCGAGTGAGACCGGACCGGATGGACCTTCGAGATGATCCCCACCGACGCCCCCTCTTCGGCGGCGGCGAGGGCGGCGCGCTGGCCGGCAAGGCCGGCTCCTATGACGAGGACGTCGTGGTGGGGCATCTTCGGGGGACGGCGATTCTATGGAATGTACGCCGCCGTCAGACCGGGACGGTGCCGCGCAGGGCCCGGCGCACAGCGTCCACGGTGACGATCCCTCGCAGCACCCCCTCGCGGTCCACGGCCATGATCGCGCCCAGCCGGGCGAGGCCCTCCCGGCCGAGTAGGGTCTCGAGCGGCTCTTCGAGCCCCACCCGGAGCCCGCTGCCGTCACCGTCGTCGCGCGCCATCACGGACGCCACGGGACGCCCCGGGCGCACGTGCTCCGGCACCCCGCGCACCGCCTCGTGCGAGACGACCCCGACAAGATGCCCGCCGGCGTCCACAACCGGGAACCAGCTCCAGCCGTAGCGCAGGAAGAACTCGTCCTCGGCCCGCTCGAGCGTAAGCGTCGCCGGGATGGCCACCGGCTCGGCGTCCATCACGTCGGACACGCGCAGGTGCTCGATGCGGCCGGCGAAGGTCGCCTCCGCCTCCGCCGAGCTCGCCGCCTGGGCCAGGAAGAAACCGATGAACGCGAGCCAGATTCCGCCGCCCGTGGAAGCGGTGAGCAGCATCAGGAGGCCCAAGCCGACCAACGTCCAACCCACCCAGCGCCCCAGCCGCGCGGCGAGCCGGGTCGAGCGGTTGCGGTCTCCGGTGCGCCACCAGACGATGGCGCGGGCGATCCGGCCGCCATCGAGTGGGAAGCCGGGGATCAGATTGAACAGGAGCACGATCAGGTTGATCGACGCCAGGTAGCCGAGCACCGCCGTGGTCGCTCCCCGCACGCCGCCCTCGTCGAAGCGCGAGCTCTCGAGCACCTGATCGGCGTTCGAGATCGCCATTCCCAGCGCGAAGCAGACGAGCACGATCGCGAGCGTGACGAGCGGTCCGGCGATCGCCACCCTGAACTCGACGCCCGGGGAGTCGCTGTCGCGCCCGAGCTTCGCCACGCCGCCGAAGAGCCAGAGGTCGATGCCCAAGATCGGGATCCCGTTGCGGATCGCGACCACCGCATGGCCGAGCTCGTGGAGCAGTATCGAGAGGAAGAAGGCGAACGCGCTGACCGTGGCCAGGACGAAGGCGTTCGAGGCCGGGGCGACGCTTTCGTAGTAGCCCGACAGCTGCCAGATGAGCAGGAACAGCACGATGAACCAGCTCCAGTCGACGCCGATCCTGATCCCGAAGATCCGGGCTAGTTGAAGAGAGCCGCCACCGAACATCGTCCCCCCCTGATGGTTGCAGGTCGCCGAGCGTTCGGCACACCGGTGCGTCGTCTCGGTTGGTGGTCCGCTGCGCTCGCGTGTCAGCGCGACCGCGTCGACTTGGTGTCGCAGGGTGACATCAGATTGACATCGGAGACGGATGCGCCGGGCAGGCGTTCGGCCGGCCCGCAAGCACCTTGGAAGAATGCGGCGCCAACCGAGACGGAAAGGACGCACTTGACCCATCGAGTCACCTTCATCCCGGGCGACGGCACCGGGCCCGAGATCGCGGAGGCGACGAGGCGCGTGCTCGAGGCCACCGGGGTCGAGTTCGACTGGGACTTCCAGGACGCCGGCATCGACGTCTACGAGGCGGAGGGCAATCCGCTTCCGGAGCGCACGCTCGAGTCGATCCGCGCGCGCGGCGTGGCCATCAAGGGACCGACCACCACGCCGGTCGCCTCGGGGCACCGCTCGATCAACGTCGCCCTGCGCCAGGAGTTCGACCTCTACGCGTGCATCCGGCCGTGCAAGGCCTACGAGGGTGTGCGAACCCGCTTTCCGGAGACGGACATCGTGATCGTCCGCGAGAACACCGAAGACCTGTACGCGGGGATCGAGTTCGAGCGGGGCTCAGCGGACGTCGAGCGGCTGCGCGCGTTCCTGGCGGATGAGCTCGGCGCGTCGACTCGTGACGGGTCCGGGATCTCGATCAAGCCGATCTCGGAGTACGGCTCGGAGCGCATCGTCGAGGCCGCGTTCACCTACGCGAAGGACAACGGGCGGCGGAAGGTCACCGCGGCCCACAAGGCCAACATCATGAAGTTCTCGGACGGCCTGTTCCTCGAGGTGGCGCGGCGAGTGGCCGAGCGGCACCCGGAGATCGAGTTCGAGGACCGGATCATCGACAACCTCTGCAACCAGATCGTGTCGCGGCCGGAGGAGTACGACGTGATCGTCCTGCCGAACCTCTACGGCGACATCGTGTCGGACCTCGGCGCGGGGATGATCGGGGGGCTCGGGCTCGCGCCAGGGGGGAACATCGGCACCACCGGGGCGATCTTCGAGGCCACCCACGGCTCGGCCCCGAAGTACAAGGGCCAGAACAAGGTAAACCCCACGGCGCTCATGCTGTCGGGTGTGCTGATGCTGCGTCAGCTGGACGAAACCGACGCCGCGGATCGGATGGAAGCGGCGATCGCCGAGGTGATACGCAGGGGGGAGAAGGTGACCTACGACCTGAAGCCCACGCGTGACGATCCTTCGGCCGTGGGTACGAGTGAGTTCGCGGATGCGGTGATCGAGGAGATGAGATGAAGGTCACAGTCACCGGAGCGGCGGGCCAAATCGGTTACGCGCTCTTGTTTCGCCTCGCAAGCGGCCAGATGCTCGGCCCGGACGAGCGGATCGAGCTGCGGATGCTCGAGATCCCCGACGCGGTGAGGGCCGCCGAGGGCACGGCGCTCGAGCTCATGGACTGCGCCTTCCCGCTGCTCGCCTCGACCGACATCTACGACGACCCCGACCAGGCCTTCGACGGCGTGGAGCTGGCGCTGCTGGTCGGCGCGCGGCCGCGCACCAAGGGGATGGAGCGGTCGGATCTGCTCGAGGCCAACGGGGCAATCTTCACGGAGCAGGGGAGGGCGCTGAACCGGGTCGCGGCGGATAGCGTGCGCGTCCTGGTGGTGGGGAACCCCGCCAACACCAACTGCCTGATCGCGATGAACAGCGCGCCCGACATACCGCGCGAGCGCTTCACCGCGATGACCCGCCTCGATGAGAACCGTGCCGTTGCGCAGTTGGCCGAAAAGCTCGCGGTGGAGGTCACCGACATCCAGGACCTCGTCGTCTGGGGCAACCACTCGCCCACGATGTTCCCCGACCTGTTCAACGCGCAGGTGAACGGCGAGCGCGCCGTCGACAAGGTCGACATGGACTGGTACGAGAACGAGTACATCCCCAGGGTCGGCAAGCGCGGCGCGGAGATCATCGAGGCCCGCGGCGCCTCCTCGGCGGCCAGCGCCGCCAACGCCGCCATCGACCACGTCCGCGACTGGATGCTCGGCGCCGACGGCCTCCGGTCCATGGCCGTTCCATCGGACGGCTCCTACGGGGTGCAGGAGGGCCTCATCTCGAGCTTCCCCGTACGCCCGAGCGGGGGGAGCTACGAGATCGAGCAGGGGCTCGAGGTCGATGACTTCGCGCGGGCGAAGATCGACCGGAGCGTCGACGAGCTGAAGGAGGAGCGGGACGCGGTGAGCGAGCTCGGGTTGGTGTAGCGACTACGCCGGGTGCCAGCCGCCGTCGCGCCTCTGCACCTGACCGTCGGCTTCGAGCGCCGGCATAACCCGATATAGGTAGTTGGCCTTGATGTCCATCGCCTCGGCCATCTGGGCGATGGTGATGCCGGGCCGGGCACGAACGAGCTCGAGAGCCTGCTTCGCGCGAGTTCCGCTTCCGCGCGGGCGACCGCGGCTCGGCCCCGCGCGGCGGCGCGTAGCCGGGGCGCTCGCTCCGCCCACATCGGCCAGGGCGGCGGCGGCCTTCTCCAGCCGCTGGTACTCCTCGACCGCCGGCCGGAGCTCGCGCATCCGGGCGTCTATCTCCTTGCGCTTCTCATCGAGGAAATCAGCCATTAACCGTTACTCTACTAGTAACTTCAGGCGCTGCAAGGAGCTGTTCAACTCCCGGCCCGCGACCCGCGACACCGTGCGACCCGCGAGCCGCCCGAGCACTCCCCCGGGCAAGTCGTACTCGTTCGTGTAACTGAAAGAGGTTGCGTCCCCATTCGGCGAGAACCGGTATTCCACGCGAGCATGGGATGCAACCGGTCCCCGCCCCTCCCATACGACCAGCCTGCAGGGATCGTTCTCAATGACCGTCCAGCGGACCTTGAACTTGCGCCCGGCGAGCTTCAGGCACTGCGTGAGCTTCGATCCCCGCTCGAGGCGGTCGGGCGGGGCGCCCTCGGTGTGATGGTGAATCGTCACCCACTCGTCCAGCCGGGATGGATCCATGATGACCTCGTACACGCGCTCGGGCGGCGCGGCGATGTCGACCGTGCGCTCGACCCTCATCGTGCACTGAGCGGCTCGAGCGACTCCCACTCGCGGAGCGCGTGCTCCACGGCCCGATCGAACCTGCGAGGCCGGATGCCGTACAGGCGCGGCGCCTCGTCGGCGTCGCGCGGAAGGATCTCCGACTCGAGGCTCTCCATCAGCGGCCGCACCAGCTCGACGGGCTGACCGCTCAGCGCGGCCGCCACCGCGCTCGCCGGCGGCGTCAGCGACAGCGAGAGCTCGAGCGGGACGCGCCCCACCCCCATCAGGTCGGCGATCCTCCGGATCATCTCCCCGTAGGTCATCACGTCTGGCCCGCATACGTCGAGCGATCGTCCGGCGGCCGCCGGCACCTCCGGGGTCCGAGCGAGGAACTCCACGACGTCACGCTCGTCGATGGGCTGCGTCCGGTTCGAGCGCCAGCGCGGCAGCGGCAGAACCCGCAGGCGCTCCACCAGCCGGACCAGCAGGCGGAATGAGGGCGAGCCCGCGCCAACCACGATCGAGGCACGGAGCGCGGTCGATCCGGGCACGGCCTCGAGCAGGATCCGCTCCACCTCCAGGCGCGAGCCGAGGTGGGCGGACGGGTCGCCGGTGGGGGCGATCCCGCCGAGGTAGACGATGCGCTCGACGCCGGCCGCGGCGGCCGCGGAACCGAAGACCTCGGCGGCCCGCCGGTCGCGGCCGGAGAAGGGGTGCCGGCTCGGGAAGGCGTCGTCCGCGGCGGCGTCGGGCCCGGCGGCCTCCATCGAGTGCACGAGGTAGTAGGCGCTTCGGCAGCCTTCGAGCGCGGCGGCCACGCCGGCCCCGTTCACCACGTCGCCGCGCACCGCCTCCACCCCGGGCAGTCGATCGACCCGCTCGGGCGCCCGCGCCAGCGCGCGGACCGGCCGGCCCTCGTCGACGAGGCGCCGCAAGAGGCGGCTGCCGACGTACCCGGTGGCTCCGGTGACGAGCTCCATGGGGCGACATCCTTCCCGATGCAGGGCCCCGAACCACCGTGGGCGGAAAGTTCGCCCCCTCGAAAACCCGCTACGAGCGGGCCCCGGTCCCGAGACCCTGCAAACTCCGGCAAAAGGAAAAACGAGCGATTTGCGAGAACCGGCCTGGAAGCGGGGGAGCGGTTGGTGCAGGATCGTGGTCGTGTCGAAGTCGAAGCCCGTCAGCTGCGAGGACTGCTTCTTCCACCAGAGGGGGCTCTGTGCCCTGAACCTCGGGAAGCCCTGCACCACGTTTCGTCCCGCCGAGCGTGGACTCGCCCCGGAGCGCCAGCTCGCGTTCGTGTTCCGCACGGAGCGCACGACCGCGGCGTACGCTTTTCCGCCGCCGAGTAGCTATACGGCCTAACCGGCGCGCGACCTCAGAGGGCCCGCTCGATGGCCGACGCCTTGGCGGACTCGACGAAGACGATCACCCGATCGCCTGGCCGCAGGACGTCCGAGCCGTGCGGGAACAGCACGCTCCCATCGCGGATCACGGCGCCGATCAGCGACTGCGTGGCGGGCAGCTCCTTGAACGGCCTGCCCGCGACCTCGGACTCCGCCCGGACCGTGATGTCCATGATCTCGAAGCGGTGGCCCTCGAGCATCGTGATCTGCTGGATGCGTGGATCGTGCGCGAAGCGCACCATCTCCTCGGCGGTCACCTCACGCGGGTTGATCCCGACGTCCACGCCACCGCGCTCGTACACCTCCATCGACACCGGGTCGTGAGCGAGCGTGATCGTGAGGCCGACGCCGTGCAGCTTCGTCAGCACCGCGCCGTAGAGGTTCTTCGCGTCGTCGTTCATCGCGAAGACGGCGGCGGCGCCGCCGATTCTCTGGCGCTCGAGAAAGCCGGCGTCGAAGGCGTCGGCGTGGAACACACGCGCGTCCGGGAGCTCCTCGGCGACGTCGTGCGCCCGGTCGGCCCGGGCCTCGACGATCCGCACGCGGAGGTGGCGGTCGAGGAGGACCCTGGCGATGGTCGAGCCCATCCGGCCGCCGCCGAAGATGACGATGTCTTCGATGGTTTGGTCGCCGTGCGCGAGAATCCGGCTCCACCGCCGCGCCGACTCTGGCGAAGCGATCACGACGATCCGGTCACCGGGGCGTATGACGTCGTCTCCGTGCGGGAGGATCATGCGGCCGTCGCGGATCAAGCCGGCGAGCTTCGAGTCCGCCGGGACGTCCGCGACCCGGAGCGGGCGGCCGATGAGCGCGTCGTACGAGGCCGCGGGCGGCACGTCGAACTCGACGATCTGCACCCTTCCCTCCGCGAAGGTGTCGGTATGCCGCGCCGCGGGCAGGCCGACGATGCCGGCGATCGCGTTGGCCGTCTCGAGCTCGGGCGAGATCATGAAGTCGATGTCGACCTCGCCCTGGCGCCAGGCATCCAGCAGCTCGGTGCTCGTGGTGCGCATGACGGCCTTCCCGTTCGCGAGGCGCTTGAAGAGCATCGCGCAGACGAGGTTCGCCTCCTCCCGAGAGCTCGCGGCCAGCAGGAGATCGGCCTCCTCGGCGCCGGCCTTGCGCAGGATCTTGCGAATCGTGGCGTCCCCCTGGACCGTCCTGACGTCGTAGCGGTCGGCCAGACCGGCGCAGCGCTCGCCCTCCGTGTCGATCACCGTCAGGTCGTGCTCCTCGTGCAGCGCGTCCACGAGCGTGCCGCCCACGTGCCCGGCGCCGAGCACGATGATCCTCATGGCCCCAGGATAGGGTGCGCGGGCGAAGGCGGCGATCCGCGAGCGGCCCGAATTTCGGTGGCGACCACTAGAGTCGCTTCATGCGGCTCACGGTCCTCGGCAAGTCGCCCTCCTGGCAGGACGCCGGGGGCGCGTGCTCGGGTTACCTCGTCGAGGACGGCGGGACCGCGGTGCTCGTGGACTGCGGCAACGGCGTCTTCGCCAAGCTCCGCCAGCGGATCGACTACATCGACGTGGACGCGGTGGTGATCTCGCACCTGCACGCGGATCACTTCCTCGATCTCGTCCCCTACTCGTACGCGCTGACCTACGCGCCGCGCCAGCAACCCGTGCCGGTCGACCGCTGGCCCGGAACCGACAATCCCGCTCGTCCGGAGCTCCACGTTCCGCGCGGAGGGCGAGCGACGTTGCGGCGGGTCGTCGGCGCGTGGGGCGACGAGGAGCTCGTCGAGAAGGCGTTCCACCTCCGCGAGTACAACGACTCGAGCGAGGTCGCAATCGGGCCGGTGCGGGTCAGGTTCCGGCCCGTCCCTCACTTCACCGAGACCTACGCGATGTGCATCGGCTCGAAGCACGGCGGGGGACGGATCGTCTACGGCGCCGACTCGAGCCCGACCGACGCCCTCAACGACTTCGCCACCGGAGCGGAACTGATGCTCGTGGAGGCCACGCTCCCGCGCCCCGAGCGCACCGGCAAGCGCGGGCACCTCACGCCCGGGGAGGCCGGGGAGCACGCCCGCTCCGCCGGTGCGAAGCGGCTCGTGCTCGTCCACATCTCCGACGAGCTAGACGCGGAGTGGGCGCGCACGGAGGCGGCCAGGAACTTCGAGGGGCCGGTCGAGGTGGCGCGCGAGGGCGACGTCTACGAGGTGTAGCCGAGCGCCTCGGCCACCTGCGAGCGGCGGCGATGCAGGCGACTCATGATCGTCCCCTCACGCCTGTCGAGGGCCTGCGCCGCCTCCCTGTGGCCCGGAGCTCGGGGGCCCGCTTGCGAGCCGCTCCTCGATCGGGCGGCGACGCCCGGAGGGAAGCGAGCCGTCGGCGAGCGCCGTAAGCACGCTTAGCTCGAACATGTCCGCTCGGGTCATCGCGCCGCTCCTCCTAGCATCGACGACGTCCGGACCCGGCCCGCTATTCCCGCCCGGGGTATCCTCGGGCGCGATGGCCCGAGAGCGCGACCTCTTCGCGAACTTCGAGCGGATGCGGCGCGAGATCGACGCGCTCTTCGGGGACGTCTTCGAGCGCCAGACGGGGCTGCGCGGGCGTGGGTTCTCTCCCTCGGTCGACGTCTACTACACGGACGATCCACCTCGGGCGGTCGTCAATGCGGACCTTGCCGGCGTGGACATTCAGGACGTCGCCCTCGAGATCCGTGGCCGCCGCCTGCTGATCGCCGGCGAGCGCTGGCCGGCCGAGGCCGCCGGTCGCGTCTACCAGCAGATCGAGATAGAGCACGGGCCGTTCCAGCGGCTCGTGGAGCTCGGTGCCGACGTCGTGGCGGACGCCGCGCGCGCCTCATATGAGGACGGGATCCTCGAGGTCGAGATCCCGCTTGCGCAGCGTGACGAGGGCCCCCGCCAGGTCCCGATCGAGGAGAGCGGCTCCGAATCGCGGTCGCGCTGAGCGGCCGGCCGGCATGAGCATTCAAATCCCATCGGCGAGCGGCGAGCCGGCCGAGCCCACGGTCCGGACGACGCTGCCGGAGGCCTTGCCGATCCTGCCGCTGCGCGAGAGCGTCGCGTTCCCCGAGACGCTCACGCCACTCGTGATCGGTCAGGAGCGCTCGATCAAGCTCGTGAACGACGTGCTCGCCGGCAACCGGATGCTCGCGATGGTGGCGAGCCGGGATCCACAGAACGAGAACCCCGGGCCCGAGGACCTCTACAGGGTCGGTGTGGCCGGCGTGGTGGCCCGCATGCTGAAGGTGCCGGACGGCACGCTGCGGATCCTCGTCCATGGCGCCCAGCGCGTGCGGATCGTCGGGTTTACCGCCACCGATCCGTACCTGGTCGCCCGGATCGAGGAGGCGCTCGACGAGCTGCAGCCCTCGCCGGAGCTCGAGGCGCTGAGTCGCAACGTCCGGACCACCTTCTCGCGGATCATCGAGCAGGTCCCCTACCTGCCCGAGGAACTCCAAGTCGCCGTGGCGAACCTGGGCGACCCCTCCGAGCTGGCGCACATGATTGCGGGAGCGCTGCGGATAAGCACCGAGGAGAAGCAGCAGCTGCTCGAGGAGGTCAACGTCGCGCGCCGCCTCCGCCGGCTGTCGGAGATCCTGGCCCGCGAGCAGGAGCTCGCCGAGATCGGCACGCGGATCCAGACGCAGGTCCAATCCGAGATGGACAAGGGTCAACGCGAGTACTTCCTGCGCCAGCAGCTGAAGGCGATCCAGGAGGAGCTCGGCGAGGTCGACGAGGCCCAGGCGGAGTCACAGGAGCTCAGACGGCGGATCGAGGAGGCGGACCTTCCGGAGCAGGCCCTCAAGCAGGCGGAGCGCGAGCTCCAGCGCTTCGAGCGGCTACCGCCCCAGGCCGCCGAGCACGGCGTTATCCGCACCTACCTCGAGTGGCTCGGGTCGCTGCCATGGTCGCACTCAACCGAGGACAACCTCGACCTAAAACACGCCCGCGAGACGCTCGACCGCGACCACTACGACATCGACAAGGTCAAGGGCCGCATCCTCGAGTTCCTCGCCGTGCGCAAGCTGAAGCCGGACGCCCGCAGCTCGATCCTCTGCTTCGTCGGGCCGCCCGGCGTCGGCAAGACATCGCTGGGCAGGTCGATCGCCGAGGCGATGGGCCGCAGATTCGAGCGCATCTCGGTGGGCGGAGTGCGCGACGAGTCGGAGATCCGCGGCCACCGCCGCACGTACATCGGCGCGATGCCGGGAACGATCATCCGCGCGCTGCGGGACGCCGGGTCGAACAACCCGGTCCTGATGATCGACGAG
>JACVRW010000083.1 GCA_014534235.1 Thermoleophilaceae bacterium | reverse complement strand
GCCTTCACACGCGCCTCGGACGAGTACAAGGTGATGGCGCTCGCCTCCTATGGGCGCCCCGCCTTCCTCGACGAGCTCCGCGAGGCGGTCAAGACAAGCGGCGACGGCGGCTTCCGAGCCGAGCCGCTCCCCTGGGAGCGATTCGCCCCGGGCGTCCGGCCAGGCGGCGAATGGACCGCCGAGCACGCCGACCTGGCCGCGAGCGTCCAGCGTCGACTCGAGGAGGTCCTTCTGGAGCTTGCTGGCTGGCTCCACGCGTGCACCGGCGAGCGGGCGCTGGCGATGGCGGGGGGGGTGGCGCTCAACTGCGTGGCGAACTCCCGCCTCTGGCGCGAGGGGCCGTTCGACGACATCTGGGTCCAGCCCGCGGCCGGTGACGCCGGCACGGCCCTCGGCGGCGCGCTCTACGTGGCCCGCGAGCTCGGCGACAACGTCGAGCCGATGCCCGGCGCGGCGCTCGGACGCGGCTGGTCGGACGACGAGCTGGCCGCCTGGCTCGATCGTGCCGGGATCCTCTGGGAGCGTCCCGACGACGTCGCAGAGGAGGCGGCCGAGACGATCGCACGCAACGGCGTCGTCGCGTGGTTCGAGGGGCGCGCGGAGTACGGCCCCAGGGCGCTCGGCCACCGGAGCCTGCTGGCCGACCCACGCGACGCCGGCAACCTCGAGCGGTTGAACGATGTGAAGGGGCGCGAGCAGTTCCGTCCGGTGGCGCCGATGGTGCTGCTCGAGCGGGCGAGCGAAATCTTCGATGGCGGCCCGATCCCCAGCCCGTACATGCTCTTCACTCACCGGGTGCGCGGCGACTGGGCCGACCGGATCCCCGCAGTGGTGCATGTCGACGGGACGGCACGGATCCAGACGGTGGACCCCGCCGATGAGCCGCTCGTGGCCCGCATGCTACGGGCGTTCGAGCGCCGAACCGGCGTGCCGGTGGTGGTCAACACGAGCCTGAACACGGCCGGGCGTCCGATGGTCGACGACCCGCGCGACGCGCTCGAGTGCTTCGGCTCCACCCCCGTCGACCTGCTTGTCATGGGCCCGTTCGTCGTGCGGCGACCGGGCTCGGAGGCTGCGGCGCACCCGGCGCGGGAGGAGGTGCTCGCGAGGTGAGCGTCTCCTACGACGTGGTGATCCCGAGCACGGGGCGGGAATCGCTCGGCCGGTTGCTGAGGGCTCTCCGGACCGGCTACGGCCCGCTGCCGGAGCGCGTGCTGGTCGTGGACGACCGACCCGATGCCGAGCGACCCCTCACCGTCCCGGAAGGGGTCGAGGTGGTTCGGGGCCCCGCCCGCGGACCCGCGGCGGCGCGCAATGTCGGCTGGCGCGCGGCGAGCGCCGAGTGGGTTGCGTTCCTCGACGACGACGTCGTGCCCCCGTCCGGCTGGAGGGACGCCCTCGCCGGCGACCTCTCGCGTCCGCCCGAGGCGGCGGCGAGCCAGGGGCGGATCGTCGTCCCGCTCCCTCGCCACCGGCGCCCGACCGACTGGGAGCGCAACGTCGCCGGCCTGGAGCGGGCGCGGTGGGCGACAGCCGACATGGCCTTCCGCCGGTGCGCGCTTGCCGCCGTGGGCGGCTTCGACGAGCGCTTCCGACACGCCTACCGCGAGGACTCCGACCTCGGGCTGCGACTCACGAACGCGGGCTTCCGGGTGGAGCGCGGCCGCCGGCACGTGCTGCACCCGGTGGGGCCCGCCGATCCCTGGACGAGCCTTCGCCTCCAGGCCGGCAACGTGGACGACGTGCTCATGCGTGCCCTGCACGGCCCGCGCTGGCGAGAGCGCGCGGGCGCTCCACGCGGGCGCCTGCGCCGCCATCTCGCGACGACCGCCGCGGGGCTGTCCGGGCTCGCGGCGCTCGCCGCCCGCAGGCCGACCCCGGCCGCGGTGGGCCTCGGCCTCTGGGCGGTGGGGACGGCGGAGCTGGCGTGCGCGCGTATCGCGCCCGGGCCCCGCGCCACGCGTGAAGTGGCGCTGATGCTGTGGACCTCCGCGCTGATGCCGCCGGTGGCGGCGCTCCAATGGGGGTTGGGCCACGCCCGCCGGCGCCGGCTTCTCGCGGACGCGGCGCGCGCCCCGCGGGCCGAGCGCGCGGCGGCCCGGCCGCTGGCCGTACTCCTGGACCGCGACGGGACGCTGATCGAGGACGTCCCGTACAACGGCGACCCGCGGCGCGTGCGCCCTGTTCCCGGCGCGCGCCGGGCGGTCGAGCGCCTGCGCCACGCCGGCGTGAAGCTCGCGGTGGTCTCGAACCAGAGCGGCATCGGCCGCGGCCTGATCGACGAGCGGCAGGTTGCCGCGGTGAACGCGCGAGTGGACGAGCTGCTCGGCCCGCTTGGCCCGTGGCTCGTGTGCCCCCACCCGCCCGACGCGGGATGTGACTGCCGAAAGCCCGGCCCCGGCCTGGTGCTCCGTGCGGCCGAGCGGCTCGGGGTCGCGCCGGAGCACTGCGCCGTGATCGGCGACATCGGCGCCGACGTGGAGGCCGCCATGGCCGCCGGCGCCCGGCCGGTGCTGGTGCCGACGCCACGGACCCGGCGGGAGGAGATCGCGGCCGCCCCGGAGGTCGCCGGCAGCCTGGCCGAGGCGGTCGACCGGCTGCTGGACACCGGTGACGCTCGAACGGAGGCGCTGGCGGCGTGAGGATCTTCCTCTGGCACGTGCACGGCTCGTGGACGACGGCCCTCGTCCAGGGGCCCCACGAGTACCTCCTGCCGGTGCTTCCGGGACGCGGCCCGGACGGCCGCGGACGCGCCCTGACGTGGGACTGGCCGGCGCGCGCGCGGGAGGTGGGACCGGAGGAGGCGGCGGAGGCCGAGGTGGACGCGGTGCTCCTGCAGCGGCCGGAGGAGCTCGAGCTGTGCGAGCGCTGGCTCGGTGGGCGGCGCCCGGGCGTCGATCTCCCGGCCATCTACGTCGAGCACAACGCCCCACAGGGGCGCATCGCGGAGATGAGGCATCCGATCGCAGCCCGGCCGGAGCTCACGCTCGTCCACGTCACCCACTTCAACGACCTGTTCTGGGACGCCGGGTCGACGCCCACGCGGGTGATCGAGCACGGCGTGATCGATCCGGGATACCGCTACACGGGCGAGCTCGAGCGCTGTGCCGTGGCGATCAACGAGGCCGTTCGCCGCGGCCGGGTGACCGGGACGGACCTGCTCGCCCGCTTCGAGGCGGTGGCGCCGCTCGACCTCTTCGGGATCGGGGCCGGCGCGCTCAGAGGGGTGGAGGACCCACCGCAGGCCACCCTGCACGAGGAGTTTCCCCGGCGGCGCCTGTACCTGCACCCGATCCGCTGGACCTCGCTGGGCCTGACCCTGATCGAGGCCATGCACCTCGGCATGCCGGTGGTGGCGCTTGCCACCACGGAGGCGCCCGAGGCCGTGCCGCCCGACGCGGGGCTCCTCTCGACGAGCGTCGACTCCCTCTGCGCCGGCATCCGGCGGCTCATGGAGGATCCCGCCGAGGCCCGCGAGCTCGGGCTCGCCGCGCGGCGGGCGGCGCTTCGCCGCTACTCGCTCGAGCGCTTCCTCGCCGACTGGGACGCGCTCGTCACCGAGCTGACCGGCGTGAGCGCCGCCGTCTCCCCACAGGTGGAGGTCACCGCATGAGGGTGGCCATGGTGTCGGAGCATGCGAGCCCGCTGGCCGCGCTCGGGGGCGTCGACGCCGGCGGCCAGAACGTGCACGTCGCCGCGCTGGCCGGGGCGATCGCCCGCCGCGGCATCCAGGTCGTCGTCTACACCCGCCGGGACGACGAGCGTCGGCCCGAACGGGTGCGGATGTCCCCCGGGGTCGAGGTCTGTCACGTCCGCGCGGGCCCGCCGCGGCCGATCTCGAAGGACGAGCTGCTGCCGTACATGGACGACTTCGCGGAGCGCCTTCACGGGGCGTGGCGGCGGGAACGGCCGGACGTCGTCCATGCCCACTTCTGGATGTCGGGCTCCACGTCGCTGCGGGCGGCTCGAGAGCTCGGCATCCCGATGGTCCAGACCTTCCACGCGCTCGGGGTCGTGAAGCGCCGCTACCAGGGCGACAAGGACACGAGCCCGGCCGGCCGCGTCGAGATCGAGAAGGACATCGTGCGCCGCGCGGACAGGATCGTCGCGACCTGCACCGACGAGGTGTTCGAGCTGATCCGCATGGGCGCGAGCAACGCCGACCTGACGGTCATCCCCTGCGGCGTCGACCTGGAGCTCTTCCGGCCCGACGGCCCCAGCGAGCCGCGGACACCCGGACGCGCGCGGCTGGCCTGCGTGGGTCGCCTCGTCGAGCGCAAGGGCATCGGCAACGTGATCTCGGCGCTGGCGCTGCTGCCGGACGTCGAGCTGGTCGTGGCGGGCGGCCCCAATCGCGCCGAGCTCGACGCAGACCCCGAGGCCAGGCGGCTCGGCGCGCTCGCCGAGGAGGTCGGCGTGGCCGACCGCGTGGAGCTCCGGGGCCGGCTCGAGCGCGAGGAGCTCCCCCCGCTCCTGCGCTCCTGCGACGCGCTCGTCACCGCGCCGTGGTACGAGCCGTTTGGCATCGTGTCGCTCGAGGCGATGGCGTGCGGCGTCCCGGTTGTGGCCTCGGCGGTCGGAGGCTTGATCGACACGGTGGTCGACGGGCTGACCGGGGTCCACGTTCCTCCGCGTGACCCCGAGCGGCTCGCCGCGGCCCTCTCGCCGCTCCTCGCCGACGCGGAGCGGCGCGCAGCCTACGGGCGCGCGGGCCTCGAGCGCGCCCGCCGCCTCTACGACTGGAACCGGATCGCCACTGCGACGCTCGACGTCTACGCGAGGCTCGTGCGAAGACGGCCCCGCCGCGCACGGGACCGCTCGGTCGGGCGCTTCACCCTGCCGCCGACGCCCGCGGAGCACGTGCGCGCCCTTATCGACGCCCTGCCACGGATGGAGCGGGAGCTCGAGCGGCTGTCCGCGCTGGGGGAGCGCCTCGCCGCCCGCCTCCTCGAAGGGGGAAGGCTCCTGGCAGTCGGCAACGGCGGCAGCGCGGCGCAGGCCCAGCACCTCACGGCCGAGCTGGTGGGCCGCTACCAGTCCGAGAGGCGGCCCTTGAGCGCGATCTGCCTGCACGGCGACAGCTCGAGCCTTACCGCGATCGCCAATGACTACGGCCCGGAGCAGGCGTTCGCGCGGCAGGTCATGGCGCACGGCCGGCCCGGTGACGTCCTCGTGGCGCTGTCCACCTCCGGCCGCAGCGCGAACGTGCTGGCGGCGGCCCGTGCGGCGCGCGAGGCCGGCCTCGAGACGTGGGCGTTCACCGGGCCCGCGCCGAACCCACTCGCCGAGCTGTGCGACGAGGTGGCGGCGTTCGCGTGTCCGTCGACCGCCACGGTGCAGGAGCTCCACATGGTGGCGCTGCACGTGCTGTGCGCGGCGGTCGACCGCGAGGTGTCGCTGTGCCAGGAGGCGCCGCCACGGCAGGAGACGTTGCTGTGAGCCGCGGCCCCGTGGTGGTCATCGGCGACGCGCTGCTCGACCGCGACGTCCACGGTATCGCGGAGCGGCTAAGCCCCGACGCGCCGGTCCCGGTGCTCGACGAGCTGGCAAGCACTCCGCGTCCAGGCGGCGCCGGGCTGGCGGCCGCGCTTGCGGCGCGGGACGCGCGGCCGGTGACGCTCGTGACCGCCCTCGCCGGCGACGCCGCCGGCGTCGAGCTGCGCGCTGAGCTCGAGCGCCTGCGCGTGGAGGTCGTCGACATCGGCCTGAAGGGCCCGACGCCCGAGAAGGTCCGGTTCCTCGCCGGCGAGCGGCCGCTGATGCGACTCGATCGCTCGGGCCGCGGTGGCTCGGTCGGCACGGCCACCGCCGCCGCCCGCGCGGCGATCGGCTGGGCCGACGCGGTTCTCGTGTCCGACTACGGCCGCGGGGTGGCGGCCGAGCCGGGCCTCCGAGGGGCCATCGCAGAGCTGCGGGCGCGGGTTCCCGTCGTCTGGGACCCGCATCCGCGCGGCGCGACGCCGGTGCCGCGCGCGACCGTGGCGACGCCGAACGAGGGCGAGGCCGCGCGCTTCGCCCCGATGCCGTCGGCGGACGGCACGCCGGGCGCCGCGGACCGAGCCGAGGCGATGCGGCGCGCCTGGCGGGTCGAGGCCGTGTGCCTCACGCGCGGCCGCGGGGGCGCGCTGCTCGTGACCGAGCAGGCGGCGCCGCTCGCCCTCCCGGCGACCCCTGCGCCAGGCGGGGACCCCTGCGGCGCCGGGGACCGCTTCGCATCGCACCTCGCCTGCGCTCTCGCGGACGGCGCAACGCTGGCCGACGCCGCCCGCGAGGCAACCGCGGTCGCGTCCGCGTTCGTAGCGGCGGGAGGCGCGCGCCGTGCCCTCGACGCGGCCGGCGGCGCGTCGTGCGCGGCCGAGACCGACGCCGTCGCGGTCGCGGAGCGCGTGCGGGCGGCGGGCGGGACCGTCGTTGCGACCGGTGGTTGCTTCGATCTGCTCCACGCCGGCCACGTCCGCACCCTGCAGGCCGCCCGGCGGCTCGGGGACTGCCTGGTGGTGTGCCTAAACTCGGACGCGTCCGTGCGCCGGCTGAAGGGACCCGGCCGGCCGCTCGTGTCCGAGCGGGACCGGGCCTCGGTGCTCGCCGCCCTCGGCTGCGTCGACGCCACGATGGTCTTCGACGAGGAGACCCCCGAGCGCGCGCTTGGGAGGCTCCGACCGCACGTATGGGCCAAGGGCGGCGACTACCAGGGCATGGCGCTGCCCGAGGAGGCCGCGCTGGCGGAGTGGGGCGGCCGCGTCGTCCTGCTGCCGTACGTCTCCGGGCACTCCACGACCAGGCTCATCGAGGAGGCACAGGCCCGTGGCTGAGGTCGGCACCGTCATCGTCACCGGCGGGGCGTCCGGTTTGGGCGCGGCCGTCGCGAGGGCCGTGGCCGCGCGCGGCGGGACGCCCGTGGTCCTCGATCTGAACGAGCCACCGGATGGCTTCGAGTACGAGCGGGTCGACCTCGCCGACGCGCGAGAGGCCGAAGCGGTCGTCCGTCGGGTGGCCGAGCGCCACGGCGGGCTGGGCGCTGCCGTGACGGCGGCGGGCGTCGACTCGTGCGGACGCATCGAGGACGTGGACCCAGAGCAATGGGACCGCGTCGTGGCCGTGAACCTGCTCGGCACCGCGGCGGTGGTGCGGGCAGCGCTGCCCCACCTGGAGCGGTCGTCCGGCCGCGTCGTCACCGTGGCCTCCACGCTCGGCCTGCGGGCGCTCAGCGACGCGACCGCCTACTGCGCCAGCAAGTTCGGGGTGATCGGCTTCACGAGGGCGCTCGCCGCCGAGGCGGCCGGGCGAGTGGGGGTGACGTGCCTGATCCCCGGCGGCATGCAGACGGCCTTCTTCGACGGCCGCGACGAGCAGTACAAGCCGCCGCCCGGCGCCAAGCTCGCGCCGCCGGAGCGGGTCGCGGAGACCGTGCTGTTCGCCCTCACGCGCCCGGACGGCACCGAGGTCCGCGAGCTCGTCGTGTGCCCGTCCGTCGAGCCCTCGTGGCCGTAGCGCCGCCGCGGCTCGTCGTTCTGCGCGCGCTCCGGATCGGGGACCTGCTCACGGCCGTCCCGGCGCTTCGGGCGCTGGCCCGGGCGTTCCCGCGGCATGAACGGATACTCGCGGCCCCGGCCGCCCTACGCCCGCTGGTCGAGCTAATAGAAGCCGACGGGGACGGCCCCGCGGTGCACCGGCTCGCCCCGGCGGGGGAGCTCGAGCCGCTGCCACGAGAGCTGCACGTGCCTCACATGGCGGTGAATCTCCACGGGCGCGGGCCGCAGAGCCACCGCATCCTGCGTCGCGCGCGGCCGAAGCGGGTCCTCTGGTTCGAGAATCCCGAGGTGGCGGAGAGTCGCGGCGCTCCGGCCTGGCGCCCGGGCGAGCACGAGGTTGATCGGTGGTGTCGGATGCTCGCGGAGAACGGCGTGCCGGCGGACCCCGCCGAACTCGACCTTCGCCCACCCGCAGGCGCGGCGCCCGCCGGCACCGAGGGCGCCACGCTCCTTCATCCGGGCGCCGCGAGCCCGGCCCGCCGCTGGCCGCCCGAGCGGTTCGCGGAGGTGGCGCGGGCGGAGGCGGAGCGCGGCCGGCGGGTGATCGTCACGGGCGCGCCCGGCGAGGTGGCGCTCGCGCGCCGGGTCGCCGCGTGCGCGGCCCTACCGCGCGCAAGAGTCCTCGCCGGGCGCACCGACCTGGCCGAGCTCGCCCGTGCCGTGGCGGCGGCCGGCCGCGTCGTCTGCGGCGACAGCGGCGTGGCGCACCTCGCCACCGCCCTCGGCACACCGTCGGTGGTGCTGTTCGGACCCACCTCTCCCGCGGAGTGGGGGCCGCCCCCGGAGCGGCCGTGGCACCACGCGCTCTGGGCGGGGCGCACCGGCGACCCGCACGCGGGCCACCCCGACGAGGGGCTGCTCGAGATCCAGTCGGCCGACGTGGTGCGTGCGCTGGACGAGCTGCCCGAACACGTCCGCGGTTGATGATCCGCCGCAGTAGGTCGAGGGCGTGATCCGCTGTCACGATTGTGTGGTCGGCCACGCCTCCGTGCTCGTGACCGACGAGTACCCGCCGTTCCGTCTCCGGCCGCGAGCGCTGCGGACTCCCTCCCGGGTTTCGCATTCGCTTGACCGGAAACCACCCCGGTGGCAAGAGGAGGTGATCATGCCTGCCGAGGACCGCATGCCGGGCACGGTCCGGCGCTCGTCGAAGAAGGCTCAGCGGACGTGGGCGAAGACCTACGACAGCGCGACGGAGCAATACGGCCCCGGGGAACGCGCGAGCCGCACCGCGTACTCCGCGCTCAAGCACGCGTTCGAGCGAAAGGGCGACCGCTGGGTCGCCAAGGACCGCAAGGGCCCGTCCGACCCCCGCGCCCGCAAGTCGGGTGAGGCGGCGCGCAGGGGCGAGGGGGAGACCTACGGCGGCGTCGACTTCGAGGGAAACACGAAGCAGGAGCTCTACCGGCGGGCGAAGGACCTAGGGATCGCCGGCCGCTCGCGGATGTCCAAGCACGAGCTGGCCAAGGCAATCGCGAGGAAGCAGTAGGCCCGGTACGGCCGCCTACCGCTCCGCTGCGAGCCCCGGGCCCTCTCCCGGATCGTCCGGTCCCTCCGTGGGGTCGCGCACCACCTCGGTCGGATCCACCTCGTCGGGCTCCCCATACGCCGGCGCCACGCGGTCTCCGCGCCCCTCGGGAGCGAGGTCCTCAACGGGCGCCTCGTCGCTCACGGCGCCCGGGCGGTCGGGCTCGCCCTCCGGCGGGAACGCGTCCGCCTCGGGAGACCAGCGCTGCTCGCCGTGGGACGCCTGCTCGATGAGCTCGCGCTCGGCGATCTCAAAGCCCTCGGCCTCTCCGCCGCCGGCCTCCTCGACCGGACGGTTGGCCTCGTCACCCTCGGTCTCGGGGGCGGGACCGCCGATCCGCGCCGCCTCCGCCGCCGCAGCGCTCTCCTCACGCCGCACAAGCGGATCCTCCGCCGCTCCAGCGTCGCGGTCCATGCTCGTGCGTTCTCGTCCCGAGTGCTCCCGGGCGGTGCCCTCCGGCAGGTCGTTGTCGCGAGCCGGGTCCGTCTCGTGTGTCTCCATGCACTTCGTGTTCCCGGGCGGCCGGGCGGCAAGCGTCTAGCGCCGGGCGCCTACCGGAGCGTCTCGGGTCCCTTCGGGTCGGTTCCGGGCACGTCCGGCGCCTCCGGCTCCGGCTGCTCCGGCGGCGACGGTTCGGGAACTGCGGGGCCGCGCTCGGGGGCCGGCGGTGGCGACGGCGGCGGCTCGGTCGGGGCGTCCGGCGGCGTCGCCGGCCCTGGAAGCGGCTCGTCGGGCGCCGGTGGCTGGGGGACCTCGGTGAGAGTGACCATCGCCCTCGTGCTGCCCAGCCGCCGGCCTGCGGAAACCTCGTACGGGACTCCGGCCGGCCGAGCCGGCGAGCCAGCACGCGGCGTGTCACGTAGGGGTTCGCAGACGACCCGTGGATGACACGTGCGCCAGTTTGGAGCCGGGCGGCCGGGGAACCGGCATGGCATGAACGCTGACTCCACCTCCACGCCGGAGCGAACCGGACTCCGCGAGGCCGCGCGCGCCCCGTTCGAGGACTACTCCGACGAGCATCGCCCGCTGGGCCCTTACGCCGCCCTGAGCGCAGCGTTCTGGATCACGGTCAGCGGCTCGGCGCTCGCCCTGCGCGCGGCCGGCAAGTCGCTGCCCGACCGGATCGACGCCGGCGACGTGGCGCTCGCCGGCGTCGCCACTCACAAGATCAGTCGCCTGCTTGCGAAGGACAAGGTGACGAGCTTCATAAGAGCGCCCTTCACGGAGTACCAGGGGCCGGGCGGTCCGGGCGAGGTCGAGGAGAAGCCGCGGGGGTCGGGACTGCGTCACGCGATCGGGGAGCTCCTCGTCTGCCCCTACTGCCTCGGGATGTGGGTCGCCGCCGGCTACGGGATCGGCCATGTCGGCGCGCCGCGGGCCACGCGCCTCGTCGGCTTCGTATTCACGGCGCTGACGATCTCGGACTCGCTCCAGATCGCCTACAAGGCGGCCGAGGAGAAGGGGCTCTAGCGCGCCCCAGGTGCGGCCCCGAGCATCGGATCGCCCACCCGCTCGCAGCGCTCGAGCACCGCGGCCGGCGAGAAACGCAGGAGCTCGGGTCGTCCGGCGGCCACGGCGGTCTCGATCTCGGTCACGTGACCGGCGTGGCCACCCTCGGTTCGTCCGTCGCCCGGAGCGAGTAGGGAACGATCGTGAGCGCGCGCCGGCTGCTCTGCCTCCAGTCGACGAGCACACGCCGCTTGCGGGAGACCGGGTCGCGGACGTCCGCCACGCCCTCCGAGTCCTCCCGCGCCAGCCGGCCGGCCAGGCTGCGAGCGAGCCCCGCGGCACGGTCGGGCTCGAGCCGGGCGTGCACGTGCAGGCCGAGTGATCCCGTGGTCTTGACGAACGCCTCGACCCAGGCCGCCGCCAGGAGCGTCCGTAGCCGCAGCGCCACGCGCCCGCAGTCGAGAAGCCCGGCCGCCTCACCGGGGTCGAGATCGAGGGCGGTCGCGGAGATGAGGTAGCAGCACCGGCGCCACGCGCCGGTAATAGTCGACGACGTCGCCCTTCGTGAAGCCGGCCGCCGGGAACAGCACGCGGTCGAGACTCGTGAGCTCGACCTTGCGCTCTGTGGTCACACCGGCGTCGCTGCCGGCTCCAGCTGATCCAGGGTGCACGAGCGGGCGTCGCGATCGGGGCGCCAGCGGCGGAAGCGCGCGGGATGCCGGAGGCGGTCGCGGTCGAGCTGGTCGAATGCGACCTCGCAGACGCGTTCCGGGGCGAGCGGCACCCAGTCGAGCCCCATCTCGCCGGGCGACCACCGCCCGGCCGCCCCCGCGAGCCGGCCCATCGAGCTGCCGCCGATGAGGAAGCCGTGCTCCCAGGGATGCCCCCGAAGCGGCACGGCGAGCGGCGCGAGCTCCTCGAGCAACTCGCGCCGGCGCCGGGTGTTGAAGGCGGTCACGACGCCTATGTGCCGCAGGTCGCCGGCCCCGTCGTAGAGCCCCAGGAGCAGCGAGCTGAGCAGCGGCCGGTCGAAGAACGTGCGGAAGCCGGCGACGACGCAGTCGGCCGTGCGCTCGCGCTTCACCTTCACCATTCGCCTGGCCCCGGCCTCGTAGCGGAGATCGGCGCGCTTGGCCACCACGCCGTCGATGCCGCTGCCCGGTCGGCAATCGAGCCAACGCGAGGCCTCCGCCTCGACGTCCGTGATCGGCGTAGGCTGCACCGCTTCGGTCGCCGCCGCAAGCACCTCCTCGAGCTTCGTACGCCGGCGCGCGAACGGCTGCGCGCGCAGATCGTCGCCACCGCAGGCCAGGATGTCGAACGAGACGAAGCGGGCGGGCGTCTCGCGGCTCAGCCGCTCGACGCGAGAGGCGGCCGGGTGGACGCGGGCCAGCAGGGCGTCGAACGCGAAACCCGTCGGGCCTGAGACGACGATCTCTCCGTCGAGCACGAGGCGCTCCGCGCCCAGGTCGAGGAGCGCCCTCACGAGCTCCGGAAAGTAGCGCCCCAGCGGGCGGTCATTGCGGCTCCGCAGGTCGACGTCGCCACGGTCACGGAACGCGAGGCAGCGGAACCCGTCCCACTTCGGCTCGTACAGGTACTCGCCGGCCGGCAGCGAATCGGCCCGCCGAGCTAGCATCGGCGCGAGCGGTGGGGTGACTGGAAGGCTCACTCCTGCCGCCGAGGATAGGGCGGCCGCAGCCTCGAGCCGCGACGCCGGTATGCGCCCCTCCGTTCCCGGAGAGCGGGCCGACCGGCGCGGCCGGGTGGCGCCCTACCCGGCCAGGCGCTGAGCCAGGAGGGACTTGCCCTGCTCCGCGCCCTTGCGGCTCTCTCCCTGCGCGCGGCGGAAGAAATCGGCGAGCTCCGAGTCGCCCTCGCGCTCAGCGTCCTGGATGTACGTCTCGAGGCGGAGGACGTTGCTGAGGCACTGCTCGGTGAACCAGATGATGTTGTAGTCCTTGTCCTTCGTGCCGGTGATCTCGCCGCCCTCGGTGGTGGCCATGCGTGCCTCCTCTCGTCGGTTTGCGCCATCAGTACCCGGCAACGGACGCTGCAACACCCGGGCGACGGCGCCCCGGCGTTTACCGGTAGAGCGGGCGGTCCTCGTAAGTCGGGCGCTCCTCGTATGCGACCTCACGCGTGGTGCGGCGCCTGTCCGACGCCAGCATGAAGAGCCCGATAGCGAGACCCAGCACACCCACCAGCATGAGGATCAGCCCAGCCGTCTGAATGGAGATGCCCGCGACCGTGGCGGTCACCGCGAACTTCAAGACCGCGCCGAGCGCGATGAGGAATATCGACATTCCGATCGTCATGGAGTCTCCCCTCCCATTTACTACACCGCTCAGCCCTGCGTGCGCATGAGCTTGTAGGTGGCTACCGCCGCCCCGACGCCGACCATCAGCGCTACGACCAAAGCGCGTACGACCGACGGGCGGTCACCCTGCACGCGCTTTCCGAGCGCGTCTTTGACGAAGCCGGTCATCCGCGCGTCTAGCTCTAGCTCGAGCCTGTGCCCCGGGCGCGCCGTCCGCCGCTCGGCCGCGGCCGGGAGCGAGCGGGGCTCTCGCCCCCGTCACGACTCTCGCTCGGGGTGCTGCGTCGGGTGCGCCGCGGACTGGGCGGGGGCTGCTCCTCTTCCTCGCCCCCGTCCTGGCTCTGGCCGCCGGTCCTGCGCCGCGGACGCTGCGCACGGCGAGGCGGCTTCTCCTCTTCGTCCTCCTGCTTCGGCTCTTCGGCCTGGCCGGCCGGCTCCTGCTCGGCCTCCCTGTCCTCCACCCGGCCGGGGCCACGGCCGGGTTCGTAGTCCTCGGGGTGCTCCTCCACCAGCTCGCCGTCCTCGATTCGCCCCCGCCAGG
>JACVRW010000154.1 GCA_014534235.1 Thermoleophilaceae bacterium | reverse complement strand
CGCCTGCCCCGCCGTCGACCAGCGGCGGCGGCCCCCCGGCGGCGGGGACGGGGGCCGCCGCCGGGCGGCCGCCCCGGCGGCGCCCCTTGCCCACGTGCGAGTCCGAGTTGGTCGAGGCGCTGCTGCACGCGCTCATCATCGACGACGCCGCCCTCGACATCGATCTCGCTGGTCGCCATGTCGACCGTTCCCTCGACCGCGACTACCGCGTCGTTGTAGGCGGCGGACTCCGCAACGGCGGTCTCAACAGCGCGTCGCCCTTTTGATCAAGAGAGGTGAGTACCTGTATGCACCACCCGGCGGGGACCGCATCACGGGTGTCAGCCGGCCAAAGCGACGCGAAAGGCGATCACTCTCTGACGTGGACACGACCCCGCGTCGGGTGGCCCGGAGCTTGGGGCCGTCTCAACGTCGAGGAGGAGAGGTCAAGGTACTGCGGTGCCGGAAACGTCGGTCAGCGGACACGAGGCTTCGGAGGGAAAGGTCGCGTTTGATTAGTGCTCAGGCTTGCCACGGTTCGCCCCAGCTCTCTCCGTCTTTCGGCGTAGTGGCGAGGAGAAAGCAAACTGCCCGCCGTCGGAGACAGCCCGCGCCCGTGCGCACGATGGACAACCTCCTCGTGGACCGCATGCGGCTCCTATCGCACGAGGCGCGGTAGGCGACACGGCGGGCGTGTTTGTCCGTGCCAGCGACCCATCGGCGGACCCCGAGCGGGAGCTCGAGCGGACGGAGGAGCAGCGGCAGCTGGTGGCGTTGTTCGACCTCGCCTCGCGGGAGCTCGCGCCTCGGGAGGGTGCTGTGCTGGCGCTCTACGTGCGCGGGGTCAGGCGGCGGCAGATCGCGCGCGACGTCGGGCTGCGCGAGCGGGTGGTCAAGCGCAAGCCCGGAGAGGATCCTCGCGCGCGCGAGGGCGTTGTTGGCCGAGCGCTCCGGTGGAGGGTGTGAGAAGGTAAAGGTGCCGTCTTGCGGTATGCCTTCGTGCTGGCGAGCGGAAGTGAGGCGGCCCGGGCGCATGTCGCCCTCGCCTCGTGTCCCTCCTGCCAGTCGTTCCTCGAGCGCCTGGGTTCGTGGCGGGACGCGGCAGTGGCCGCGGTTCCGGTGCCGGCGGCAGGGCAGGCGACCGGGGAAGCGTTGCGCGAGTGTGCACGGCCTCGCGTATATCGCTGCTGGAGGCGGCCTGATGGCCACCGAGCGGCGGGAGTTCCCCGCCAGCTTCATGTACGAGCCAGGGGTCCCGCCGACCATCCCGACTGGCCTAACAGTTGCCGACTGCAGCGCAGCCAGCCGCGCCGGAAGCGGCGGTCTCTCTTCATCGGTGCGGCGAAGAGCGCGCGAAACGAGCTGAAGAGAGGTAGTAACGATCACTCACACGCAACGAATCACTCACAGGCACCGGGTCGTGTTCCCGAGTCACGCACCGATGGAATGCCACACCAGGTTCGTCAGGCGCAATGCGCGGTTAGCCCTGTCCGTCACACCAACCGAGAGACGGCGGTCACGCGATCACACCGGATCCGCTCGGACCGCAACGCGCTGAGGCACAGCCTAGGATCGCGCGAGCCGAGCAGAGAGGAGCGAGCGATGACCGATGCGTATCCCATCCGGTTCGCGGTCGATTACCCGGACCGCGAGCTGAACCGCCTCACCACCGGCTTCCGCATCTTCACGGTGATCCGATCACCATCGTCCTCGGCACGATCGAGGGCTACAGCGGCCAGTGGGGCGGCGGAGCCGAAACCACCACCGTCGCAGTCGGGGGTACCGGGCTTCTGTTCCTGCCGCCGCTGCTTATGATCGTGTTCCGGCAGAAGTACCCGCGCTGGTGGTTCGACTGGAACCGCGAGCTGCTGCGCTTCGCCAACCGCGTCGGCGTCTACCTTGCGCTGATGGAGGACCGCTACCCGTCCACGGACGAGCAGCAGGCGGTGCGCCTGGACTTCGGCTATCCGGAGGCGCGGCAGGACTGAACCGGTGGCTGCCGCTCGTCAAGTGGTTCTTAGCGATCCCGCACTACGTGGTTCTCTTCTTGCTCTACATCGGCGCGATCGTGGTGGTGATCGTCGCCTGGTTCGCGATCCTCTTTACCGGCCGCTACCCGCGCGGGATCTTCCACTACGTCGAGGGTGTGATCCGCTGGCACAACCGGGTCGTCGGCTACGCGTTCATCCTCGTGACGGACCAGTGCCCGCCGTTCCGGCTGCGGCCCTGAGCGGCGGCTCGCGCGCGGCACGAGCCGGCTCGCGCGCGCGAGCCATGGACCCCGCGACCTGACTAACGTGGCAGCGACGTGAGCACCGCGGCGATCGAGACGGTCGCCTTGACCAAGCTCTACGGCGCCACCCGCGGCGTCGAGACCTCGACTGCGCGTCGAGCGGGGCGAGGTGCTCGGTTTGCTGCGCCGAACGGCGCGGGACGACCATGATCCGGCTGCTGCTCGACCTGATCCGGCCCATGCGGGGGTGCCCGGCGATCCAGGGTTTCGACGTCCGCCCCAGAGCGTCGAGGTGCGGGGGCTGACCGGCTACCTGCGGGAGCTGAAGCTACCCGCCCGGAGCACGGCGATCGGGTTCCCTTATCTCGGCCGTCTGCGCGGCGGCATCCCTCGCCGCGCGATCGAGGAGCCGGCCGAGCGGTTGCGGCTCGACGTTGAGCGCCGGATCGGCGAACTGTTAAGGGCAACAAGCAGAAGGTGGGCATCGTCGCCGCGTTCATGCACGACCCCGAGCCTCGACGAGCCGACGAGCGGCCTCGACCGGCTACGTCAGGAAGACGTGCTCGAGCTGATGCGGGAGCGAGCGCGGCGGGACGCCCGGTGTTCCTCCCCCCACACGAGCTCGACCAGGTCGAGCACGTTGCGGAGCGCGTCGCGATCATCAGGGACGGCAGGCTGATCCCTGCGGAGGCGATCGCGACGCTCAAGCAGCGGCTCTACGCGTGGTCGAGGTGCGCCTCGCTGGTCCGGCGAGCCAGGGCGAGCGGCTGCGCAACCTGCCCGGCGTGCGCTCGCTCGGCGACGGCGTCGTCCGCCTGCACGTCGAGGGATCGGTGGACGCGCTCGTCAAGGAGCTGGCGCGGCTGCCCGTCGAGACCCTGACCAGCGAGACCGGAGAGTCGACGAGTTCTTCCTCTCCTACTACGGGCGCTCGCATGCCGACTGAAGTACGCGTGGAAGGCCTCCGCGAGCGGCGGCGCTCGCTGCTGTGGTGGACGGTGGGCTCGTCGGGCTGGTCGCGCTCAACGCGGCTGAAGGCGTCGGACGTCGACGACGCGCCGGCAGAAGCGCCGCCGCTCCGGGGGAGGGAGGGTGGCCCGAACCAGGAGACGCGGAAACCAGCGGGCCAAGCCCGCCGGCGGAGCACGCCACCAGGCTGGGCCCCGAGTCCGCCGAGCAGCCCGCCGCCACGGCGAGCCACAGCGGGACCAGCTGACCGCGAAGGCAAGCGCGAAGTAGGCCGCTGCCGCGCGGTCGCCGGGGAGCAGCTCACGCGGGGAGTAACACTCACCTGAGCGCTACGAGCATGATCGCCACGTCAAGAGCGGCCGCGGCGAGTAGCCAGGAGTGGAAGCTGAGCAGCACGAGCGCCCGCGAGCTGGCCGCGCCGGCCACGACGAATGCCGCCCCACCCTCCGCTCCGGACAGCACGAGGATCCCGGCGGCGGTGAGCAGGCACACGCCACGCTGGCCATCAGCGCGTCAAGGCGACCGCCTCGCCGAGCAGCCACAAATTGCGCGCGTCGAACGGCGCGTCATCCTTCGGCTCGGGGAACCACACCGCGAGGTGGACGAGGCCGTGGGCGATCAGAAAGAGCCCGGCGAGAACGCTCAAGAGAGATCCGCCGCCACCCGGTCGGCCCAGGACCGGATGGCGTCCCAGTCGCGGAAGTCGCCCTCTGGCGCCCGCAGCGCTCTCACCATGAGCCGCTCGACTCGGCTGAGTGCGGGCCGCTCGAGCTTGCCCGCGAAGACTTCGTGCCCGCGTGCGCGCGTCGCCTCCATCGCCTCGGTGATCCCGTCGGGGCCCGCATCCTCGGGCTTAGGCGGGTCGCCCAGGGGGCCGACGCTGAAGAGCCAGGTGGGGCGCGACGTGAGCTCGTCCGCGCGCTCCTCGAATAGGTTGCGAGCCGGTTCGAGCCAGCGTCCGCCGTAGATGGCGCTGCCAAGCACGACGGCGTCGGCGCCCTCGAAGCTCTCAACGTCGGCGGCATCCCGAAGTTCGACGCCCTCATGAGCTCGAGCAAGTCGCTCGGCGATCGCCTCTGCGACTCCGCGCGTGCTGCCGTACTTACTAGCGAAAACGACCCAGGACTCCATCTCTTCCTCCTGTGGACATCAGTACGGGCCGCCGGTGGACGCGAGAAGTCCATAAGGCTCTTTCTTCCCGGATGTACCGAACCGTGCGCCGGTGCCGGCGCGATGGGCGGTCTCTACCGGTTTCGAGCCGCTCGCGCAGGCCGGGGCCGGAACGGACTCGATTACAGTGGATATTGCGCGGCGGGCTTTCACCCCTTCGGGCGTGCGCTGGAAGCAGCGCCCGCACTACGACGCTTCGGGCACCTGACCCTGATTACGTAAGCGCGGATTCTTGCCGGCGCCAGTCGGCGGGCTCGTACGGTAGCTGACTCGTCCCCGAGGTCCCAGCCTAGGCAACATGCCGGGCTGGGGTTATTTGGCCTGCTTCGAGTGCCGCCCCTTCGCCATCGGCGCCGGCCGGTCAGCCCCTCGCTGGACCGAAACTCGGCGACGCGGAAACTGCTTCGGCTACCCGGACCTTTGAGCCGGCGTCGGCGCCAGCTACCGGCATCATGCTGCCGCTCCCCAGTTACCAGACCTGGAGAGACGGGCTAGGGGCAGCGGCCGCGTGGCCCCGCCAACGCGCCGCGGGCGCAGCCCGCTTCCTTGCATCATCTGCGGCGCGCTGCCCGTGCAGCTAGCTGGCGAGCCCGGGCGCGGTAGCCCCAGGGGCGCCGTCGGACGGCGCGCGAGATGAGGAGTTGTGGCGCGCATGATTAGAGCTTGTTGGCGCGGTGTGGCGCTAAGCGGCGCCTGCCGTGAGCTCGTAGTGGCCGCTTCCGACCGCGAGTTGGGCGTCGCCGGGGAGCACGACTGCGGGGGTGCTTCCGCAGGCCGCTAGGCGGGTGGTGACGCTCCCATGGAGAATGGAGCCGAGTTTGGCGCGGCCCTGCAAGCCGACCACAATAAGCGCCGCACGCTGCTCGTGGGCGACGCGCTCGAGTGCCTCGTGTGGAGCTAAGGGAGATACATGCATCCTTGCGTCGACGCCGGCCTCTTCCAGCGCGTCGACAAGCGTTCGCTCGGCGCGGTTGCGGCGAGCGACGTCGATGGGAGGCGACAAGGCCGCCGGCGCCGCGGCGTGCGCGACGGGGACTTCGAACGCGTGCACCGCGTGCAGTTCACCGCCCAGGCGGTTGGCGAGGTCCGCGCCAAGCCTGAGCACCCGAGGGTCACGTTCACTGCCCTCCACGCCGCATACGACCGGCTGCGTGCTCGCAGCGTCCAAGGCTTGGATGGAGTTAGGGGGAACGACGACCACTGGGCAGGGCGACTTGCGCATAAGCGCGCTCGAGACACTGCCGAGCAGCGCGGCCTTCACGTGGCCGACCCCGCGCGCGGCGACTACGAGCAGTTCGGCGTCGCACTCGCTAGCTGCGCGGAATAGTCCAGCGACGGGGTTGCCAGCCTCCAAATGGACCTGCGTGCCGGGGGGGAAGCCATGTCCATCTGCGATCGTCTCTAGCGTCTTCTTGATCGTGCTTTCACGCGTGACCCGGGGCGGCGCCAGCGAGTGTGTGGATCTGGCGTCGTGTTCGACCACGTGGACGAGGACGGCACGGGAATCGAGATCATTCGCCAGCCGTGCCGCCACCGACGCGGCTCGCCTCGCTCCGCTCGAGTCATCGATTCCGCAAACGATGGTGCCCATGACGGCTCCTTTCTTTCCCACCAAGCGTCATCGACGGGATCGTCCTCGACAATCGGGGGCATCACGCATCACGGCGCCGCTGAGCTACCCATCGGTGCTGTGCGGGATGGCCGTCGTCACGGTCCCCATGCGGTCAGCGTCGCGACGCGTGCTGTGGGCGGGTGCATCAGTCGCCTCGCCGGGGCGGCAGAGCAGCCGGGTGGGGTCGCGTCCCATAGCGTGGTGTGGGACGCGGTCGGACGGAATCGCCGGGGCCCCGACCGGAACGAGGCCGTGTAAGCCGTTCTGAGGGCCTGCGCGGGGGCGACCGAGGGTTTCGGTCGCCGGGATTTCGGTGGTCCGG
>JACVRW010000115.1 GCA_014534235.1 Thermoleophilaceae bacterium | reverse complement strand
TTGAACCACCGCCCCGCGGTGGCGCGCGGCCTCCTAGCGGAAGAATCGGCCGCACTGCTGCGGGCCTTCTTTGCGTCGAGGCGGTGAGCGTCGGCCGGTGGTGATGCCCCCGCCGCGGCGACCCTCGCGCCGACCGCATGGCCTCGTGGAGGGCCGACTACGATTGAGCGTTCGGAGGGGTGCCGGAGCGGTTGAACGGGGCGGTCTCGAAAACCGTTGCGGGCCTTACGGTCCGCCGAGGGTTCGAATCCCTCCCCCTCCGCTTCACACTGCGGCACCCCGCATCAGCAGGGGGACTGCGACGCGTCGGCAAGCCGCGTGGTGGCGTGATTCGTGGGGCAATGCGGGCCAGCTCAGGCCTTCGCTTCGGGGTTTCGGTCCCCCCCCGGTCCGCCGGGAGCGGATTCGGAATGCCTTGAGCGAGCCTGCAATGGGTCCGCGTACTCGAGAGCGCCGGCGATCCGGCTGAAGGGCAAGCCGACGGTGGTGTCGCTCTTCGCCCCGGCGGTTGCCGCCGGAACCGGGGCCTCGACGGAGCCGGAACCTAGGTCAGTGGGCGTGGTGCTCGTGCCCGTGGTGCTCGTGCACCAGGGCATGGCCCCTTCCGCGGGCGATCATGTAGCGGTTGGCGAGGAACGCGAACGGATACGCCACCAAGAACCCGCCGGCGATGCTGGCGTAGATCAGCGGGTCGTCGATGTCCGCCTCCATGGCGCCGGGGATGAGGAGCACGAAGAGATTGTCGATCACCTCCATGATCGTGATCGACAGCGTGTCCGCGGCCAGGGCGGTGGAGATCACGGCGCTCGTCGCCAGCCCGGCCTTGACCAGCGGCCTTGCGGTGAGGCTGAAGCCGAAGAGGTAGGCGAGCCCGACGGCGAGGGCGATCGACGCCACGTCGCTCCAACCGAGCGACATCGCGATCATCATGCCCGCGTACTCACCGATCGCACAGCCGGTGAGGCAGTGGTTGGTGGCGCTGATGGCGAGGCGGTTGAGATCCGGCCCATGCGCCGCGTGGGCGGTGCCGTGCTCCATTCTGCCTTGCTCCTACCCGCTCGGTTGTTGTCTATCCCCGTCGCAGCAGCCGGCCCACCGCCGCCAGCAGCTCGTCGCTGAAATCCTCGGGCGTGTCGTCGGAGGCGCCGCCGAGGATGTGCTTGCGTGATCGTCGAGTAGGCCGAGTGCCGACTCGTGCAGCGCGCCCCAAATGGCGGAGATCTTGGCCACGATGTCGATGCAGTAGCCAGGAACCGCAACCGGAGCCACGGGGCTCCAGGGAGAGACCAACGACGACCACAGTCGATCCGAGGCGGTGGTGGGCGCTGATCGTGGTCGCCTTCGCCCAGTTCATCACCATCATGGACACCTCGATCATCGGGGTGGCCCTACCCGACATCCAGCGCGGGCTCGGGTTCTCGCCCGAGGGGCTGTCCTGGGTGTTCAACGCCTACGTCATCGCCCTCGGCGGCCTGCTGCTGCTCGGCGGCAGACTCGGCGACCTGCTCGGCGCCCGCGCCGTCTTTGTCGCCGGCCTCGCCGTGCTGACGGGGGGCTCGCTCATCGCCGGACTGGCCGAGAGCGAGGGCGCCGAGCTCGCCGGCCGGGCGATCCAGGGCGCCGGCGCGGCGCTGATCGCGCCCACCGCGCTGTCGCTGCTGGTCGGGCTGTTCGCGCCCGACCCGAGGGAGCTGACCAAGGCGCTCGCCGAGTTCGGCGCGGCGGCGCCGGCCGGCGGCACCGCCGGCGTGTTCCTCGGGGGCGTGCTGACGGACGCGCTCGACTGGCGCTGGACGCTGTTGATCAACGTTCCCCTCGCGCTTGTCGTGCTGGCGGCCACGCCGACGCTGCTGCCAAAGGGCACACGCCGCCCGGAGCGGCTCGACCTCGTCGGGGCGGTGCTCGCCACCGCGGCGCTGGCGCTGGCGGTGTTCGGCATCGTCGACGCCAACAACGCCGGCTGGGGCGCGACCCAGACGGGTGTTGGCGCTGACCGGCGCCGTCGTCCTGCTCACCGCGTTCGTGGCGAGCCAAGCTGTCGTGGGTCAGCCGCTCGTGCCGCTGGGTGTCTTTCGCGCCCGCAACCTGACCGCGGCGAACGTGACGCTGGCGCTGCTAGGGGCGTCCTGGATTCCAATGTGGTTCGTGCTGAACCTCTACCTCCAGCAGGTGCTCGGCTACGGGCCCTTCGAGGCCGGCGCGGCGCTGCTGCCGATGACGGGGCTCATCCTGCTGCTGATGGTGGGCGCCACCGCCCGCGCCATCGGACGGGTCGGGCTCAAGGCGCCGCTCGTCGCGGGGCTGGCCGTGCTCGCCGGCGGGATCGGCCTGTTCGGGCTCGTCAGCTCCGACGGCGGCTTCGTCACCGACGTACTGTGGGCGTCGCTGGTCGCCGCGGCGGGCATGTCGCTCGCCTACATCCCGGCGCTCAACGGCCGGGCTGTCGGCGGTGGCGCCGGAGCAGTCCGGGCTCGCCTCGGGGCTGCTCAACACGAGCTACCAGGTCGGCTCGGCGCTGGGCCTCGCGGTCATCACCGCGGTGGCCACGAGCTACGGGGCCGACCAGCTCGGCCACGTCAACGAAGCTGACCAACGGCTACCGGGCCGCCTTCATCGGCGCCGCCGGAGTAGCCGCGCTCGCGGCGCTCGTCGCCCTCGGGCTCGTCCGCTCCGCCAAGGTCGAGACGGCCGCGCCGGAACCCAGGTCACGGAGGCGGCCAGCGAGCCCGAGCGTGTGGCCGCTAGCGCCGGGGATGCAGCCGATGTGCGCCTAGACGATAAGCAGGCATGCAGATAGACGGCCCGGTCGCACAAGCTGCGGCCGGGCCGTCAAACTCCCCCGCAGTGCGCGCAATGCATGGCGGGGGCCATGACGGCCGTATGAGCGCTAAAGCGGCTTGGACAGCGACTTTGAGCAGGTGGCCAGCCCTTCTTCAGCTTCCCTTCCTGGCCGTCGTTATCGGCATCGTCCTCCTGGGGCCCGCCGCCTCCGTCTGGCTCAGCGCCGGTGAGGGTCAGACTCGGGGATGACCGCCGCCAAGGGGGTCACGCGGAAGCCCGCACGCTCCAGCTCGCGCCGCCGTCTCGCGACTGCATGACCACGCCGTCGTGCAACGCGACATAGAGGCCGCCGTCGCCTTCGGGGCCGGTGTCGAGCGCTGCCGGTTGTCCACCGACCTGACCCACCGCTCGCGGCCGCTCTCCCGGTGCCGGCGCAACGTGCACGGTCCCCTTTGCGTCGATGACCACCAGCCTGTCGGTCCAGGCGACAAGACCGGGACGCCCGTCGATTTGGCGCCAGCGGCCACCCCCGTTCTGCGAGAAGTAGAGCCGCCGCGGACCTGAGGCGACGAGCCTGTCGGGATCGCGCCGGTCGAGCGCCAGCGAAATGAGCGGCTCGGGAACGTCCCGCTCGGCCCAGCTCCTGCCGCCGTCGCTACTGACAAGGAAGCCCATCTCGCCCGTCTCGAAGTCGGAGCCGAAACCGTAGACGCGTCGACCCGCGCTCTCGAGCACATGGAAGTCGCGCTCGCCTAGCAGCGAGACCGACCGCCAGCTCCTTCCGCCGTCGTCGGAACGGATCAGGCCGAGGAACGGGGGCAGATCGTCGCGACCGTCGGGGTGGCCGGACCCGAGAAAGGCGTTGGGGCCGACGACGGTGAAGCCCATCGTGTCCTGAAAGCGGTCGCCGACACGCTCGGCGGTGACTTCACCAGCGGGCGCGCGAAAGAGCCCGGTATGCGTTGCGAGGAACAGTGCCCCGTCCCTGGGATCGATCCCAAGCCCGTGGACGTGCACGGGTCCGGGGTCGCCGATCTTTGCCCGTTCCGCCGGCGAGGAATCGTCGTTGCCGCCACAGCCGGCGAGCAGCGCTAGCGACGATGCAAGCACGAGGATCCGGCACACACTCATGTCGCGTCGCAGCCTAGCCGGGCGACGATCGGTAGCCATCGCGGCGCCGGCCACACGGCCACCCGGGCCGCGCCCGCCGTGCCTTCTCGATTCACCCGTGATCCACTGTCGAGTGCCCGGCTCCTGCACGGTCGCGCATGGAGCCGAGCTTGTCGCCGTACTACTGCTAGCCGCAGGAGTTCGTTCGAATGGTCGGTCTGCTTTAGCAAGCCGTCGAAGAGAACGAGGAGGCCTTCGAGCCCTCTGTCGACGAGGTCACCCCGGCGTCGAGCAGGCTGCTTGCCTCGCTCGTGACCTGGGCTCCGCCGAGACCGGCAGGTCGAGGGCCGCCCGCGCGAGGGCGCCCGCATGCGAGTGGTTCGGGTCCGCTACCTAACCCCCCAGGAAAGGCGGTTGGCGGGCTGAACCCCGTCCCCGCCTTTGAACACCCGCCGCTTCCTGGAGCCGTTGGCGTTCATCACCCAGATTGACCCCTGGCCCCGCAGGTTGGGGTCGCCGCAGTCGCCGGTGCACTGGAGGTATGCGATCTTCTTGCCGTTGGGCGAGTAGACGGCATTTACGATGCCCGTCCGCGCGCCCGACACGCTGGTCAGCACGCGCACGCCCGTGCCGTTCGGCCTCATCGAGACGATCGTGCGCTGACCGCGAAGGGCCAGGAGCCTACGGCCGTTCGGCGCCCACGAAGGGCCGAAGAACTTCGCCGAGCTGTGCGCCGTGATGTTCGTGTTGCGCGTGCCTTTCCGGACGAAGAGATCGGATTTCGCGATGCCCTGTCCGCTCTTGTTGTAGGTCACTCGGTAGAACGCGATCCGCGCGCCGCTCGGCGCGTACTCGGGGCCCCCGTTGCTCTGCAGGCGCGTGGCATTGGCGACGACCTTCCGATTGGCGCCGTTCGTCTTCATGGTGGCGATCACGGACTGCCCCCCCTTGCCATACTGCACTACCGCCAGCGTCGAGCCACTCCGGTTGACCGACGGCCAGACGTGAGTAGGAGCCGAGGCTCTGTCCGCGAGCTGCCGGCCCGTTCCGTTCGCGTGCATCCGATAGATGTGGCTCGGACGAGTGGTGGACCGGTCCAAGCTGTCGAAGTACATCGTCTGCCCGCTCGCAGAGAAGGACGGGTCCTCGTTCCAGACCGCCCCTGTGGTCGTCGTCAGCTGCTTCAGCCCGGTCCCGCGAGCTGAAACCTGGAAGATCTGGACCGTTTTCGTGTCGCCGTGGACGGCGTCGAACACGATGACTCCGTTCTGTCCCGGGAAGCTTGCCCGGGCGGGGCTCGAGCCGCCGGCGATCGTGGCGCAGAGTACTGCGAGGACGAACAGCCTCATCGTGATTGCTGCCACGGGCGATTCCTACTCCCATCTGCGGCAGGCGTCAAGAAGATGAGGTTGTGCACAGATGACCGTCGGTTTTCGTAATGCAGGCGCTTCTCCAGCGGGACACGCAGTCGCGCGCATTCACCGAGCAGGCCGGAGGCAATCCGAGATCCTCCTCGAGCGGGAACTTTGAGCCGTCGAACATGTGCTACTGGAACGGCGGCTCTAGCCGCGCCCGCGGCGCCGCGCGCTCTCCGCTCGCAACGGCCGCACGAACGTCTTGAGCTGGTCCGGCGGGCAATCGTGAGTGTGGAGCGCGAAACGCACCCCGTAGCGGTCACCCGCCTCACGCGCGAGGCCGCGAGCGCCCTTCGCGAGGCGCGCGGCGCGGCGCACCCCCGCACCCGCCGCGTACGCTGCGGCGCCCATCGTCACCTGGACGAATCCCGTCCGACTCCGCCTCGGCGAACCCCCGAAGGGCCGCGCTGACCGTCTCGGAGGAGGTGACGTCGACGCCGGGAGCGTGAAGCCGCCAGCGGATGCGGTGTCCAAGATCTCCGCGTACTCGTCGATCGTCGCGATGCCATCCGGAGAGCCTCCCACGCCGAGCGCGACGACCGTCTGGGGTCTGCCTCAGGGACGCGGTGCCGAGCCCGGAACCGATCTCGCCCCGCCGGTCACTGTAGCTTGAGCGGTCCCTCCAGGGAACGGTTCGGGCCACAGGCGGCGACGCCCTCGCGCAACAGAACTGCGTGCGTTTCCGGAAGCCGGCCGCACATGACGAGCATGGCGAGGATCCCGGCCGCTCGGTCGATTGCCTCTTCAGCGAGGTCCTCTTGACCCGGTCGCGTCAGCAGCAGGTCCTCCGCGGTCTTGCGCAGCAGCTCGAGCTCATCGACCGAGAGCTCCGAGCCAAGCCCAGGAAGCAGCTCGCGCAGCCGCCGATAGGCCCGATAACGGGAGTAGCTCACGGTCGTCCCCCTCCGCCCAAGGTGCCCCGGAGCCTCAGGCCTGCCTAGGCTTGGTCCCGGACCTCCTGCATCCTGTCCTCGGCGCTGGAGCCAAGCTCCTCGGCCTGCCGGCGCCTGCGTCCTGTGCCGTGTGCTTGGCGCTCTGCGCCGCCTCCTGGGCGACCTGCTGCCTCCGCTCGAGCCCTCCTCGCCCGCGTCCTTTACGCGATCCTTGACCTCATCGGCGACGGTGCCGAGCCGCTCGGTCTTCCATCCGGAGGGCTCAGCGTTCTGGATCGGAACGAGGCTGAGCTTCGTGCCGAATAGACCGATGCCGACGGCGGCCCACTCCGGCTCGTCCGTCTGCTCGTCCGCGTAGAGCTCCTCGATCGTGCCGACCTTGTCGCCGTGCTGGTCGACGGGCGCACGGCCACGCCACTCATAGGCCATGGGTCACCTCCGTCATCTGTCCTCCGATCGTGCGGACACGCAAATCGCCGAGGCCGGTACCCCCTGCCGTAAGCGGTAAAAGCCGCGCCTACCGCTCCGCCACCGCATGCGACGTCGCGAGGTTGCGTCAGCGGCACCGTACCTGGTGCCGCGGTCCTCGCCGGTGCGGGGCTACGCCTTGCTGTCCCGGCCTCCGCCGCGGGTGGCGACGTAGGCCATGATGGAGGCGGCGAAGTCCCGCAGCAGCTCCACGTCGCCGGGCGTCCAGCGGCGCGGCTTGTGATCGATCAAGCAGAAGCTGCCGATGGTGTGCCCGTCATCGGTGGTCAGCGGAACGCCCGCGTAGGAGATCACGTTGAGATCACGGATCGCGAGGTTCTCGCGTACCAGACGATGCTCCCGCGCGTCGGCGACGACGAGCGGCTCGACGGAGACCACGACGTGCTGGCAGAACGAGTGCAGTAGACCGGTCTCGCGGTCGCTCGACCACGGCTCTTCGAGTCCGACGCAGGCGGCAAAAACCTGCCGCTTGCGCTCGACCAGCGTGACAAGTGCCACCGGCGCGTGTAATGACTTGGCAGCAAGCTTCGCCAGCCGCTCCAGGGCCGGATCGATCGGCGCGTCGACGAGGCCGGTCCGCCGCAAGGCCTCGAGGCGCTTCTCGTCCGCCAGAGCCGCCTGATCGCCATTGCCGGGGAACCTGCGGCGATCATCGTTCGCCCGCGCAGCGAGCGCCTCCACGGTCATGAGCTCGTCGTCGTCTCCGCGCGCCCCGGCCAGGTAGCCGATGCGGAGGAGCGCGGCGTCTCGCACGAATTGCGCCACGCTGACCTCTTGGCGCGCCGCCTCGCGTTCGAGGAGGCCCCAAAGGTCGGCGCTGACCCTGATGGTGGTGGCCTTCAGGCCCACGCGTGGAGCCTACGCCGCCGGATCCGCTATCGCAAGTCGTCATGCGCGCTGATCCCGAGTTTGCGAGGTTACTTCGGGGGAATCGCGCCCTCCTGAGAGGCCGGAGCGACTCTTCTGGCCGCCCGCCCTCGTGCACCGAAGGCAACGGAGGGACGAATGACAGCAACGAGGACATCGCTGGACGGCCCGGCAGAGGGCCCCTACCGCGAGGGCCGCTCGCCTGCGCAGTGGTTCTGCTTGATCGTCGGGCCGACGCTGATCCTTGTCGGCCTCCTCGGCTTCCTGGCCGAGGCCAAGTTCGACACGGCGATCGGCGGCGACCCCGGCCAGCTGGACGGCGAGGACTTCCTCATCTTCGAGGTGAACGGCTGGCACAACATCGTCCACATCCTTTCGGGGCTGTTCCTGCTGGCCTTCGCCGCGCGCCGGGCCGCTGCAAGGACCGCCGCGCTCGCCTTCGGGGCCGTCTACGGGCTGGTCAGCGTGATCGGTCTGATCGACGGCAAGGACGTGCTCGGGATCATCCCGATCGACAGGGCAGACAACGTCCTGCACGTGTTGCTCACCCTCTCGGGCCTGGCGGCCGGGCTTGTCTCTGGAGGCGACCGCGGTGCCGAGCGGGAAGGCGGGCGCGTCGACTCGCATCGCGGCGAACAAGCGGCTCGGTCTCGAACGGCGTCCACCCGCGGCGACGCTGGGGCGGTGGCAGACCGCCGGAGCTGAGAAGCGGCGGACTAGGCGCGGAAGCGTCTTCACCCGATTCGACCTGGAGACTGGCGCCTCGGGCGGACGGACGCGGAAGCAATCTGCCGAACCCGGATGCTGCGATCTCGCCACAAGACTCGCTCGGCTACCGCGGTTACGACAGTGGTTGTCGGCGGATTGACGGCGGCAGCGCTTCTTGGCGTGCCGGACGATGTCGTGGCCGGTCCGTTCACGCCGGATGCAGGTGGCTCGCCGAATGCGGGCGACATCGACAGGCTGTACCGAATCGCCCTCTATATCGGGATCGTCGTCTTCCTGGTCGTCGAGGGCACGTTGATCTGGTCGATCTGGCGCTACCGCCGGCGTCGCGGGCGCCCCCCGGCCGCGCAGATCCGCGGCAACGCGCCGCTCGAGGTGGGGTGGACGGTAGGGGCGGCGCTGATCGTGGTCGTGCTGGCGGTCGTGACGTTCATCTACCTCGACGACATCCAGGACCTGCCGGGTCCCGGGCCCGGCACCCTCGCGGGGGCCACGCAGGTTGCCGCCGCCGGCCAGCCCTCCACCCCGCCCGACGGCCGGCCGCTCAACATCGACGTCAACGGACTGCAGTTCCTGTGGCGCTACGACTACCCGGGCCGCGAGCCGCTGTACACCTTCTACGAGATGGTGGTACCGACGGACACCACCGTCACGCTCGACATCACCTCCTCCGACGTCGTCCATTCCTGGTGGATCCCGGTGCTGGGCGGAAAGGCCGACGCGACCCCCGGCTACACGAACCACACCTGGTTCCGGATCTCGACGAAAGGGGTCTACCGCGGGGTGTGCGCGGAGCTGTGCGGCTACAACCACGCCGACATGCGGGCGGCCGTGCGTGCCGTCTCGCCGGCCCGCTTTAGTGAGTGGGCGCGCCGGAAGCGCGCGCAAATCCGCAGGGCCGGGGAGGCGCTCGCGGCCGAGCGCCGGGCCCGCGGCGAGGGCCCCTGAGAGTGGCGACGGCTCCCCCTACCCCGGCCAGCGGCGCCCACTTGAGGGCGCGACCGGAGGTAGTCCTACGAGGAGCGCCGCTATCCGAGCCGCGGGGCTGGCTCGGCTGGCTCACTACCACCGATCACAAGCGGATCGGGATTCTCTACCTCGTCACCACCTTCCTGTTCTTCGTGCTCGGCGGCGTCGAGGCGCTGCTGATGCGGCTCCAGCTCGCCCGCCCGAACTCCGAGCTAGTGGCGCCCGAGACCTACAACGCGCTGTTCACGATGCACGGCACCACGATGATCTTCCTCTTCATCGTGCCGGTGCTGGGAGGGTTCGCCAACTACGTGCTGCCGCTGATGATCGGCGCCCGAGACGTGGCTTTCCCGCGGATCAACGCGCTCTCCTACTGGCTGCTGCTGTTCGGCGGCGTGGTCCTCTACGCGGCGCTCTTCTTCACCCCGCCCGACCAGGGCTGGACGATGTACGCGCCGCTGTCCGAGGCCGCCTACACCCCGCACGGCGGCATCGACGCCTGGATCGTCTTCATCCACCTGACCGGCGCCTCGACGCTACTGGGCGGGATCAACTTCATCGCCACGATCCACAACATGCGCGCCCCCGGCATGAGCTGGGGCCGGATACCGCTGTTCGTCTGGACGATCCTCGTCTACAGCTACCTGATCATCCTCGCCTACCCGGCCATCGCGGCGGCCGTGACCATGCTTCTCACGGACCGCCACTTCGGCACCGCCTTCTTCGACCCCACCGGCGGAGGCGACCCGCTGCTCTGGCAGCACCTGTTCTGGTTCTTCGGCCACCCGGAGGTCTACATCATGGTGCTGCCGGCGTTCGGGATCATCTCCGAAATCCTGCCGGTGTTCGCGCGCAAGCCGATCTTCGGCTACAAGGCGATCGCGGCGTCGACCGTGGCGATCGCCTTCCTCGGCCTGCTGGTCTGGGCGCATCACATGTTCGTCGTGCCGATCAGCACGGTAGTGCTGGCCTTCTTCATGCTCTCGTCGTTCACGATTGCCGTGCCGACCGGCATCAAGATCTTCAACTGGATCGCCACGCTGTGGCGGGGCGAGATCGTCGCGAAAGCGCCGCTGTACTTCGCCGCCGGGCTTCCGGGGCTG
>JACVRW010000109.1 GCA_014534235.1 Thermoleophilaceae bacterium | reverse complement strand
TGCCCGGCGGCCCGTACAGCAGCACCCCCTTCGGGATCCGCGCCCCCAACGCCTGGAACTTCTTCGGATTCTCCAAAAACTCCTTTATCTCCTGCAGCTCCTCCACCGCCTCATCCACCCCGGCCACGTCGCGGAAGGTGATCTTGGGAGAGTCGACGGACATGCGCTTGGCGCGGGACTTCCCGAAGGACATGACCTTCGAGCCCCCGCCCTGCATCTGATTGATGATGAAGAGCCAGAAGAGCAGGAAGATCACGAAAGGCAGGATGTAGGTGAGCGCCGTGAGCCAGCCGGAGCCGCCCTTTGCCTTGACGTCGATCGGGACGTCCTCGGCCCGCAGCTGGTTGACGAGGTTCTGCTCGGTGTTGTCGGGATAGGCGGTCTCGTACTTCGTGCCGCCCTTCAGCTCGACGTCGATCCGGTTGTTCTTCGTGTTGAGCGTGACGCTCTGCACCCGGCCCTGCTCGACCTGGGTCAGGAACTGCGAGTAGTTCGGCTCCCTCTGCTCGTTCCCCGGGTTGATGAGCTTCTGCGCGAAGAACGCAAGCACCACCACGATCAGGATGGGGAACGCAGCGCTCTTGAAGAATCTGCTCACAACGAGCCTCTCGTGTCTCCTCTACGCACCCGCGGGGCCGGGTTCTTCTCAGTGGAGGAGATCAGCTACCGGGGTGAAACGCAAGCGTAGCAAGGGGGTATCTACCCTCTTGCGCCTGGATTCCGCTTCGAGGCGCGGGTTTGTCACTCCTCCAACACCGCCACGAACGGCAGGTTCCGGAAGCGCTCCGCATGGTCCAGGCCGTAGCCGATCGCGAATCGGTTGGGAATCTCGAATCCCACGTACCGGATCGGCAGGTCCACTTTCCGCCGCTCGGGCTTGGTGAGGAGCGCGCAGACCTCGAGCGAGGCCGGGTTCCGGGCCTTCAGGGTCCGCATGAGGTACGAGAGCGTCAGGCCGGAGTCCACGATGTCCTCGACGATCAGGACGTGCCGGCCCTCGATCGAGATGTCGAGGTCCTTGAGGATGCGCACCACGCCCGAGCTGTCGGTGGACGAGCCGTACGACGACACCGCCATGAAGTCGAGCTCGCAGTCCAGCTGCAGGTGCCGCATCAGGTCGGACAGGAAGAACACCGCGCCCTTCAGCACCCCCACGAGCAGCAGATCGCGGTCGGCGTAGTCGCGCGAAACCTCCGCGGCCAGCTCCCGCACGCGGTGCTCGAGCTCGTCGCGCTGGACGAGGATCTCTCCCACCCGAGGCGGGGGCATCGGCGCGAGTGTAGGGCGTAATTTGGGCAACCCCCTCGCTGCGGGTCAACCGAGGGTTGACTTTCGTGTGGAACGCTCGGGGACGAACGCCCGACGACGACGAGCGTGCCGAGCGCCGAGTCGAGCGCCTCGCGCAGCGTCCTCGGGTCGGGCACCGGGACGATCCGCTAGCCGCTCCGCCGGGGCACGCGCGTTCGACCTTCTGCCGGATATGGCCGCGTAAGGTCGAACGCGTGGGCCGCAGGCCTGCGGCGCCTGTTCCGCGGAACCGCCCGGGTCGCTATCGTCGGCGCAGACCGGCGGCCTCCAGGGCCTCGGCGCGGTCCAGGCAGACCTCGCACCTGGTCACCCGCCCGTCCCCGACCGTCCATACATGCGCGGTGTCCCGAACCAGCGGGACGCCGCTCAGGGCCCCGCGCGCGACGACCCGCACCAGCGCCACGACGTGGTCGCCGGCCGGGATGAGTCGCTCGAGCTCGAACCGCCACTCGTCCCAGACCTCCTTCGTGGCCGCTACCCAGCGCTTCATCCCCTCGCGGCCCCGCAGGACCCGGGCGCCCTCCGGGTAGGTAGCGGGCAGGAGCAGCTCGAACCGTTCGTCGAGGCGGTCACGGAACGCGCCATCGAGAGCACCCGGTCGATCCCCGAACAGGTCCTCGATCGCCCGATACACGCGACGGACGAGATCGACGTTGTCGGCGCGGCCCGCCCGCGCCTCAGCGCTCTCGAAGGCGGTTGGAGCCATGGTTCGCAGAAGTGTCCACGCCCGCGGGCTCTGACTCCATACGGCTGGCCAGCGGGTGACGGTGCGGTTAGCCGTACCGACTGCTGGCGGTCAGCGAGGCAGCGTAAAGCGGAAGGCGCTGCCGCCACCGTCGGCGGGCTCGACCCAGATGCGCCCGCCGTGTGCCTCGACGATGCGGCGGCACACCGGCAGCCCGATGCCGGCGCCGTCGGTCTCCTTGCCGGCGCGGGCGAACATCTCGAAGATGCGGGTGGCCTGTTCCGGATCGACGCCGACGCCGTTGTCGCGGACCGTGACCACCCATTCCCGGCTGTCGCGCAGCGCCGAGAGCTCGACCCGCGGCGGCGTTTCGCCGCGGAACTTCACCGCGTTCCCAACGAGGTTCTGCAGCACCCGGCGGAGCTGTCGCGGGTCGCCTTCGACCTCCGGCAGCTCGCGGGTATCGAGCGTTGCGCCGGCCCGCTCCAGGCTGGGGCGGAGATCCTCGGCGACCTGCGCGGCGAGCTGCCCGAGCGCCACCCGCTCCATGCTGAGCTCGCCGGCCCGCGCGTACACCAGCACGCCGTCGATGAGGTCGCGAGCGCGCTCGGTGCCGGTGCGCAGCTGGCGCAGCACGTCCGAGGGCGGCGGCTGCTCGGGACGCCGCTCCAGCATCCTGACGAGCATCGAGATGCCGGCGATCGGCTCGCTCAGGTCATGGGCCACCACGTGCGCGTAGCTGCGCAGCTCGGCCTCCATCCGCCGCTCGTCGGTTACGTCGGTGAGGAAGTTGATCAGCCCGTCACCGAGCTTGGCGCTGCGGTGGACGAAGGTGCCGAGCATGTAGCCGTCGCCGAACGGCGTGTCGTAGGTGACCTCGTGCACCCAGGGCTCACCGGTCTCGCAGACCCTCACGTAGGCGTCGAAGGCACGACTGCCGCGCATCCGCGGGAGGGCCTCGAGCAACGTGTAGCGATCGCGCGTCGCGGCCGGCAGCCGGAAGGCCCGCAGGATCGAGGGATTGCCATAGCCGAAGCTGAAGTCGACGATCCGCCCTCCGGCGTCGCGGATCGCCCAAAGCACCCCAACCGCCTCGGGGAAGCCGTCGAACAGCGCCCGAAACTGCGCCGCGCCCTGCTGGCCGAGAAGCGCGACGAGCTTCGGGTCCGCTCCCCAACGCTCGGGTTGGAATGCAATGTCCGGTTGCGCCACGTCGGCCAGGATAGGGCCGCCAAAGAGGGGCGAGCGCCCGCCGTCAGCCCGACGCCGAGCGCGCGATCAGACCGACCCTCGGGGTGCTCTCCTCGCGCGCCGCGAAGTGCTCGTCCACGGCCACGCCCGCGACCCAGACGATCCGGCCGGCCGCTTCGACCACCGGGAGCGTGCGACGCAGCGCGCGCGGCACCTTGCGGTCAGTGAAGAGGTCCTGAAGCGTCTTCGTCCCGCCGAGCCCAGCGGGGCGCATGCGGTCGCCCTCGCGCCAGGCGCGCACGCTGGCGGAGGTGCCAAGCGCCGAAGCGGAGACCGCCACGTCGCCGGGAGCCGAGAGCGTGGCCTCGATCTCCCACGCGCCGAAGCGAACCTGGCCGGGGATGGGGAGGGTGACCGGATCCGGCGCGCGCGCCTCTCGCGCGCGCGTGAACCGGAGGGTCCCGTACTCGGCGACCGCCCGCAGGCCGCCGCCGAGGTCAAGCGACTTGGTGCCGTGTCCGCCGAGCGAGAGGATGTCCTCGACCTCTCGGCGGGAGAGCGGGCGGCCGGCCTCGCCCGCGGCACGCTCGGCCAGCCGGCGGAGCGTCAGCCGGCGCAGCGCGGGCGGCAGCTCCCGGAGCTCGGCGAGGGAGACCGCCGGGCCGCCGCCGAGCTCCTCGAGCGCGTCGTCGGCGGCGCTCTCGACCAGCTCGCTCTCCTCGCGGAGCTGGCGGGCGGTCTCGGCGATCGTCCGCTCGGCGGCGGGCGACAGGTCGCGGAGCGCGGCGACCACGTCGTAACGTACGCGCGCCCGGGCGAAGCGGCGGTCGGCATTTGAGGGATCCTCGCGCCAGCTGAGGCCGCGCGCGCGGAGGTAGTCGCGGACCTCGCCGCGGGTGACCTCCAGCAGGGGGCGCACCAGCCGCCCCCGGCGCGGCGCCATACCGTGCAGCGCGCGGGACCCGGGCGAAACGGCCAGCCGGTACAGGAGCGTCTCGGCCTGGTCGCTGGCGGTGTGCGCCGCGGCGTAGTCGGCCGCCGCATGGCGCTCGGCCAGCGCGTAGCGGAGCTCCCGCGCCCGGTCCTGCAGGTTCCCGTGGCCCTCCGAAAGCGGCACTCGCTCCACCGTCAGCGGCACACCCAGCCGCTCGCAGAGCTCGCGCGCGAATCGCTCGTCCTCGTCGGCACCCGCCCGCAGCTCGTAGTTGACGTGAAGCGCCGAGGTCCGGGCGCCGAGGCGCACGGCCACGTCGAGCAGGCAGACCGAGTCACCGCCGCCCGAGAGCAGCACGAGCAGCGGTCGCCCCGCGGGCACGAGTCCGCTCTCGCGGGCCGCCTCGAGCGGCCGCCCGGCGGACTGTGTCCCGGGCGAGTCCATCACCCGCACAGTGCCGCCCGGTAGAGCCGGCGCGGCTCGTCGATGCCCTTGAGCTTCACCTGGCCGATGTCCTGGCCCACGATCATCACCTCGTCGCCGATCGTCTTCACGACCCGGGCGTCGTCTGGCAGCGTGTTCGTCACGCCCTCGATGAAGCGCTCGACCGAGGACAGCGCCTCCTCCTCGCCCTCCTCCTCGGTGAAGCGCGTCTAGCCCGCGAGGTCGGCGAACGCAACGGCCACGCGCAACCGTCCGAGCGCCGCGTCCTCGTCATCCAGCTCGCCCTCCATGTGCCCAACCACGTCGTGCTCGACGTAGTGCTTCAGGAATCGTGCGGGATCACCCCGCTCTCGGCCCAGCGGCGCAGCGTTGCCGGCGAGACGCCCACGCGGTCGGCGGCCTCGTTCACGGAGAAGGACTGGTCCATCGCCCTTGATTGTGGCGCGTATCCGAACGACAACGGCGGAGCCAGGGGCTGCTCCGCCGCCGCTCGCGGACGTTACGGCCCGCGTCGTAGGACGGTGGCGCCTCGAGGCGCCTCTCGGTCCCTACAGCTTTCGGCCATAGTGTCTCGCGCGCACGCGGAGTAGTCAAATAGACTGCCGGGCCGCCAGAGGAGTGAGGATGCCATGAACTACTTCGTGACCGGGGCCACGGGCTTCATCGGCCGACACCTCGTGGCGGAGCTCCTGCGGCGAGAGGGCACGATCTACGCACTCGTGCGCGAGGGCTCGCGCGGCAAGCTCGAGGCGCTCCATGAGCGGCTCGGGCGGGCGGCCGAGGGCAGGGTCGTGCCGGTCTCCGGCGACCTCTCGACGCCGGCGCTCGGGGTGGACGGCTTCGACGAGCCGATCGACCACCTCTTTCACCTCGCGGCGATCTACGACATGGCCGCCGATCAGCACGCCATGGAGCGGGCGAACGTGGAAGGCACCCGCAACGTCATCCAGTTCGCGAACGCGCGCCAGGTCGGCCGCTTCCACCACGTCAGCTCGATCGCCGTGGCGGGCGGTTACAGGGGTGTGTTCCAGGAGGACATGTTCCATGAGGGCCAGCCCCTGCCGCACGCCTACCACCGGACGAAGTTCGAATCCGAGAGGGCGGTGCGCGAGAGGGTCGAGGCGACGACGCTCATCTTCCGCCCGGGCATCGTGGTGGGCCACTCGGAGACCGGCCAGACCGACAAGATCGACGGGCCCTACTACTTCTTCAAGCTGATCCAGCGGCTGCGGTACGCGCTGCCCGAGTGGTTCCCGCTTGCCGGGCCGGAGGGCGGCCAGACCAACATCGTGCCGGTGGACTTCGTGGCGAAGGCCATGGACCACATCGCCCACCTGCCGGACGAGCAGCTCCCCGGCGACACGTTCCACCTGGTGAACCCCGAGCCGATGACCGTGGGCGAGGCGATGATCGAGTTCCAGAAGGCCGCACACGCGCCCCGGTTCACGATGCGCGTGGGCTATCAGATCACGAAGGCGGTGCCGAAACCGGTGCGCACGGGCATCCGGTCGCTGCCCACGGTCAAGAAGGTCCGCTCCCAGCTGCTCGCCGACTTCGACATCCCCGAGGCCGCGATGGAGAACCGTGACTTTCTCTGCACGTTCGACGCTCGCGACACCCAGCGCGCGCTCCAGGGCACGGGCATCGCGGTGCCCCCGCTCTCCTCCTACGCGTTCAGGCTGTGGGACTACTGGGAGCGCAACCTCGACCCTGCCCTGTTCCGCGAGCGCAGCCTGGCCGGCGCGATCCGAGGCAAGAGGGTGCTGGTCACGGGCGCCTCGAGCGGAATCGGGCTCGAGACGGCGCTCAAGCTCGGCGAGGCCGGCGGTGAGGTTCTGCTCGTCGCCCGCACGCGCGAGAAGCTGGAGGAGGCGGCCCGCCGGATCGAAGAGCTCGGCGGCAAGGCGCACGTCCACCCGGCGGACCTGTCCGATCCGGACGACGTCGAGCGCATGGCCGCCGAGGTGCTCGAGGAGCACGGGCGCGTGGACATCCTCGTCAACAACGCCGGCAAGTCGATCCGCCGCTCGGTGCACTACCAGTATGACCGCTTCCACGACTTCGAGCGCACGATGCGGATCAACTACTTCGGCGCGGTCAAGCTGATCCTGGCGCTCGCGCCCGGGATGCGTGAGCGGCGCAGCGGCCACATCATCAACATCTCGAGCTACAGCGTGCAGATGAACACGCCGCGCTTCGCGGCCTACGTCGCCTCGAAGGGCGCGCTCGACGCCTTCTCGCGCGTGTTCGCCGCCGAGGCCGCGGACGACGGCGTGCACGTCACCACGATCTACATGCCGCTCGTGCGCACGCCGATGATCGCGCCGACGAGCATCTACCGCTCGTTCCCGGCGCTAGAGCCGGACGAGGCCGCGCAGCTCATTGCGGACGCGATCATCGACCGCCCAAAGCGCGTCTCGACCCGCTTCGGCACATTCAGCCAGGTGGCCTACTCGCTCTGGCCGAAGGGCGCCGACCAGGTCCTCAACACCTTCTACAAGCTCTTCCCGGAGAAGGACCCAAAGCAGAAGGAGCGGGAGCGGAAGGCGATCGAGGCGGGCGAGCGGCCGGTGACGGACGACAACGTCTCGACCGAGGGCGTGGCGATCGCGCACATGATGCGCGGCATCTACTTCTGATCCGGGCGGCTACTCGACGAGGCTGCGGACGCGGCTCATCGCCGAGGCGCGACTACGCGCAGACGGGTCGTCGTCCGAGGCGACTCATTGCCCACGGCGTCGGTCGCCGCGGCGGTCGCCCGGTAGTGGCCCGCGACGAGGCGCCGGCCGCCGACCCGGCCCGAGAAGCGCAGGCCGTTCGGACCCGCCGGCTGCTGCTCGCGGAGGGTGACCATGTGACGCCAGCGGGGACAGCGGGCGCGGCGTCGGACGGCGCGGCGCGCGGGAGGAAGGCACCGGTCGCCGACGCGCTGACCGGGCAGCACGCGCCCTAGCCAGACGGTGACCGTGGCGGGTTCGCTCAGCCGGTACCCGAACGTCGTGCGGCGCGGAGCTCGGACGGCATCCGCCCGCGGCCTTGGGCGCCGGCCCCTGCCGCGGCTCCTCTTCGACGGGGCCCGCCCCAGAATGGTCCGTGCGCTCGCGCGAAACGAGTCGAGCACGGGCGCCGTCGCGTCGACCGTCACGGCGGCGCCGGCGGTCGCTGACGCGCCGTGCGGATCGCGCACGCGCACGTGCGCCGTCAGCGTGCCGCTGGCGCCGGGGGTCAAGGCCGCCGTCGGTGCGGCCGTGCGTCTCTCGAAGGCGCCGTCGCCGTCGAGGTCCCAGTCGTAGCGCAGGCGGAGCCCCTCGGGGTCGCGCGAGGCCGAGGCGTCGAACGTCACCGGTTGCCCGCCCGCCACAAGCGGTGACGACGCGGAGAGCGCCGCCGTGGGCGGCCGGTTGACCACCACGGCGACGCCGAGCGGGTTGCTGAAGAGCTCCCCCTGCCAGGCGATGCTCTGGCCGCCGCCGGGCGCGACGCGGACGATCCCTCCGAAGCGATCCTCCAGCTCGAAGTCGGAGACGAGCAGATCGCCGTCCGGCGCGATGGCGATGCGTTCGGGCAGGCGGAAGAGGTCGCGCAGGTCGTTCGGGGTCACCGCGGCCTGCGCGCCGGTTACGGGATCGATGGCCATCACCGCGGCCAGCGCGTTTACCTCGTTCGCGACGAGGATGCGGCCGCTCGACTCCACCGCCAGGCCGAACGGCTTCCCGAAGAGGCCGCCCTGGGAGACAACCGTCTGACGACCGCCTTCGCGGTCGATTCGAATGAGGCAGCCCGCGTCCCTGGGGCAGTCGACGACCGGCCGACCGGCGACCCCGTGGTCACCGTAATCGGTGACGAGGATGTCGCCGTCGGCTTCCAGCGCGATGCCGAAGGGGTAGCAGAGCTCGCCGCCCTCGGCGACCGTCGACTGCGCGCCGCTGTGGGGGTCGACGCGGATGACCGCGGGCTCCCCACGCCGGCCCACGTTCTCGAGCACGTAGAGCGCCCCGTCGGGCGCCACCGCGACACCCGCCGGGTCGACCAGCTCGCCGCCACTCGACACCGCGGTCTGGGCGCCGGTCGTCGGGTCGACCCGGATCACGGCGCCGTCCGGGCTCGCGTCGTCGGACGCGAACCGGCCCATGTCCACGACGACCAGGCTGCCGTCGTGCTCGGCGGCCAGGTCGTACGGGTGGACGAAGAGGTTCCCCTGGGGGCCGTTGCGAGAGACCTCCGTGAGCGCGCCGGTGCTCGCGTCGCCGCGGACGAGCACCGGCCACCACGATTGCCCCTTTGTCACCTCGCGGTTCACGACGTAGACGAGGTACGGGTCGTCGGGCGCGGCCTTCGAGGCGGCCGGCAGCATGAGGGTCAGGAGGATCCCCGTCAGGATGCGCGTCCGGCGCATCATCGTCACCGTAGGAACGCCCGGAGACGTCGTCAACTTCGGATCTGATCCTGCACGGGCTCCCAGCTCGAACATGTGCCCGGGGCGGGAGGTCTCGCCCCGGCGAGTAGATCCGCCTAGGTCCCCTTGCGCGCGGCGTCGCGGGGCGACTTCGCGCGGGATGAGGTGCCGGTCACCGAGCGAGCGCGCTTTGCCGGGAGCCTCTCCTCGATCGCGTCCAGCCGGCGAGCGATCGCGCGAAGCTCGGCCTTCAGCCCGGCGATGTCGTCGTGCGTGGCGAGCCGGCGGCCCTCGATCGCCCCGGCCACCGAGCGGCGAGAGCGGCTGAGTCGCCTTCCGGCGCCGCGGCGGAGATCGTCGACGGTCCCCGCCAGGTCGTCGAGCGCTCCCTGGGCCGCCTCACGGCTGCGACCGGCGGAACCAAGCGTCGCTTCGACCGTGCGCTCGACGGCGTCGCGGAGCGCTTCGGGCACCTCGCTCGGCTTGGCGGATCGCCTGGCCATCGGGCGGGTGAGAATACTCGCTGGCACGCGCACTATCGTGCGCGGCCTGACGCTCGCCCACGAAGCTCGCGCGCTTCACCTGCGCCCGGCCTGCGGCCTGGCCGAGCGCGTACTCCTGCCCGGAGATCCCCATCGCGCGCTCGCGGTGGCGCAGGACCTCCTCCACTCGCCCAAGATGTTCAACCACTCCCGCGGGCTGTGGGGATACACGGGGACCGCCCGCGACGGCGAACCGCTCACGATCCAGTCGACGGGGATGGGCGGCCCTAGCGCGGCGATCGTCTGCGAGGAGCTGATCGCGCTCGGCGCCCGACGGCTCGTCCGAATCGGGACCTGCGGCGCGCTCGTCGACGGCATCGAGCTCGGCGAGCTTCTTGTGGCGGAGGCGGTCGTACCCGCGGATGGTGCGAGCGTCGCGCTCGGGGCGGACACCCTCGTCTCGCCGGACCGGGAGCTCACCGAGCGCTTGGTCGCCGCCGGGGCGCGGCCGGTGACCGTCGCAACGAGCGACCTATTCTACGACGATCGAGACGGCGGCGCCGGCGGGTGGATCGAGCGTGGCGCGGTTGCCGTCGAGATGGAGGCGGCTGCCGTCCTGCAAGTGGCCGCCCGGCACGGCGCCGCCGCGGCCTGCGTGGTGGGAGTCACGGACGTCCCCGGCGAGGGCCGATCCCGCCGCGCGACGCGCGAGCAGATCGAACGCATCGGCCTTCGCGTCGGCGCCGCCGGGTACGCCGCCCTGGCCGAGCCCGGACGGGCGATAACCGCCCGTCGAGGCCTCCCCGCTACGACTCCGTGACCGTGAGGCGCTCCTGCGCTCGCGACACGGGAGCACCGCTCGGCGCAACCGACTCGCGCAGCGCCGCCAGGTCGCGCGAGATGTCGTCGATCCGTCGCTCGATCGCCGCGAGGCGGTCGTCACCGGAGCGCGACGAGCTCGCCGCCGCGCGCTCCTCCAGGCGGTCGAGCGCGTCCTCGATCCCCTCCAGGCGCTGCGAGACGGAGCGAAGGCGGCGCGTGACGCGCTCGATGTCCGCCGCGGACGGGATGTTGAGAACCCCCATCGCGGCCTCCTGCGCGACCACCGCCTTCTCGCGAGCCTCGAGCGCACGCGCGATTGCTCCGTTGACCAGCGGGTTCGCGATCAGCTCCTCGGCGATCTTGCCGAGAGCCTCCTCGCCCTG
>JACVRW010000168.1 GCA_014534235.1 Thermoleophilaceae bacterium | reverse complement strand
GGTCCGATTGCGGTCGCGGCGGTGTTGGCGGCGGTGGTCGCGCTGGTCGGCGGCGGCCTCGCGGCGCAGTTGGTCATCTTCGTCGCCGCCTCTACCGCGTCCCTGCTCGTCCTGCGTCCGATCGCGCGCCGTCACCTCCGCGCCCCCGCTCGTCTCCGCACCGGCACCGCGGCGCTCGTCGGCTCACGGGCACTGGTGCTCGAGCGAGTGGACGTGCACGGCGGGCAGGTGAAGATCGGCGGCGAGGTATGGAGCGCGCGCGCCTATGACGACGACGAGGTGATCGAGCCGGGCTCCCGTGTGGAGGTAATCCAGATCGACGGCGCGACGGCGCTCGTCGCGGAATAGGAGGAACATGGCCACCCTCATCGTGCTCATCGTCCTCGCGGCGGTCGTGCTGATCACGCTGTCGCGGGCAATCCGGATCGTGCCTCAGGCGCGCGCGGGGATCGTGGAGCGCCTCGGCCGCTTTCACCGCACGCTCGGACCCGGCCTCGCGCTGATCGTGCCCTACATCGATCGGGTCAAGCCGCTGATCGACCTCCGCGAGCAGGTGGTGTCGTTTCCACCGAGGCCGGTGATCACCGAGGACAACCTGACGGTCAACATCGACACGGTCATCTACTTCCAGGTGACCGACGCCAGGTCCGCCAGCTACGAGATCGCCGACTACATCGCCGGCATCGAGCAGCTCACCGTCACCACGCTGCGCAACGTGATCGGTGACCTCACGCTGGAGGAGACCCTTACGTCACGCGACCAGATCAACACGCAGCTCCGTGTAGTGCTCGACGAGGCCACCGGCAAGTGGGGAATCCGCGTCAACCGGGTGGAGCTAAAGGCGATCGACCCGCCGGGGACCATCCAGGACGCGATGGAGAAGCAGATGCGGGCGGAGCGCGACCGTCGCGCGGCCATCCTCACGGCAGAGGGCGTGAAGGCGTCGGAAATCCTGACTGCCGAGGGCGAGAAGCAGGCCGCGATCCTGCGCGCGGAGGGCGCGCGCGAGTCTCAGATCCTCACGGCCGAGGGCCAGTCGAAGGCAATAGAGACCGTCTTCGAGGCGATCCACCGGGGCGACGCCGACCCCAAGCTGCTCGCCTACCAATACCTCCAGATGCTGCCGCAGATCGCCCAGGGCGAGTCGAACAAGGTGTGGATCATCCCGAGTGAGTTCACGCAAGCGCTCGGCCGGCTCGGATCGGCCATTCCTGGCCCGGACGCGAGCGAGCGGCCACCGGCGTCTAGTTGATGCTGCCCCGCATCCGAGGGCCCGCCCCGTGAGCCGAATAGCGCCCGGGAGCCCGAAGCTCGGAGAACCGGGCGCACCTCGGCCGCGTCAAAGTGGCTTGGGTCATTGGCAGCAAGAAGCTCCGGTCACTTCCCGCGCCGGCTTTAGGCCCGCAGCTCTCGCACCCGCTGCAGGATCAGGAAGGCCGCGAGGCCGATCAGGCCCCCGATCAGCACCGACTTCCAGAAGTGAACGAAAAGGATCAGGGTGGCAACGAGCGCGAGGATCACCGCGATCCTGTTCATCGTTCGTACGAAGGTGCCCCGCAGGATCGACTCGCCCACCACCACTGCGATCAGCAGCACGACCACGCCCGCCCAGGCGTCCTCGGGTGCGAACTGGATCAGCGCCACGACACCGACGAGCAGCAGGCTGAGGCTCACCGCCGCCCATAGCTCCGCCGCCCGACCGAAGCGCATCTGAGCGCGAGGCACGGGCTCGGCAGCGTGGCGGATGTGCGCCCGGGGATGGTCGCGTCGACCCGACCGCAGCCTCTCGACCCGGCGCCTCACGCCTTCGAGCACCGCCTCGTTCTGCGACCGTTCCCGGCGGAGGGTCTTCACCTTGGCGGCCAGCTGGGCTACCTGGCTCGCGAGCCTCTCGTGCTCGGCGGCTAGGTGCGGGCTCCCCTCCATGCTCTCGAGCCGGGTCCCGAGCTGCTGGAGGCTCGCCGCCTCCCGAGAGATCAGGGCGGCGAGCTCGCCCTGTCGCGCGGAGAGGGCTGCGGAGTCGGCCTCGAGCAGCTCCAGCTCAAGCGGCGGCGGCGGCAGCTTGTCCAGCTCCGCGAATCCGAGCGGGTCAAACCACGACGGGCGCGGTGAGCCGTCGCGGTTGAACATCGGCCCGGCTGGGGCGTTCTCGCCAGAGATCGGGTCCTGGGCGTAGAGGCCCCAGAGGCCGCGGTACTGAGTGACCCACCGGGTCGTCTCGCCGATCGGGTCCGGCGTCCACTCTCGCTGCTGCCCCGGGCCAACGCTCACGCCGTCGCCGCGGGCGAAGTCGATGAACGGCGCTCGAAGGGGACCGTCCCTGGGGCCAGCCTGTCCCAGCGTCCTCCTCCAGAACCTCCCGAGCGCGTCGAGGGCCTCCCGCAGGCGCTCCGGGATCGGCAACGGCACGTCCGCCTGGTACTCGCCGGCTTTGAAGTACGAGGCGTGCGACCCTGCTCCCGCGTAGACCACGGGGTGCAGGCCCACGAGCGTCAGGTCGGTCGTGTCGTCCCAGCGGCGCCGCAGGTCGGCGCCGTGGAAGTCGTGCGACGCATAGGCCACCCACTCGGGCACGAGCCAGCCGTCCTGCTCGTAGAGATAGACGTTCACGAGCTCCCAGTCGGACTCGTGATCGTTCACGCCGTGGAAGCCTGAGCGCCAGTTGTTGTAGGCGAAGAAGAACCAGTACTGGCAGATCGTCCACCCGCCGTCACGCACGACCCGGCCGTGATAGACGTAGCGCTCCTGGCGCTCCTGCATCGCAGCGTACTCGAGCGCGGCGACCGCGGCCGTGGCCTTGGGCACCCGCCCCCGCAGCAGCAGCGACGCCGAGAAGAGCGCGTCGAGCAGCCGCGGGACCAGCCCGCCCCGCGCCAGCCGCCCAAGGCCCGTGCGGAACCTGTACTTCTGGTCGCGCTTTCGGCGCTGGTGCGAGGCCAGCGCGCGGGCGCTCTCCTCGAGGCCGAGGGGGTGGACGAAGCGAAGGTAGAAGACGGAGCCGAAGGCGGCGGCGCGCGGCTCTACGAGCTTGTCGATGGTCAGCTCGCCCTCGCGGACGACCTGCTCGTCGTGGTCGTCCGGGTGGTAGAGCCACAGGCTGCAGGCGCGCACGTAGCGCTCGACGTCCATCGGAAAGAACTGCTCCCCGCCGGTGAAGCGCACGACCGGCTCGAACGCCCGCAGGAGCTCGAGGTCAGTGACGGTCGAGGGGATTGCGGGTTGGTCGGGCGAGCTGGACATTCTCGGTGTGCCTAAGCCCAAAGGCGATCTGGACCTCCAGCGGGCTCAGCGCCAGCACGGCGAAGGTGTTGATCGCCATGTCCGCGTAGTCGGGGTCCCCGAGGAAGAAGTGGCGCAGGATCTGGTGCGTGAGGCCGATGACCGCCCATGTCATGAACGCCGCCCACGCCCACGGGCGCAACCGGAAGGCGCCCCCGCCCGCGATCAGCGCCCCGAGGCCGAGGGCGAAGTGGAAGATCCCATCGGCCAACCGCTCCTCTTCCCCGCTCCGCACCGCGAACACGCCGTAGACGAGGCCATAGACGCCGACGCCGATCGCCAGCACGGCGACAAGCGTGACCGACATCGGCCGTTTCGGCTTCGTCGCGGGAGCGCTCACTCGATCGGCGGGAGCGCTCACGAGCCGCGGTGCCTGCCGTTGCGGCGGTTCCAAAGGCACGGTACGGCCGGCGCCGCGACCCTGCTAGCGAGGGTCAGGACAGCCATCGCCGGCAGACGCTATCCGAGCGGCAAGCCGGACGCGTCTTCTCGCCCTCGCGCTCAGCCGCCACGTTCCACGCTGTGCGAGCACCTTCGTGTCGAGCGGCGAGGAAAGCGCGGGCTAATGGAGTGCCCCCGCTTCCGTGGTCACGCTGATCGCTTGGGTGGGGCGGCCGCGTGCGGCCGTCCGCTCGAGCGGAAAAGGATGGGGTCCGTGCCGAGGACGAGGCCGCCGTATCCGAACGAGTTCCGCCGCGAGGCCGTCGAGCTGGTACGCGGTGTCGGGCGCTCGATCCCCGACGTCGCCCGTGATCTCGGTTGCTCGGCCCAAACGCTGCGCAATTGGGTGCGCCAGGACCAGATCGAGGCCGGCGAGCGCGAGGGCCTGACAAGCGAGGAGCGCGACGAGCTCCGGCACCTCCGAAAGCGGGTCCGCACGCTCGAGCTGGAGAAGGAGGTGCTGAGAAAAGCGACCGCCTTCTTCGCCAGGGAGAGCGAGAGCCGGTAGCGATCTTCCGGTTCAGCGCGGCGGAGAGGGCGAGCTACCCGGTCTCCCTGCTCTGCCGGGTGCTCGGGGTGTCCGGTCGGGCTTACATGCCTGGCTGGCACGCTCGCCGTGCGCCCGCGCGCTCGAGGACCGCCGCCTGTGCGCACGCATCCGGGCGATCCACAAGCGCTCGCGAGGCACCTACGGTGCCCGGCGGGTGCACGCCGCATTGCGGCGTAAGGGGCCCTGCGTCTCGCGCAAGCGGGTCGAGCGACTGATGCGCTCGGTGGGGATCTCCGGAGTGCTGCGTCGCCGCCGCGGGCGCACCACAGTCCGCATCCCGGGCGTCAGAACCGCGCCCGACCTGGTCGAGCGTGACTTCAACCCGACCGCCTCGAACGAGCTCTAATGCGCGGACATCACCTAGCTCAGGAGCTGGGAGGGCTTCCTCTACTGGCCGTCGTGCTCGACTGCTTCAGCCGGCGGGTGGTCGGCTGGTCGATGGCCGAGCACATGCGCGCCGAGCTCGTCGTCGAGGCGCTCGAGATGGCGGTCGGCCGCCGCAAGCCCGAGGTAGGGCTCGTCCACCACACCGATGGGGCTCGCAGGGCGAATTCAAGCGGCCGTCGCAACGCTCGATCGAGAGGAGTTGCGATGGGCGCGAGCAGAAGGCGGCGGTCGGATCGGGCGGGGCGGCCGGCGATGCGGTCACCGGGACGTCCGCCG
>JACVRW010000188.1 GCA_014534235.1 Thermoleophilaceae bacterium | reverse complement strand
GCGAGCGAGGGTCGAAGAGGCGATTGAGGCGGTAGGCGGTCAGGAGGAGGCCCGAACGGTAGGTGTCTCCCGACATCGTTGTCAAATACTGGGCCCGGTTCACGCGATCTCCTAAACGAACTTGGTTTGACAACGTCGCCATAGGGAATAGACAACGTTGTCGCGGCGGGCGGCACGAGCACCACCTCGACGTGCGCACCGCCGACAGTCACCGAGCACGGATGGGGCGGCGGGCTAGCACGCTTGAGGCTCGCGATGGAGAGTCAGTGACCGCACGAGCCAGCGCCGCCACCGCGACGACCGGGAGCCCGCCGATAGCGGCCGCGTCACCCAGACCGACGATGAAGAACGTCGCGGAGGCGGCCGGCGTAAGCCTGAAGACGGTCTCCCGCGTGGTGAACGGCGAGTCCGGCGTCGGGGTAGACACGGCTCGGCGCGTGACCGATTCCATTATCCGGCTCGGCTTCCGTCGCAACGACGTCGCGCGCAGCCTGCGGCGCTCGTCGGCCATGCTCGGGCTCGTCATCGAGGACCTCGCGAACCCCTTCTATTCGTCCATCGCCCGCGCGGTGGAGGACGTGGCCCGCCGGCGGGGCTACGTGGTCATCACTGCGAGCTCCGAGGAGAGCCCGGAGCGTGAGCTCGAGCTGGTGGCGACGCTCCTGAGCCGTCAGGTGGAGGGCCTCCTGGTAGTGCCCGCCGCGCGCGACCACGGCTACCTGCTCCCCGAGCTGGCGATGGGCACCCGGGTCGTCTTCCTCGACCGACCGCCGGTCGGGATCGAGGCCGACGCGGTCCTGCTCGACGACGCCGGCGGAGCACGGGCCGGCGTCGAGCACCTGCTCGCCCAGGGCCACCGCCGCATCGGCGTGGTGGGCGACCCTGCCGGCGTCTACACGATCGCCGAGCGGGTGAGGGGCTACCGTAGCGCGCTCGCGGCGTGGGGAGTCCAGGTTGACGAGGCCCTGCTGCGGCTCGACGCGCACGATGTGGCCAAGGCGGAGGCCTCGACGCGCGAGCTGCTCGGGCTCTCCGACCCCCCCACCGCGCTTTTCACCACCAACAACCGCGCGAGCGTGGGAGCTCTGCGCGCCCTAGGCGTGGCCGGCGCCCGGGTCGCGCTGGTCGGCTTCGACGACTTCGAGCTGGCCGACATGCTGGCGGTGCCGGTCACGGTCGTTCGCCATGAGCCGGCGGACATGGGCCACCGCGCCGCGGAGCTCCTGTTCGCCCGCCTGACCGGCGATGAGCGGCCACCGCAGAGGATCATGCTCGACACCGAGCTCGTGGTGCGCGGCTCCGGCGAGGTGCCGCGGTGAGGCCGCTCGCCCTCGGCCCCAACCTGCTCCACCGGTTCTACCGCGGAGGCGCGCGGATCGCCGAGCTGCGCGGCATTCCACACGAGGACGAGCGGTCGCCGGAGGACTGGGTCGGCTCGGTCACGACGGCATTCGGCTCGCGCGAGGAGGGCCTCACCCGCCTGGACGGCGGCGGTACGCTGGCGCAGGCAATGGCCGCCGACCCCGAGGCCTTCCTCGGCCCGGATCGCGCGGCGCGCCACGGCCCGGACCCGGGCCTGCTGGTCAAGCTGCTCGACGCGGGCGAACGCCTTCCAGTGCACTTCCATCCCGGCCGCGCCTTCGCACGGGAGCACCTGCGCAGCCCGCACGGCAAGAGCGAGGCGTGGTTCGTGGTGGGGGCGGAGGGAGAGGACCCCGCAGTGAACCTGGGCCTGCGAGAGCAGGTCGACATGGCCACCCTAGCCGGCTGGGTCGAGCGCCAGGACACCGAGGCGATGCTGGCCGCGCTGAATCGCGTGCCGGTTTCGCCCGGTGACGCCATCTTCGTCCCGGCCGGCGTGCTGCACGCGATCGGCGAGGGCGTCTTCATCGTAGAGGTGCAGGAGCCGAGCGACCTCTCCGTGCTGCTCGAGTGGCAGGGCTTCGAGATCGACGGGCGCCTCGAGGGCCATCTCGGTCTCGGCTTCGACACCGCGCTCGTGGCCGCGGACCGCTCCGCCCTCGCCCCCAGGGACGTCGAGCGGCTGGCGGCGCGGCGCGAGGGAGACGGCCGCCCCGGGGTCGAGCGGCTACTGCCCCCCGAGGCGGACGCCTTCTTCCGCGCTGAGCGCATCCGCCCTTCTCCGACCTCGCCGCTGCCGCAGGAGTTCTCGATCCTGGTCGTGCTCGAGGGGGCCGGCCGGCTCGTGACCGAGTCGGGCGAGCTGGAGCTCCGCCGCGGCCGGACCGCGCTCGTTCCCTACTCCGCCGGCATGGGCCAGCTAGAGGGTGAGCTCGACGTGCTCCGCTGCCTGCCATCGGAGGCAAGCGCCTGATGCGCGACCTGCTGCTCGGCATCGACGTGGGCACCACCTACTGCAAGGCCGCCGCGGTCGACGTGGGCGGCCCCGCAATCGCGCACGCCCGGGTCTTCACTCCCTGGCGGCGCGTTCCCACCGGGGCCGAGATCGAGCCGGGCCGGCTCGTCGAGGCCGCGGCGACCGCCGCGCGGGAAGCGCTCGAGCGCGCCGACGGCGGCCGGGTGGTCGCGCTGGGCGTGACCAGCATGGCCGAGACCGGAGCGCTGCTGGACGCCGGCGGCAACCCGGTTGCGCCCGCCATCGCGTGGCACGACGAGCGCGGTGCGCGCGAGGCGGAGGCGTTCGCGCGCATTCTCGGGGAGGAGCGCTTCGCGGTGACCACCGGGCTGCCGGCGACCCCTCTCTGCACGCTCTCGAAGTACCGCTGGCTGCGCGACAACCACGCGGGCGGCGAGCGGGCCGTGCGCTGGCTGAACGTGGCCGAGTGGGTCGTGCGCAGCTTCGGCGGGGACGAGGTGGGCGATCTCTCGCTCGCCTCGCGCACCGGCATGCTCGAGCTCGACCGCCGCGCTCCGTGGCCGGAGGCGCTCGACTGGGCCGGCGCTCCCGCCGGACTGCTGCCGGAGCCCGTCCCCTCCGGCAGCCCGGCCGGCCGGGTAAGCCGCACCCTCGAGGAGGCACGCGGCGCGGTCCTGGCCGTGGCCGGACACGACCACCTTTGCGCCGCCGTGGGGGCCGGCGCCGTGCGCGAGGACGACGTGTTCGACTCCTGCGGCACCGCGGAGGCCTTCGTGCGCTCCATCCCCGCGCCGTTCCCGCACGAGCGGCGACTGAGGGCGGTGGCCGGTGGCGTGACCGTCGGCTGGCACGCGATCGTCGGGCGCCAAGCGCTGCTCGGCGCCTTCGAGGCTGGCCTCGTGCTGGACCGCCTGGACCGGAGGCGG
>JACVRW010000097.1 GCA_014534235.1 Thermoleophilaceae bacterium | reverse complement strand
CGCTCGACCGGCCGGAGCGCGGCAACGGGACTCACGCTCGAGATGCCGCGCAAGATCGCCGACTGCGTCGAGCGGGCAAACCTCGATCCGGCGGTGCCGTGATCGCCCTGGCGGGCAACGGCAAGGGGGTTCTGCGGCGGCGCGTGATGATGAAGCTCCTCGTCAACCAGACCGTGAACGCCGGAGGCTTGCAGGCGGCCCAGACCCTCGGCGTCTTCTTCGACGGGATCGCCCGCCACACGCCCGAGGGCTTCGAGTTCGCACGCCGGGCTGTCGAGGAGGGCTGGCGGCAGGCAGGCCGTACGCGAGCGCGACGCCCCGTACGAGGCGTAGGACTCGCCCTAGTCGTCGAACCGGCCGGCGAACGACCCGAACACCGCCCCGTGCGGGTCGCGAGCGACCAGGATCTGGCCGCCCGGCACATCCGTCTTTGGGACCACCACCGTACCTCCGGACCGCTCGATGCGCTCGGCCGCCGCGTCGATGTCGTCGGTCCCGAAGTACACGAGCCAGTGCGGGGGGGCGTCGGACTCGGGCGGGAGCTTCATCATGCCGCCGTTCAGGCGGTCGCCGTTGAAGAGGCCCCAGTACGGGCGGTCGCCGCCACCGACCTCCTCCACTCGCCAGCCGAACAGCTCCGTGTAGAACTCCCGCGCGCGCTCGGGGTCGGAGGTGTTCAGCTGGTTCAGGCTGAGCGCCCCCGGCCCGTTGACGATCGAGGCGCCGATGTGGTCACCCGGCTGCCAGAGCGCGAACGCCGCGCCCGTAGGGTCCTGGACAACCGCCATCCGCCCGGCCTCGAGGACGTCGAACGGCTCGCCCAGCGGGGTGCCGCCCAGCTCCTGAAGTCCCGCCACGACGGCGTCCACGTCGTCGACGGAGACGTACGACAGCCACGCGACCATCTGCCCCTCGCGCGCGGCCGAGAGCGCGCAGGCCTCCTTGCCGTCGAGGCGCAGCATCGTGTAGACGCCGCCGCCCGGGATCGGCACGTCCTCGGCCTCCCAGCCGAAGAGACCCCCGTAGAACCGCTTCGCATCTTCAGGGTCGGTCGTCGACAGGTCCGTCCAGTTGAAGGTGCCCGGTGCGTAACTGGTTCGCTCGCCCATGAGGCGGCACCCTAACGCGGCGCGAGGTACCGGCCGATGACAGGCAGGTTGAGGAACCCCTCGACCGTCGCATAGAGCAGCCCGACCTTCGGCATCGCGGCGGGATCGTCGACGACGATCGAACGCGGGACCCACCGCGGATCGAACTTGGCATTGAAATCGCGCAGCGACTTGATCTGGAAGTACGGGTTGAGGAGCTCCGCCAGCTTCCTGAGCCCGCGCTGGGGGAGGGTCAGGTGTTCGCTCGAGTCGAACAGCCGGCCCCAGGCGGCGAAGTTCATCGACAGGCGCCGGAAGCCGCGCTCACCCAGGGCCAGCGCGGCGTTTGCGATCAGGAACTCGGTGATGCCGTTGGGCGCGTCCGGATCCCGCTGCATCAGGTCGAGCGACCAGCCGGGATCGTCGCCGAAGCACGGCACGAGGCGCAGGAACCCGACCGGGCGCTCGGAGGCGTCGTACGCCACGGCCAGGAGGAGGTCGGGATCGTCCCCCCGCACTCCCCCGCCCAGCTCCATGGTGAAGCCGCGCTCGGGCGCCTTGCCGCGCCAGCGCTCGCGGATGGCGTTGAGCTCCTCGCACAGCTGCGGCGCGGCGTCGACCTCGCGCATGAGCCGGAAGCTGTGGTTCTTGCCCACGCGCGCGACCGCGGAGCGCACCGATTTCATGGCGCTGCCGCTGAGGCTGAACGTGTCGCACGGGATGACCGCCTCATCTCCCAGGTACACCTCGCGAAAACCGCGCGCGCGGTACATGGGCATGTCCGCCTCGCGCGCGGCGAGGAACGCCACCCGCCAGGCCCGCTCGCGGCAGAACGCGAGGAACTCGTCGACCACACGGGCGCTCGAGCCGGGCGCGCCGATCGGGTCCGCGGCGACGAGCGCGTAGCCGCTCGCGTACGTGTAGGCGATCATCGCGTCATCCGCCGCCGAGAAGAAGTAGCTCTTGTCGGGGCGGAGAGCGAAGAAGTCGAGGGTGTCGGAGCCGTACGCCCGGACGAGCTCCCGGGCGCGGGCCCGGTCCGCGTCGCTCGGCCGCTCGCGGCGGGCCAGCGCGCGAAATACCAGCGCCGACAGGATCAGCACGCCGGCGATCCCGAGCGCCAAGAGCGCCGCCGGGAAGAAGTCCTTGAAGAAGCGGCCGGTGTACGTGTACGGGCCGTCGAGTCCGATGAGCCCGGCCACGATCGCCTTGACCACTCCCCAGACGGTCAGCTCCTGCTCCACGTGCTCCTGCTCGAGCAGCAGGGTGACCGTGCCGAAGGTGAAGACGAGCACGAGGTAGCCGGCGGCGAAGCCGGCCACCTGGAAGAGCGAACCGGGATCGGGGCGGGCGGGGAAGGCGTCGCGGTGCCACACGAGGGCGACGACCATCGCGACCGTGTACAGCGCCAGCACCGGGTGTGGCCCCTTCAGCACGCTCACGACCGCGCCGGCCGCGAACAGGACGAGCGCCACCTCCCAAGCTCGGCGCTTGCCGCGGGCGAGTTGGCGCGCCACGAGCAGTAGCGCGAGGCCGATCACGACGGACGCCACATGACCGACCACCCGCCCGGGCAGGTCGAGCAGGTGATCTGCGATCCCGTGGCGGTCGTGCGCCGCCGGCAGCAGCGCGAGCAGGTTCAGCAACCCGCCCAGCGCCGTCAGCCACGCGAGGATTCGCGCGGCGCGCGGACGGGGCGGACCCGCCGCTGGGGCCGCGCGGGAAGGGGCAGCGAGGGGGTGGGTCCGGGCGCCGGGCGCCGGGGGTTCCTGTAGTTGGTCAACCGATGTTTGACTTTCTTGTTGAACCGGCTGCGCCGCACCGGCCAGACCCCCGTCGCTGCCGTCCGCCGCCGCAGGCGACGCCAGCGCCGCGGCGGTCGGTACGAGGCCCGAGGCGAGCCCTCTGCGGCCGGCGCGCGGCGCCGTGCCCGCCTCCGGGCGCATCGTCGGGAACAGGATCACCTCGCGGATCGTCTCCGCACCCGAGATCAGCATCACCAGACGGTCGAGCCCGATGCCGAGCCCGCCGGTCGGAGGCAGCCCGTACTCGAGCGCACGAATGTAGTCGTCGTCGACGTCCTCGGCCTCCTCGTCGCCCGCCGCCTTCGCCGCGGCCTCGGCCTCGAAGCGGGCGCGCTGGTCGATCGGGTCGTTCAGCTCGGTGTAGGCGTTGGCGAGCTCGCGTCCCGCCACCACCGCCTCGAAGCGCTCCACGAGCTCCGGGTCCTCGCGATGCGTGCGGGCGAGCGGCGAGACCTCACGTGGATAGTCGTAGACGAACGTGGGGTCGGTGAGCGTCTGCTCGCAGGTCTCGTCGTAGACCTCGGCCATCAGCCGGCCCGCCCCCCACTCCGACTCGTACGGCACGCCGAACCGATCGCAGATCGCGCGCGCGTCCTCGAGCGGCATCCTCGGATGCATCCGGACGCCGTGCACCTCCTCGATCAGGTCGGCCATCCTCACCCGCCGCCAGGGCGGCTTCAGCTCGACCTCTCGGCCCTCCACGGTGACCCGGGTGCTCCCGGCGGCGGTCGATGCCGCCTGCGAGCAGATCGACTCGACCAAGTCCATCATGTCGTGGTAGTCGGCGAGCGCCTGATACGCCTCGAGCAGAGTGAACTCCGGGTTGTGGCGGGTATCGAGCCCCTCGTTGCGGAAGACGCGTCCGATCTCGAACACCCGCTCGAAGCCGCCGACCACAAGCCGCTTGAGCGGCAGCTCGAGCGCGATGCGCATGTACATGTCGATGTCGAGCGCGTTGTGGTGGGTGATGAACGGCCGCGCGGCGGCGCCACCGGCCGAGGCGTCGAGCACCGGGGTCTCCACCTCCGTGAAGCCGCGCTCGGTGAGCACCGCGCGGACCGCCGCGATCACGGCCGAGCGGACGTCGAAGACGCGCCGGGTCGGGGGGTTCGCGATCAGATCGAGGTAGCGCTGCCGCAGTCGCGTGTCGACGTCCGCGAGCCCCCGGTGCTTGTCGGGTAGGGCGCGTAGGCACTTCTTGAGCAGCCGCCACTCCCGCACGCGGATGGACAGCTCGCCCGTCCGTGTGCGCATCGGGGTTCCCTCGACGCCGATCCAGTCGCCGCGGTCGAGGTCGGCGAGGTCGCCAAACGCGGCCGCGTCGAGCGTGTCCCTGGCGAAGACGAGCTGCACGGTGGCCGTCTGGTCGCGCAGGTCCGCGAACACGAGACCGCCGTGGCGGCGTATCAGCATGACGCGGCCGGCGACGCGCACCCGCGTGTCGGTCTCGCCCCCGGCCTCGAGGCCGCCGAAGTCGTCGCGGACCTGGGCGAGCGTGTGGTCGCGGTCGAACCGGTAGGCCGCCCCCGTACGCGCGATCAGGCGCTCCTCCTTGGCGAGCCGGTGTGCGCGCTCCTCGGCGACGAAGTCCTTCGCGCGAGCTCGGGCCGGGGCTTCCGGAGCGGCGGCTTCACCGCTCGAGTCCATGCGGGCATCCTCCCGGTGCCCGGGGGGACCGTCAAGGCCGTCGCGCTCACGCCCTAAAGTGACGGCCCATGGGCGAGCACAAGCTCGTCGGACTCGGGGGGCTACTCGCCGCCGTTCTCTCGGTCGCCGCGTGCGGCGCGACCGAGTCGCCGGAGCGGCGCGAGGTTGGGCAGGTCCAGTCCGCGCTGCGGGCGGCGGGGCTCGAGATCTGCGCCACTCCCGCGGCGGGCGATCCTCCCGAGGGCGCGGACGACGAGGATGCCTTCACCGTGGCCATCACGTGTGCGGAGGAGGACAATCGGGCCGCGGTGAGCGTCATAGCCTGGCCCGACGCCGAAGCCCGGGACAACGCCCTCCGCCGCTTCGAGGTCCGGACGCGCCCGACCACCCGGAACCACGGGATCACGTGGGCGCTCGGCCGGTTCACGGTCAGCGTGAGCGGGGAGCGCGACGACGCGGTCGTCGAGCGGGTGGCGGACGCGATGGACCGCCTGGGAGCCGCGTGACCTCTCGGGTCGCGAGGGGGGCGACGCTTGGGGTCTTCGCGCTCGCGATGATCAACGTCGCCTCCATCGTCAGCCCGCGGAACGGGCCGCTGATGGCCGAGTACGGGTGGTCGATGTTCTTCTTCCTCGGCTGCTCGATCCTGCTCTTCCTGATCCCGATCGCGCTGGCCTCCGCCGAGCTGGCCACGGGGTGGCCGAAGGCGGGCGGCGTTTACGCCTGGGTCCGCGAGGCCTTCGGGGAGCGGACGGGCTTCCTCGCGATCTGGTGCGACTGGTCCGAGAACCTCACGTTCTTTCCGACCGTGCTCTCGTTCATCGCCGGCTCGCTCGCCTACGCGATCTCGCCGGAGCTCGCGTCGGACAACGTCTTTCTCGTCGTCGTCATGCTCTGCGTCTTCTGGGGCGCGACCGTCCTCAACTTCCTCCGCGTCGATCAGTCGACGACCGTGGCGACGATCGGGATGGTACTCGGCATATTCCTCCCGATCCTCCTCCTCGCCGGCCTCGCGATCGCGTGGTTCGTGAACGGCGAGGGATCACGGATCCCGTTCTCCGGCGACGCCGTGCTCCCCGACCTCTCGAGCCAGAACCTGCTCTTCCTCGGAGGTGTGCTGCTGGCCTTCGCGGGCATGGAGCAGGCCGGCTTCCACGCACGGCAGACCGCCAACCCCCGGCGCGACTACCCGCGGGCGATGCTGCTCGCGTCCGTCATCGTCGTCGTCGCCACGATCGCGAGCTCGCTATCGCTGGCGCTCGTCGTCCCCAAGCACGAGATATCCCTGCTCAGCGGCACGATGCAGGCGTTCCACGACATGCTCGACAGCCTGGGAATCGGGGAGCTCGTGAAGCCGGTGGCCATCCTCCTCGTGCTGGGTGGTGTCGCCCACCTGCTTCCCTGGCTCCTGGGACCGGCCAAGGGTCTGGCGGTCGTCGCCCGCACCGGACACCTGCCGCCGATACTCGGGCGGACGAGCAAGAACGAGATCCCGGTCCAGGGCCTCATCGTGCAGGGAATCGGCGGGACGGTGTTCTGCCTGCTGTTCCTCTTCTTGCCGAACGCGAACGCGACCTACGGGGCGCTCACGGCCATGACCGCTCAGGTGATCGTGATCATGTACGTGCTGATCTTCGCGTCGGTGATCCGGCTTCGGTACACGCAGCCGGAGACCGAGCGGGCTTACCGCATACCGGGCGGGAGGGCAGGTGTCTGGCTCGTCGGCGGGGCTGGGATCTTCGCCTGTTCGTTCGCGTTCGTCGCGGGCTTCTTCCACCCCGGCGACTGGGCGTCCTGGGACACGGCCCAGCGCGTCACCTACTACGCGATCCTCGTGGGAGGCTTCGCGCTGCTGACGATGCCTCCGTTCGTGGTCCGGCTGCTGCGGCGCGAGGGCTGGCCGGCGAGCGCGGAGGCGGAGGCGGGTTGAGCGGTCAGGTGGGCGCCGGGCGCGGCGCCGGCTCAGACGTCTCCTGCTCCGCCGCGGCGAGGACGACGATGCCGGCGATCATCACCGCGAACGCCGCCAGCGCCGCGATGAGCCCGGCGGCGTCATCGTGCACCGTCTCGTCGAATGCAAAGATGCCGAGCAGGAGGCTCGCGACCGGGTCGAGCGACATCTGGGTGGCCACCGCCGGCGCGAGCGAGCCCGCCTGGAGCGAGCTCTGGCTCAGGCTCATGCTCACGTAGCCCACGACGATGAGCGCATAGAGATGCCAGTCGGCGACCACCTCGAGAACGCCCTCGTCGACCCGCTCCACGGTGGCCTTTGTGAGCGCGGCGCTGAGGCCAAAGAGCATGCCGGCGGCAGCGCCGACGAGCCCGGCCCGCCGGGCCGGACGCCGCCCCCGGGCGGCGAGGGTGAGCGCCGCGCAGATGACCGCCGTCACGCCAAAGGACACCACCCAGGCCGCGGTGGTGGCGTCCTCCCTGCCGCCCGTCGGGTCAGCCACGACGAGGAACACCGCCAGCCCGGCGGTGACGGCCAGCGCCGCTACCATGTCTCGCCGCACCACCCGGCGGCCACCGAGCCTTGCGCCGAGTGGGAGCGAGAAGACGACGCTCGTGGCGAGCAGCGGCTGTACGACGACGAGCCGGCCGACGGCGAGGGCGATCGCCTGCGCCACGAAACCTAGCGCGTCGGCGGCGATCCCGGCGAGCCACCGCGGCCGCCGCGCCAGCCGGAGCAGGAAACCTGCGCGGCGCGCCTCCTGCTCCGAGGCCTTCGCCGCGACCTGCTGCTGCAGGACCGTGCCGAGGGAGAAGCAGAGCGCCGCCGCGAGCGCCAGGACCACGTCCATGTCGAGGCGACCCTAGCCAGGGAGCCGGGTGCGCGCCGCCCTAACCGGTCGCTAGCGCTCCGGCGTGAGGTACGTGCAGATGGCCTGGACGCGGAGGGTCCAGGGCCCGGGGCCCGCTCTCGTGACGCTCGCCTGCCACCCTGAGTTGTCGTCCTGCGGACCGGTGAACGCGACGTTGAAGCGCGCGACCTGGTTGTCAGAGCTCGGCAGCGCCCCGCCGCCGACCACGACCTTGTCGCCCGGGCAGTCGACTTCGTCCGAGGCGCTGGCTTGGTCCGCGGGCACCTCGGTGGTCTTGCGCACAACCTCATACCCCGACACGCCGTCCTCCCCATCCTCGCCGTCCTCGCCGTCCAAGCCCTCCTCGCCGTCGTCGCCGTCGAGGCCGTCCTGTCCGTCCTCCCCGTCCCTGCCCGGCGGCCCCGGCTCCCGGACCAGCCGGCGGAGCGGTCGGCGGAGGTCACGAAGCTGGATGGTGTTGTTGCGAATCGCGCGGGTGGTCACGGAGCCTTTGGCCAAGCGGGTGGGCTCGGTGGTCGGTCGCTCCGGAGCTCTCTGCCTCGGCCTCTCGGCGGCCCAGACGAGCGAGGCGACTACCAAGACGGCGAGCACGCCGACGGCGGCCGCGAACCTGACCATGCGTGCATCCTACCCGGAGCCGCGAGCCGTCACCAGCCCGCCTGTGCCGCGCCCTCGGCGCAGCCCGAAGCCCCTACGGAGCCGGCTTCACGCGGAACCCGTTGGAGCTCCCGCGTCGCCGGAACGTCCCCGTCCGCGCGTTCAGGACCCACGGGCGTGGCAGGTTCCCCCTGGGAAGGTTGAGGAACTGGCGGAACAGGCTCGACGCCTCGGAGCACGACACGTTGCCCCGACGCAGCGTCGTGATTATGTAGGGACCGGCGGGCAGCCGTAGCGAACCGATTCTGTCGTTGTTCAGCACTCTGAAGGTGCCTGGGCACTTCCTCCCGTCTCTCGGATGTCGCCCGTTTGGTGTCGGGCTCGGAGGAGGTCCAACCGCCTCCTTGATCCTGAAGCCGACGTGTACGGACCCTCGGAGGAACGTTCCGGTCCGCCTGTCGAGGATCCACGGCCGCGGCAGCCTGCCGTTGAAGTCCTGGAGGAAGCTCGCCAGCAACGAGGCGGCTCTGGCGCAGGAAAGCCGACGAGCGGACAAGAGGGTTATGCGGTACTGACCCGCGGGGATCGAGAACCTGCCGATGTGGTCGTTGTGCAGGACGCGGAAGTACGCGGGGCAGCTCACGCCGCTCACGGGGTAGCGTCCGCCCCCGCCGCCTCCCGACGGAATGTTCGCCGCCCCAAACGAGAACCCTGTGCGGCTCCCCCGCCCTCGCCTGAACGTCCCCGTCTCCGGGTCGAATACCCACGGCCGCGGCAGCCGGCCGTCCCAGTCCTCAAGGAACTGCCTGAACAGGTCGGAGGCTTCGGCGCAGCTCAGTCGACGCTGGTCGATCAAGATGATCGAGTAGTGCCCGGCCGGGATCCGGTCCGGTCCGATCCGGTCGTTGTGAAGCACGTGGAACGTGCCGGGGCAGGTGAACTGGGCCTCGGCAGGCGACGCGAAGACGAGTGCCGCGGCGCCGACGGCGACGAGCCCGGCGAATGTCCTGAGAGTCCTTGAGGTGAGTCCCTGGGTGAGCATGGAACGTATCCTTCCACTTCAGGCGGGTCAATGCGCCAGCGCGGACGGCGCGCCGGCGATCAGGAGCCGGCCTTCTGATTCCGGGTCGAGGAGGCGAGCCTCGCCTGGTACTCCTCATGGGTGACCCCGCCGATCAGGTCGCGGAAGCGCTCCTTCACGCGCTCGCTTGGCCGGTCGGGCGGGAACCGCCGCTCCGACTTGGCCTGCAGCCGCGGCCTACGCTCCCCGTAGAACCGCCGCGCCCAGGGCGAGTTCGGCTTGCCGACCCTGAGGGCCCCATAGATGACCAGCGGCCAGACGAACAGTCCAATCGCCCCGTGGTACAGCCTTTGCTTCGCGAAGCAGATCACCGCCATGCCGAGGATGAACAGGGTCACGGCGACCGTCCCGATGAGATCCCAGGCGGTGTCGGCGTGGATCTCGAACGGCGCTGCGCCGAGCAAGATCAGGCCCATGGCGGCGACCGCGAGCAGCGTGGCGTCGATCGAGGCCCGCCCCTCCTTCGACCAATAGACGTCGTCGAGGTAGAGCCATAGCGCGAACTCGTCGATCGTCAGCCCTAGGCCGATGCCGAAGAGGAGTGCGCAGACCTCGTACCAGAAGGCCGTCTCCAGCAGGGCGAAGCTGACGACTCCCGAGGCCATCATCGTGACGATCCCGAACACGAGATGATGGACGTGCACGCCGCCCTCGCTGACAACGCTGCCCGGCCACCACGGGACCCGCGGACTGCGCATCAGGCGAGTCGAGATCCGGATGAACGCGAACGATCCGACGAAGCCCACGAGCACGAGGAACAGGTATTGGCGGCCGTGGTCGGCGAGCTGGTCGTTCCAGAAAGAGGTGATGAACGAGGCGCAGGTGCTCATGCGGCGGCCGGCTCGGGCTCTGTGAGCAAACAGTAGCCCGGCGAGGGCCCGCCCGCCAGACCGCGTGGCGGCTCGTTAGCCCGAGGCGACTCCCAGGAACGCCTCGTACCGGCGAACCTCGCGCTCGGCGCGCGAGCGTTCCTCCGAGTCCTCCGCCGCGCGCTCCACGGCGTCGCGCGCCTCCTCGAGGCGCGCCTCGAACGCGGGGCGGTCGATGTCCTCCGGTGCGATCGCCTCCTCCACCAGGACGAGCGCGGAGTTGTCGACGACCTGGAGGTATCCCTCGCCCTGCGCGAAGCGGACCACGTCCGACTCCGACTTGTAGAGGCGGAGCTCGGTCGGCTCGAGGATCGCCATCAGCGGCGCGTGCCGGGCCAGGATGCCGATCGACCCCGTGGTCGTGCGGGTCGACACCATCTCGACGTCGTCCGCAAATACCTGGCCCTCGGGGGTCAGTACCTCGACCGGGAAGGAGGAGCGGGCCACGGGCTAGGGCTCTCGAGCGGCGCCCTGCTCCTGGCGGCCGCTCTCCTCACCGCCGCCGGCCGCCTCTCCCGTGGCCGCTGCCCGCTCGGCGCTCTCCTCCTCGCGTGCCCCGCCCGCGGCCTCGACCACCTGCTCAATCGTCCCCTTCAGGAGGAACGCCCGCTCCGGCACGTCGTCGTGCTTGCCGTCGATGATCTCCCTGAAGGACCGCACAGTGTCCTCGATCTTCACGAACTCCCCGGGCGTGCCGGTGAACTCCTCGGCCACGAAGAACGGCTGCGACAGGAAGCGCTCCACCTTGCGGGCGCGCTGCACGGTCAGCTTGTCCTCGTCCGAGAGCTCGTCGATGCCGAGGATCGCGATGATGTCCTGGAGCTCCTTGTAGCGCTGCAGGATCTCGCGCACCTGGTTCGCGACCTGGAAGTGCTCGTCGCCCACGATCTCCGCCTTCAGGATCGTGGAGGTCGAGTCGAGCGGGTCGACCGCCGGGTAGATCCCCTTCTCGGCGATCGCCCGCGACAGCACCGTGGTCGCGTTGAGGTGCGCGAACACGGACGCCGGCGCCGGGTCGGTGAGGTCGTCGGCGGGCACGTAGATCGCCTGCACCGAGGTCACCGAGCCCCGACGCGTGGAGGTGATCCGCTCCTGGAGCTGACCCATCTCGGTCTCGAGGGTCGGCTGGTACCCCACCTGCGAGGGCATGCGGCCGAGCAGCGCCGAGACCTCCGAGCCGGCCTGCACGAAGCGGAAGATGTTGTCGATGAAGAGCAGCACGTCCTGGCCCTGCTCGCGGAAGTACTCCGCCATGGTCAGACCGGACAGCCCTACGCGCATCCGCGCGCCGGGCGGCTCGTTCATCTGACCGAAGACGAGCATGGTCTTGTCGATCACGCCCGACTGAGTCATCTCGAGCCAGAGGTCATTGCCCTCGCGTGAGCGCTCGCCGACGCCGCAGAAGGCGGACAGGCCCTCATGCTCCTCTGCGATCGCGCGGATGAGCTCCTGGATCAGCACCGTCTTCCCCACGCCGGCGCCGCCGAACAGGCCGACCTTGCCGCCCTTCGGGTAGGGGGCGAGCAGGTCGATGACCTTGATTCCGGTCTCGAGGATCTCGCGCGTGGGCGTCAGGTCCTCGACGCTCGGCGCCGGCCGGTGGATCGGCCAGCGCTCGTCGACCGCGACGCCGCCGCCCTCGTCGATCGGCTCGCCGAGCAGGTTGAAGATGCGCCCGAGCGTGTTCCTGCCGACGGGGACGGTGATCGGGCCGCCGGTGTCGCGTACGCGGGTGCCGCGGGAGAGGCCGTCGGTGGAGTCCAT
>JACVRW010000196.1 GCA_014534235.1 Thermoleophilaceae bacterium | reverse complement strand
TCGCGCGGAGCGGCGGTCACCACCATTTGCGTTCGCGCGCGCGGTCGGTGCCGCCGGTCGTGTCGAGCGCGTCGAGTGCGGCCATGTCGTCGTCGGACAGCGTGAAGTGGAAGACCTGCGCGTTCTGCTCGATTCGCTCGCGGTGCGTCGACTTCGGGAGAACGACCAGGTCACGCTCAAGGCACCAGCGGACGAGGACCTGCGCCGGGGTGCGCCCGAGGCGGTCGGCGATCTCTCGCACGCGGTCGTCACCGAGATGGCGGCCCCTGCCGAGCGGGCTGTAGGCCTCGATCGCCACACCGCGCTGCTCGCAGCCTTGCAGCAGGGCGCGCCGGTACTCGAACGGGCTGAACTGCACCTGATTGACGACGGGCGGCGTGTCGGCGACCGCCAGCAGCTCGTCGAGTTCGCCGACGCTGAAGTTCGAGACCCCGATCGAGCGCGCGTAGCCGCGCTCGCGGGCTCGCTGCATCCCGTCCCACGCCCGGGTCGGCCCGCCCCGCGGCCAGTGGATGATGTACAGGTCCACGTGCTCGACGCCGAGCCGCTCCAAGCTCCGCCGCGCCTCCGCCTCGGCGTCCTTGCGCCGGGGATAGAACTTCGTCGTGATGAAGACCTCCTCGCGCGGCACGCCGCTGTCGCGCACGGCGCGACCGACGCTGCGCTCGTTGCCGTAGGCCTGCGCCGTGTCGATGTGGCGATAGCCCGCCTCCAGCGCCCACCGCACCGCGTCCTCGCACTCCCGGCCCTCGCCCACCTGCCACACCCCCAGCCCCAGCAGCGGGATCGCGTTGCCATCGACGAGCACGCGCGCGCGTCCGTCTGCCGTCACCGCCGCTGCTGCCATCGCTCGCTCCTCGACCCGGAAAGACGCTCCCCTTCGATGGTAGGCGGCCGCCGGTGGGAAGCCCGGACGGGGCAGCCGCGGTCGCGCTACCCACAGCAACGGCGGCGAGCACGCCGGGCCGCCCGAAGTCGTCCGTGCCCGTTAGGAGCTCAGCGAGCACCCGCATGTGTCGGTGGACTCGCCGCTGCTTCTCGCGCGAAGCGATAGCGCGGGCAAGATGCCCACGGCTGCCAGCCATCGCGGGTGCGCTTCGCGCGGCAGAGCCGACCGAGCTGCTCTCCCCCTCGGGATCGCGCGCGAGCCACCGCGCCTCGCGGGCCTTGCCCAGCCCGCGAAACCGCCGCGGGATGTCGCGCCCAGGATCACGGTCGGGCAGCGCTTTGGTGCTATACGACCGCCCTGGAATGAGCGCGAGTACCCACCTCTTCGCCGGTGTCCCGGTGTCCAATCTCGACGCCAGCATCGATTGGTACTCGCGGTTCTTCGGACGACCCCCAGACAGCCGCGTCGGGAACGACATCCTCGAGATCGACCAGCAGGCCTGGCTCTTCATCGAGCCGAACGCCTTGCTGGCGGGCGCGGGCCGGATCACCCTCGCCGTCGCCGGGCTCGACGCGCTCCTCGAGCGCCTCGCTGTCCAGCGCATCGAGCACCAGCCGATCGAGACGTACTCGAACGGCGTCCGCCACGTGAGCGTCCCCGATCCGGATGGGAACGCATTCGCGTTCGCCGAGCCGCCCGACCCCACGAGCGCGTCACCTCGATCGGCCGGACCTGGGGCCTAGTCATCTCGGCAGCGACGCTGCGGTGCCTCCTTAGAGGCGGATGCGGAACATACTCGTCAGGCGTTCATCCGCTCGGAACTGACCAGAGACGGGCCTCTCGCGTGCTGCGGAACTGGCTGTCGCAAGTCGCACGAAGCCGAAGCGTCGGCCGAACGGGCCGTGCTTCGCGCATGGTCTGACCCGGGACCGCGACCAGCGCGCCGAGCGTGGGGTACTCGGCGCCGGGAAACAGGGAGGACATTGACGGCGAAACGAGGAGCGGACATGGCTAGGGTGACTGCACTTGGGCAGGCGGGGCTGCAGGGCTGGCGGGAGAAGGTGGCCAACAGAATCTCCCAGCCCGTCGCAGACCGTGCCCCTCTCACGGAAGATCAAGTACGTGCGTTGGTCGGGGCTGCGTTCTTCGTCTTGTCTGTGATCTACGTCGTCAAGACCATCTCCGCAGCTACGCGC
>JACVRW010000140.1 GCA_014534235.1 Thermoleophilaceae bacterium | reverse complement strand
GTGAGGTTTCGCCTCCGCGGCTCGACCGACGAGGACACCGAGCAGCTGAAGCAGCGGGTGCTGGACGCGATCGCGGGTCAGCGGACCGTCGACCTCGCCCGGCTCGTTGGCCCGCACGTGCTAGCCGGCGTCCTGCCGCTCCTCTACCGCAAGGTGCTGGACGAGGCGTACGCCCACCAGGACGCGGGTCGCCGCGCGTACATCGTCACCGCCGCGTCCCAGGAGCTGGCCGACGTGCTGGCCCACGTGCTCGTGCTCGACGGCGGCATCGGCATGCGGGCTGAGGTAAAGGACGGCGTCTACACCGGCAGGCCCGCCGGGCCGTTCACCTACCGGGAGGGGAAGGCGGAGGCGATCCGCCAGCTCGCCGCGGCCGAGGGGATCGACCTCGCGGAGTCGTACGCGTACTCGGACTCCGAATCCGACCTGCCCATGCTGCGCGCGGTCGGCCATCCGGTCGCCGTCAATCCCGACCCCGCGCTGGAGCGCGTCGCACGCGAGGAGGGCTGGCGCATCATGCGCTTCGACAGGCTCGGACGGCGACTCAAGCTGGCCGGAGGGGCCGCGGGTCTGATGCTAGCCGCCGGCGGCGGCGGGTTCATGGTTGCGCGCTCGCGCCGTGCGCCGCGGCTCGCGAGGCTCCGGCACTGAGGCGGATCGGTCGCTGCAGCTCGCTTGCGGCGGCCTTGGTGAGCCCTGGCTACGCGCCTGGGCGCTCGAGCGGCGGGTGAAGCGGCGTCCGCGGGCACGCTCGGGGACCAGCGGCTCGCGGCGGTCGAGGGCGGCGGAATACGGGAGTGCTTCGTGCCCGAGTCGGGACGCGATCTCCGCGCGCGGGACTTCGCCTGGACCGCCGCCCTCACCCTGCGCCGGCTGGCCGCCGGCACGCCGTGCGGGGCGGGCGCGCCATCGGCTTAGACTTCGGCCGATGGCGGTCGAGCCACGGCCGATGACGGACGCGGAACGCTGGTACCGCGAGCGGTTCGCGCGGGCGCCGGAGCGCGACGCGCTGTTCACCACGCTGAGCGGCGACCCGGTGGCGCCGCTCTATACGCCCGATGACGTCGGCCCGTTCGAGGAGCGGATCGGCTTTCCTGGCGAGTTCCCGTTCACGCGGGGGGTGTATCCGTCGATGTACCGGGGCCGGCTGTGGACGATGCGCCAGTTCGCCGGGTTCGGGACGGCGGAGGAGACCAACGAGCGCTTCCGCTATCTGCTCGAGCATGGGCAGACGGGGTTGTCGACGGCGTTCGACATGCCCTCGCTCATGGGCCATGACTCGGACCATTCCCGCTCGCTCGGGGAGGTGGGCCGGGAGGGGGTGGCCGTCGACACGCTCGACGACATGGAGACGCTCTTCTCGGGGATCCCCCTCGGCGAAGTCTCGACTTCGATGACGATCAACGCGCCGGCGGCGGTGATGCTGGCGTTCTACGTGGTGGCGGCGGAGCGCCAGGGGGTGGCGCCGGAGCAGCTTCGGGGCACGATCCAGACCGACATCCTCAAGGAGTACATCGCGCAGAAGGAGTGGTGCTTCCCGATCGAGCCGGCGATGCGGCTGGTCACCGACATGGTCGAGTTCTGCACGAAGCGCATGCCCCGCTGGCACCCGATCTCGATCTCCGGCTACCACATCCGCGAGGCCGGCTCCACCGCCCAGCAGGAGCTGGCGTTCACCCTCAAGGACGGGTTCACCTACGTTGAGTGGGCGCTCGGGCGCGGCCTGGGCGTGGACGAGTTCGCTCCGCGACTCTCCTTCTTCTTCAACGCCCACGTCGACTTCTTCGAGGAGATCGCCAAGTACCGCGCGGCGCGGCGGATCTGGGCGCGCGAGCTGCGCGACACCTACGGCGCTCGCGACGAGCGCAGCCTGCTGATGCGCTTCCACACCCAGACCGCGGGGGTATCGCTGACCGCCCAGCAGCCGCTCAACAACGTCGTGCGGACCGCCACGGAGGCGCTGTCGGCCGTGCTCGGCGGGACGCAGTCGCTGCACACGAACTCGTTCGACGAGGCGCTGGCCCTGCCCACGGAGGAAGCGGTCAGGGTCGCGCTGCGTACACAGCAGATCATCGCCCACGAGACCGGGGTGGCGAACACGATCGACCCCCTGGGGGGGTCCTACTTCGTCGAGGCCCTGACCGACCGCATGGAGGAGTCGGCCTACGAGTACTTCGGCAAGATCGACGAGCTGGGCGGGATGGTGGAAGCCGTGAAGCAGAACTACCCGCAGCGGGAGATCGCCGAGGCGAGCTTCCGGCTGCAGCAGGAGATGGAGTCGAGGCAGCGGATCGTCGTTGGCGTCAACCGCTACCAGCAGGCCGATCAGCGCGATGTCGAGATCCTGCGCATTCCCGCCGAGCTCGAGCGCAAGCAGATCGGCCGGGTTCGGGCGGTCAGGGCCCGCCGCGACCCGGAGGCGGCCGAGCGCGCGCTGGCGGACCTGCGCGAGGCAGCCGCCGGCGATCGCAACCTGATGGAGCCGCTCCTCGATTGCGCCCGCGCGCACTGCACCGAGGGCGAGGTCGTGCAGTCGCTCCAGCGGGTCTTCGGGAGCTACACTGAGACACCGGTGTTCTAGCGGCGCCCGGACCCCCGGGCGAGCCGATCCCTTCTTGCCGCGCTTGCGTAAGACCCAGGGTGATCGCTCCGTGAGGCAGCTTGCACCGCTGACAGCCGTGTATGCGCTCGCGGCGGCTCTTGCGTTGCCGGGTTCACTGGCCGCCTCGGACGATCCGGCGCCGCCGGAGACCGGCCGCGCCGAGGCCGCTCACGCCGAGCCGCCGGTAGCGCCGAGGCCACCGGCGTCGGCCGAGGCGGCGCCGGGGGCGCAGGCGCCGCTCGTGGCCGAGGCGGCGCCGGGGGCGGAGACGCCGCCAGGGGTCGACACGCCGGCTGCGGCCGAGCAACCTGCCGGGCAGCAAGCGCCGCCCGCATCGGCCCTGGGCGCGGCCGTGCAGAGCCGGATGCGCCGGGCGTAGGGCTCCCAGCGGTACTGCTCGACCCGTTGTGCTCGGCCGCCTAGGGGCGGGCGCGCAGCGCAGCACGCCGCGTGCGGTACCGCCGGCGGTACGAGTGGCGCGGATACACTCCGCGCCCGATGTCCAGCCGGAAGATCCGCGTCGTCGTGGCCAAGCCCGGGCTCGACGGGCACGATCGTGGCGCGAAGATCATCGCCCGTGCGCTCCGGGACGCGGGCATGGAGGTGATCTACACCGGCCTCCACCAGACGCCCGAGCAGATCGTGGAGACGGCCCTCCAGGAGGACGCCGACGCGGTCGGCCTGTCGATCCTCTCGGGTGCGCACATGACCCTGGTCCCGCGCATCGCGGAGCTCCTCAAGCAGGAAGGCGCGGACGACGTGGTCCTGGTGGTCGGCGGGACCATCCCGAACGACGACATCCCAGAGCTGAAGAAGCTGGGGGTCGCGGAGGTGTTCACGCCGGGCGCCCCGGTTCAGGGCATCATCGACTTCATCCGGGACGCCGTGCCGGCGTAGCGGCCGTCAGGCGGCGCGCGCCGGCGGCCGCGCCGATGAGCGGGTGAGGTGGTAGAGGCGCCGCAGCGTCTCGCGGAACTCCTTGAACCTCTTCTCACCGACTTCTGCGGCGAACCGGCGCTCCATGTCGGCGAAGATCTTGGCCGCCGCGGCCGTCGCCGCGACACCCCGGTCGGTGGGCTTGATGATCTTGGCGCGCCCGTCCTCCGGGTCCGGCACGCGCTCGACGTACCCGAGCCGTTCGAGATCGGCCACCGCCTCGCCGACGGCCTGCTTCGTGAGCCCGGCACGCTCGGCCAGCGCGGTGAGCCGCGCCCCGTCCTCGTCGATGTGGCCGAACACGCACCCGTGAGCGGGACGGATATCCGTGAAGCCGACCTCGGCGAGCTGGGCGAAGAGCTCGTCGGATATCGCGCCCTTCACCTCGGCGAGCTGGCCGATGAGCGGAAGGTCGTGGGGCGTTATGTGACGGGTCTCACTCATGAATTCGTCAGGTCACCTTGTAAAGCCACCTTACCTTATGGTACGGTCGCCTGACAAGGCGGCTTGACCAAATACTACTCCCTCTCGCCCGCCGCGCCAAGGGCACCGGGTCCGGGGCGGGGGGCCGGGATAAATGCGACGGCAATTCGTCGATTCGTCCTGATGAAGGCAAAAGGCACGACACAAGACCTTTCCGTACCGCGCGGTGCGGGCCGAAAAGAACGACACGGAGTTCCCGCACCGCGCGGTGCGGCCGGAAGGAGGACTACGCAAATGGCTCGGAAGTGGTGGACATTGCTCGCGGTAAGCGTCGCGACGTTCATGCTCCTGCTCGACATCACGGTCGTGAACACGGCGCTGCCGGCGATCGAGGAGGACCTCGGCGCGAGCTTCACGGAGCTGCAGTGGGTGATCGACGCGTACACGCTGTCGCTCGCGGCGTTCGTGCTTACCGCCGGCTCACTCGCGGACCGGCTCGGGCGGCGACGGGTGTTCGCGGTCGGCCTCGGCATCTTCACGCTGTCCTCGCTGGCCGCCGGGCTCGCTACGGACCCGACGTTCCTGAACCTCGCGCGGGCGGTGCAGGGCATCGGCGGCGCCGTGATGTTCGCCGTGTCGCTCGCCCTCGTGGCCCAGGAGTTCGCACCCGGGCGTGAGCGCGGGACGGCGATGGGCATCTACGGCGCCACGATCGGCGTCTCGGTGGCGATCGGGCCGCTCGTGGGCGGCGCGCTCGTCGACTCCCTCGGCTGGGAGTCCGTCTTCTTCCTGAACGTGCCCGTGGGAATCGCCGCGATCGCGATGACCTACATGAAGCTGCGCGAGACGCGCGATCCGAACGCCACACGCGTCGACTGGCCGGGGCTCGTCACCTTCAGCTCGGCGCTGTTCCTGCTCGTGCTCGGACTCGTCCGCGGCAACGAGGAGGGCTGGGGCAGCACGCTGATCGTCTCGCTGCTGGGTGGCGCGGCCGCGCTCCTCATCGCGTTCCTCGTCATCGAGACGCGCGTGAAGGAGCCGATGCTGCCCCTGCGGTTCTTCCGCAAGCCGGCCTTCACCGGGGTCCAGCTGGCGGCGCTCGGCGTGTCGGCGTCGATGTTCGCGCTGTTCCTCTACATCACGTTCTACCTGCAGAACTACCTCGGCCACTCGCCGCTCGAGGCGGGGCTGATCTACCTGCCGTTCACGGTCGTCAACTTCTTCGTGGCGGCGGCCGGGGGAGCGCTGCTCGCCCGCCTGCCGGCGCGGGTGATCATGAGCGTGGGGTTGGGCATGACCGGCCTCGCCCTGCTGCTCATGGGCGGCCTCGACCCGACCGACGAGTGGACCGCGCTCTTGGGCGGCTTCCTCCTCGGCGGCGCGGGCGTGGGCCTGCTCAACCCGGTGATCGCCGACGTGGCGGTAAGCGTGGTCCCGAAGGAGCAGAGCGGCATGGCCGCCGGGATCAACGACACCTTCCGGCAGGTGGGGATCGCCGTGGGCATCGCCGCCTGGGGCGCGATCTTCCTGGGACGCGGCGCCGAGAAGGTCGAGCACCTCGCGGCGGGGACCCCGGCGGCGACCGGAGACCGTCCACGGCAGCTGATCGAGGCCGTCTCGTCCGGCAACCTCGACAGCGCGCTGGCGTCCGTGCCCGCCGGCGCGCGCGACGGCGTGGCCACGGCGGCACGCGACGGGTTCCTCACCGGGCTGAACGAGATCTTCCTGCTCGGAGGGATCTTCTCGGTCGCGGCGGCGCTCGTGGCGCTGTGGCTCGTGCGCGAGCGCGACATCGACCGCGAGCCGGAGGAGATTCACGCCCCGCAGCTCGAGCCGGAGCTCGAGCCGGAACCGGCGTAACCGATCCTCACCCCGGACGGCGCGGAGCCGGCCCTCCGTGAGGGCCGGCTCCGCCGTCCCAGGAGGAATCCGGTCGGGCTCCCCGGCCGAGCGTTCGACCTTTTGCTGCTTTATCCAGCAAAAGGTCGAACAAGTTGATCCGGCCCCGCCGCGGCCGGGCGATTGACCCGTCAGTCAACGGGCCAGGTAGAATCCACGCCCCGGGCACGGACCGCCCGGGGGCCGGCTCAGGAGAACGAAGGAGAAGCGTCACGTGAAGATCTGCGTCCTCGTGAAAGAGGTTCCCGACGCCGCGGTCGAGAAGCGCATGGATCCGAACACGAAGCGCCTCGACCGCTCGGGCGAGAAGAACCTGAACCCGTTCGACACCCACGCGATCGAGGCCGCCATGCAGATCCGCGAGAGCGGCGCGCTCGACGTCGACGAGATCGTCGCGGTCACGATGGGCCCCGCGTCCGCGTTCCGCGCGCTGCACAAGGCGGTGTCGCTGGGCGCCGACCGGTCGATCCACCTCACCGACGAGGCGCTCGCGGGCTCCGACGTGTGCGCGACGGGATACGCCCTGGCCCGGGTGCTCGAGGCGGAGTCGCCCGACCTGGTCCTGCTCGGCCAGCAGTCGGACGACGGCGAGTGCTACACGATCGGCGCCGTGGTGGCCGACCACCTAAAGATGCCGTCGCTGACGCAGGTGATCAAGATCGACGTCCAGGACGCGGGGCTCCGCTGCGAGCGCCAGGCCGAGTACGGCTACGACACGGTCGACGTCGAGCTCCCAGCCGTGATCTCCGTCGGCGACGCGATCAACGAGCCGCGGTACCCCTCGCTCAAGGCCATCATGGGCGCGAAGAAGAAGCCGCTCGACACGAGGTCGACGGGCGACGTGGGCATCGACGCCGGCCAGGTCGGCGCGGACGGCTCGCAGGTTCAGTGCGGCTCGTTCAAGGCCCCGCCGCAGAAGTCGGCCGGGACGATCATCGAGGACGAGGACACGAACGAGACGGTCGAGAAGATCATGGCCTGGCTCGACGAGAGGAAGCTGATCTAGATGGCCGGGATCCTGACCTACGCCCTGCACTACGACGGGGCCTTCAACAAGAACTCGCTCGGCGCGGTCGCCGAGGCGGCCAAGCTGGCCGCCGAGCTCGGCACGCAGGCCGACGTCCTCGTCCTCGGCGACGAGATGACCGACGAGCTCGCCGCCACGCTCGGCGGCTACGGCGCCTCGACCGTGTACAAGGTGCCCGGCCCCGAGGGCCTGGCCCAGCCCGTCGTCGACGCCATGGCCCAGGTCATGACGGACGAGGGGCACGACTACGCCATCTTCGGCGGCGGCCTCCTGGGCTTCGAGATCGGCGCCGGCCTGGCCGCGCGGCTGAACGCCGGCGTGACCATGGAGGTCACGAACGTCGTCGTCGAGGACGGCAAGCTTGTCGCCGAGCGCCCGATGCTGGGCGACTCGTCGATCTCCACCTCGCGCTACCGGGAGCGCGGGATCATCATCGGCCGCCTCAACGCCTTCGAGATCCGCCCGGCCGACGGCGCCACCGCGTCCGTCGAGGACGTGGACGTCGAGCTGT
>JACVRW010000073.1 GCA_014534235.1 Thermoleophilaceae bacterium | reverse complement strand
GCCACAAGGTCCGCCGCGCTCATGCGGCCAGCGGCGGCTGCCGCTGCGGGGCGCACAGCGTTTGCGTCAGCCCGCCGAGGTCGTTACGGGTGCAGCCCACTCGAACGAGCGAGCGTCTGCCTGCTCACGTCGTTCACGCCTCCTCCGGACGGAGATATTTGCCGGGCGAGTGAACGGGCTTCGGGTGCGTCGTCGGGCCGGTCACGGCGACCCGGCCGACCCAAGCCCGTGGCGGATCGCCGCCTCCACCGCGATCTGCGTGCCGAGCTCTATCGAGCGAGCATGACGCCCTCCGTGCCGAGCCACACACGCATCGGCGATGGCGGCGTCAACGCGCCGGGCCAGCATCGGCGGCACCTCGGGCGTCGCTGAGCCCGCATTCCGGCAGGTCGGGGATGACCACCGGGAAGTCGGCCGCGAGCTCGGCTCCCAGCGGGAGTCGAGTCGCGCCTAGACACGATCAGCCAGGGACGAGAACGACGGCCGCCGCGCTGCCGTGGCACTGGACACGCTCGCACGCTCTGTCCCGCGCGTGTCATGACCGCCGCGTGTGGAGCGAGCTCCACCGGCCGCGGGCACGACTCGCTCGCCGCGCGCAACGCCAAGCGGCAAGACCGTCGTAGACGGCGAAGCCCTCGCCCGGCAGCAGCCGCGCGCACCCTCGAAATCACGGCCCCCATCGCCGCCCCAACGCTAACGTGGCCAAGCTCTTGGCCGGGGCGCGTTGGTTTGGACGCAGCTGTGCGGGGACACGGACGGCATGCGTTTAGCGGCTTTGGCGGCGGCGGTCCTTGGCATGCTGCTGTGCGCCTGTGGCTCGCCGGACGGCGCCGAGCGTGACGGAGCGAGACCGGAGACCCGCCCGGCGCCGGGACGCCAGGTCGCGCAGAGCTCCAAGGGAGGCATGGGGGCGCCGTTTCACTACCTGCTCTACCTGCCGAAGCGCTACGACGAGCGCAAGGGACGGCGGTGGCCGTTGCTGCTCTTCCTCCACGGAGCGGACACCCCCGGCAGCACCCGGCGCGACCTCGAGCTCTTGCGGCCACGCGGCCTGCCCAGGATCCTCGAGCGGCGCGACCTCCCGCTGATCGCAGTCTCGCCGCAGACGAGCTCCAGCTGGCCGCTCGAGCCGCTCGCCGAGCTTCTAAACGAGGTCGAGGGCCGCTACGCGGTGGATCGTCGCCGCGTGTATGTCACCGGTTTCAGCATCGGCGGCTATGCGGCGTTCGACCTCGCGAGCGCCTACCCGGAACGCTTCGCCGCCATCGCTCCGGTCGCGGGGGGCGGTGGACGGTGGAGCGCCCACTACCACCGCGAGACCTGCAGGCTCCGGGACGTCGCCGTCTGGGCGTTCCACGGCAGCCGCGACGACGTGATCCCGACGAGCGAGTCGCGCGCCATGGTCGACGCCGTCAAGAGCTGCGGAGGGAATGCCCGCCTCACCGTCTACCCGGGGGCGGGCCACTATACGGACACGAAGGCCTACTCCGAACCGGGGCTCTACCGCTGGCTGCTGGCTCAGCGGCGCTAACGCCCCGCTCCCTCGTCGGTGCCGTCCGGAAACCTCCGGCGGCTCACTCAAATGCACGTAAGGGTGCGCTGCGAAATCGCGATCCCCTACGTCACCCGGGCCGATCGTGAGAACGCCGCTCGTAGCTGCGCTGATGCTGTCTCCGCAGGCATGCTGCAGCGTTTCCGGGACGGCTCTATCCGACAGCCACGTCGAGAAGCTCCGGATTGATGCAACAGCAGACCCGTCGCCGTCAAGGTCCGCGCACAAGTGACGCCCCTACAGCCTCAGCCGTTCCGTCTCAACGTCCACGACGACGTGCTGGACGACCTGCGGGAGCGACTGACTCGCACGCGCTGGCCCGACGAGATCCCGGGGTCCGGATGGAAACACGGCGCGAGCCTCGCGTTCATGCGGCGTCTGACCGAGCGCTGGCGAGACGGCTTCGACTGGCGGGTGCAGGAGGCGAAGCTAAACGCGTTCGACCAGTTCCAGGTGCCGCTCGACGGGATCAACCTCCACTTCGTCCACCAGCCAGCGGTCGGCCCGGACCCACTGCCGCTCCTCCTCGTGCATGGCTGGCCGGGATCGGTGTGGGAGTTCCACGAGCTCATCCCACGGCTCAGCGACCCGGCCCGATTCGGGGGTGACCCGGCGGACGCCTTCACGGTCGTCGCGCCGTCGCTCCCCGGCTTCACGCTCTCGTTCGAGCCAGGCCAACGGCGGCTCGGCATCGTGGAGATGGCCGATCTGTTCGCGCGGCTGATGACCGAGGTGCTCGGCTATCCGCGGTTCGCCGCCCAAGGCGGCGACTGGGGCGGCTACGTCGTCGGGCGGCTCGCACACGCCCACCGCGACGGGCTGCTCGGCGTCCACCTGAACTTCCGCCCCTTGCCCCTGGACATGCGGTTCACGGCGGAGCCAGCGACGAGGACCGCGCGTCCCAGGAGGAGATCCGTCACTGGCAGACCGAAGAGACGGGCTACAGCCTGATCCAAGGCACCAGACCGCAGACGCCGGCTTATGCCCTGACCGATTCGCCGGCGGGACTCGCGGCCTGGATCGCCGAGAAGTTCTACGCGCGGACCGACCACGACGCGACCTCGAGCCCTCGGTCGACATGGACTCACTGCTCACGAACGTCACGCTCTACTGGGTCACCGGGGCGATCAACTCGTCGTTTTGGCCGTACCACGCGGTGCGCCACGAGCCGTGGCCCGTGCCGCTGACGCCCTCGAGCACACCGACCGCCTACGCGTCCTCCCGCGCGAGATCCGGCATCCGCCGCGCTCGTTCGCCGAGCAGGTGTTCAACATCCAGCGGTGGACGGAGATGCCACGCGGCGGACACTTCGCCGCACTGGAGGCTCCCGACCTACTCGCGGCGGATGTGACGACGTTCTTCCGCGCGCTGCGTCGGCGGTGACCGGCGCTGGGCTCCCTGCAGGCTCACCTCAGTCGGGCTGTTCTGCGTTCGCCTGCAGGCAATCGCGACCGCGCGCGATGTGGCGCGGCGTGAGGCGGGCGGCACGGTGTTGGGGCTGAACGTGGCACAGCTGCGCGAGTCGATGATCGCCTCGGGACGGGTGTCGGCGGCTGACGTCGACGGCGCCATCGGACTGTGCGCAGATTGGGATCTCGGCTTCCCGTCTCGGGTGACCATGGCCACCTGGCGTTGCCGCCCGGTGGCCGCCTGACCGCGGAGCGGACGGGACGCCGCCACCAAGACGACCCGCGCTTGCGGGCGCCCTCTCGCACGACACCGGCGCGCCGGTCGCTGACACGCGGGCTCGACTCGGATACCTTCGCCGACCGTGCCGACCTCTAACGCGTCTTCACCAGAACTTCCCGCTCTCGCCGACGCACAAGGCTCAACCGGACGAAGCGGCGCCGCCGCCAGCGCAGCACGGCGCGTGGCGACAGCAGGACGCGACCGTGTGGGAAGCTCTCACCATCCTGGTCCCCTTTGAGAGGTTCAGATGACAGATGCCGGCCAGTCGTCATCGAGCGCGCATGACCAGGTGGTCCGGCGTGGAAGGGTCTCCTGGCTTACGCATCCGCCGCGTGGCGAGGCCCGCATCGGCGTCGAGAGCCGGGCTTTCGGCGCCACGCCGGTTGCGCTGCCGGAGGGCGACCCGGTTCCCGGGGAGGCCGCTCCCGGTGAGCTTCTGGCCGTCACGCATGCGACGTTCATGGCAGCGGCGCTGTCGGAAGTCCTGGCCGAGGCCGGCTCGCCGGCCAACGAGCTGGTCGTCAGCGCGGACTGCACGTTCGCGGGGCCTCTTCCCGAGCGCGAGCTGGTTGCGGTCGACCTTCGCGTGCATGGCCGCGTCCCCGGGCTCGAAGAAGGCGGGTTCGACGCAGCGGTCGCTGTCGCGCACCGGCGTTACCTGCGCTCCTCCGGCCTCCGTGCCGACATTCCTGGCGAGCTGCGGGCGGTCCTCCAGCATGCCGGCGTGCGGGCGTAGGTCCACTCGTGCTCGGCTTGCCTGCTGACGTGGGGGCGTGCCTCTTCCATGGCGATGGCGTGCTGACGCACACCGCCCGGGCGCACACCGCCGACCGGAAGCAGATGCTCGACGACTACCCGCGCCAGCGGGCAGCGCAAACGGGTCAGCGGTTCGTGCCTGCTCGAAGAGGCCGTCGATTCCTGCGCCGGTTCGGCTGCACCGTCCGGGTGGACCGCGCGAGCCAGGCCGACGCACTGCGCAGCCACGGCGGCGACGTCGTCGTGTCCGATGTCGTGGAGCTGCTCGAGCGCCCGTGATCAAGCAGGATCCCTTCAAGGTCGAGCCCTGGTCGGTCCGGGAGAGCTCGCTCCGTCTCGACCTGCTCCCGCAGTCGGAGTCGGTCTTCGCGCTGGCGAACGGGCACATCGGCTTGCGCGGCAACCTGGACGAGGGCGAGCCGCACGGGCTGCCCGGGACCTACCTGAACGGGTTCTACGAGATGCGGCCCCTGCCCTACCCGGAGGGCGGCTACGGATATCCGGAGGCTGGGCAGACGGTCGTGAACGTCACGAACGGGAAGCTCATCCGCCTGCTCGTGGACGACGAGCCGTTCGACGTCCGCTACGGCGAGCTGCGCGAGCATGAGCGCACGCTCGACTTCCGCGCCGGCGTGCTGCGGCGCCGCGTCGACTGGCTCTCCCCCACCGGCAGGGGCGTGCGGCTCTCGTCTGTGCGGCTTGTGTCGTTCGTACAGCGCGCGGTGGCGGCGATCGCATACGAGGTCGAACCGCTCGAGGAGAACACAACCGTCGTCCTCCAGTCAGAGCTCGTGGCCAACGAGCCGTTGCCGACGGTCGAGCGCGATCCGCGGGCGGCGGCCGCGCTGGCCTCGGCGCTGCGGCCCGAGTACTTCCGGGCCCGCGGCGCAGGCGTTGTGCTCGTGCACTCAACCACGGCGAGCGGGCTCCGTGTTGGCGCGGGCATGGACCACCTGGTCGACGGACCGCCGGGCACGGAGCTTGGGGAGGCGGAGGCCGACGACAACCTCGGTCGGCTGACCGTGGCGGCCACTCTGGAGCCCGGGCAGCGGCTGCGGCTGGTCAAGTTCCTGGCCTACGGCTGGTCGAGCCAGCGCTCGCTGCCGTCGGTGCACGATCAGGTCGAGGCCGCGATCGCCGGCGCCAGACACACCGGCTGGGAGGGATTGCTCAGCGCCCAACGGGAGTACCTGGACGACTTCTGGGAGCGCGCCGACATAGAGCTCGAGGGGGACGCCGAGCTGCAGCAGGCGGTCCGCTTCGCGATGTTCCACACGCTCCAGGCAGGGGCGCGTGGTGAGCAGCGGGCGATCGCGGCGAAGGGCCTCACCGGGCCGGGCTACGACGGCCACGCCTTCTGGGACACGGAGACCTTCGTATTGCCGCTGCTGACCTACACCGTGCCCGAGGGCGCCGGCGACGCCCTCCGCTGGCGGCACGCCACGCTCGACCTCGCGCGCGAGCGTGCGAAGCTCCTCGGGCTGCGTGGCGCCGCCTTGCCCTGGCGCACGATCCAAGGCCAGGAGTGCTCCGGGTACTGGCCCGCCGGCACCGCCGCCTTTCACATCGGCGCGGACGTCGCCGATGCGGTCGTCCGCTACGAGGCCGCCACCGGGGACACCACGTTCGCGCGCCGCGAGGGCCTCGAGCTGCTCGTCGAAACGGCACGGCTGTGGCGCTCGCTCGGCCACCACGACGACCAGGGCCGCTTCCGGATCGATGGGGTCACCGGCCCCGACGAGTACAGCGCGCTGGCCGACAACAACGTCTACACGAACCTGATGGCCGAGCGGAACCTGCGCGCCGCGGCCGACGCGGTCGAGCGGCATCCCGACGCCGCGGCCGAGCTTGGTGTCGACCTCGACGAGGCCGCGGACTGGCGTGACGCTGCCCGCGCGATGCTCATCCCCTACGACGAGGCTCGCGGGGTCCACCCGCAGGCGGAGGGCTTCACCGAGCATCAGGCCTGGGACTTCTCGCGCACGGGCAGCGATCAGTACCCGCTGTTGCTCCACTTCCCATACTTCGAGCTCTACCGCAGGCAGGTCGTCAAGCAGGCGGACCTCGTTCTGGCGCTGCACCTGCGCGGCGACGCCTTCAGCTACCAGGAGAAGGCCAGCAACTTCGACTACTACGAGCCGCTGACCGTCCGGGATTCGTCACTCTCGGCCTGCACCCAGGCGGTCGTGGCGGCGGAGGTCGGGTACCTCGAGCTGGCTTACGACTACTTCGCCGAGGCGGCGCTCATGGACCTCGAGGACTTGGAGCACAACACCCGCGACGGATTGCACATCGCCTCGCTCGCGGGCGCCTGGATCGCGGCCGTCGCGGGCTTCGGCGGGATGCGCGACCACGACGGGTCGCTCAGCTTCGCGCCCCGCCTGCCGGAGGGCCTGGCCCGGCTCGCGTTCCGCGTCTCCTTCCGCGGACGAACGCTGAAGGTCGAGGTGAACCACCACCGCGCCCGCTATTCCCTGCTTCGCGGCGAGCCGCTTCAGATCGCGCACCACAACGAGGCGTTGACCGTTTCAGTGGGAGAGGTGGGCACACGCGCGATCCGCTCCAGGCCGCTCCGCGACGAGCCGGCCCAGCCGCCGGGGCGGACGCCCGCCCGGCGCCGACGCGGGGCACCCCGCTAAGAAGGCCTCAAGCCGCCCGGCGTGGTACCTCCTTAGCGGCCTCCCTGCGGTTGGGCGCACTCGGACGGCATGCGCGGAAGCGAAAGCGCGTCAGGATCCATGAGACTCCACTGAGTGAGCGACGCCGATGCCAAACCCGCCCGGTTACGTGGGTACGCGTTACGCATGCAGCTCCACGCCTGGCACGCGCCGCCCGGGGACCGGATCCCAAACAACCCACGCTTTCCAGTGCTCATCTACCGCGGCGTCGACACCGCAGCCTCAAGCGCTGACGCCGCTCGCGGGCTGTTTGCGCAGCACGGCTGGGGCGGCTCGTGGGTGGATGGCGTCTTTGGCTTCCACCACTTCCACTCGACATCGCATGAGGCGCTCGCGGTCGTAGCCGGCCGGGCCACGCTCGAGCTCGGCGGACCGCAGGGAGACGCGTTCGACGTGGCAGCCGGCGACGTGCTTGTGCTGCCCGCGGGGACCGGACATCGCCGAGCGTCCTCGGACGCGAGCTTCACCGTGGTCGGTGCGTATCCCGCCGGACAGGAGAACTACGACCTGCTGCGCGGCGACGATCCGGCGGAGGTCGAGGCCGCACGGGAACGGATCGCCGGGCTCGGGCCGCCGCCGGACGACCCGATCGGCGGCGAGGGCGTGGGGCTCTGGAAATGAGCGCCACCGTCGCCACGGCGTGGCGGACGGGGAACTCCTCCTGCGTCGGCTACGACGGCGGTGTGACGCCCATCCGCTGGATCAGCTGGCTCTCGACGACCGCCGCATCGAGCTCCCTGCTCGGGCCCGCCGCCGGCTTCATCTCGGGGACCGATCTCATCGTCGGTGGCGGCGTGATGGCCGCGGCTATGCCAGGCGGTGGCTATCCGCGGGCGAGTCGGTACGGCTGCGGCTGCTCGACGTCGACAGAGCGAGCGCCGGCGACGCATCGTGCTAGTTTCGCGCGGCCGAGGTGCGGCCGCGACGGCGGCTCCGAGGTCGCGACGGCGGAAGGAGACCGACGCCGAAGGGGAGAGGATGGCGAGCACGGACATCGATGCGCTCGAGACTGCCGAGTGGCTCGACTCGCTCGAGTCGGTCCTGGAGCATGACGGGACCGAGCGCGCGAGCTTCCTTCTAGACCGTTTGATCGGGCGCGCGTGGCGCGCGGGCGCGTGCGATCCCGTCGGTCGCCTACACCGACCCCGAGGTGGCATAGATGGGGCTCACCGAGATCGAGGCCAAGGCGCGAGACATCCCACGCTGTCGGAGACAGTCGCCTTCAGCGCCGAGGCCGCCGAGGGGACGATCACCGACCTCTACATCCCCAAGCGAGGCCGGACGCGTCGAGGCGCTCTCGCGCTCACGTAGACCACGCGGTCGACGACCCCGCCGCCGCGCCTTACGCGAGGGCCCAAACCTGCTCGAGGGCGGGAGTGCCCCGCGTCTACGTCGAGCGGGGCTCGGGCGCCGGGGGCGCCTCGGGTGTCGCAGGGGCGGCAGCCGGCGCGGCCTGTGCGGGCGCCGCCGGCTCGCGCCGTCCCATCGAGATCGCCATCGCCGAGCCGGCCGCTCCGGCGGAAAGCGCCGCCAGCGTCCACCGCAGGCCGCTGCGTTCGAGCCCGAGCGCGGAGTCGAGCGATGGCGCCCCCGGACCGGTCTCGGTCAGCGCCAATGCCGCCGCGGCCAGGAGCACCTCGTGCTCGCCGGTCGCGGGCTTGATGCCCTCTTTCCAGACCGCGGTGCGCAGCGCGGTGATCATGACCGCCGACAGGCCGGCGGCGGCCAGCGGCGTTGCCAGGCCGAGAGCGACCAGGATGCCGCCGCCGGCCTCCGTCGAGCCGGCGGCGATGGCGTTGCGCCTTCCCGGCCGCAGCCCGAGCGACTCGAAGAACTGCCCGGTCCCATCCGGGCCATAGCCCCCGAACCAGCCGAACAGCTTCTGCGTGCCGTGGACGAAGAAGGTGCCGCCGATCGTCAAGCGAACGAGAAGTCGTCCCAAGTCCATGGTGGGCACCTTATCGCTAGCTGCCGGTTTTGCGAGCCTCGCCAGCGCTGATCGACGGCGGGCGCGATCAGCACGCCCGAGGTTGGACGCTGGCTAGCGCGCAGCTCGCGCCGCACGGGGCCATGCACCCGCCTCGACCGTCGAGACGATCTGAAAGCCGCGCCGTTCGCGACGAGGGGCGACGATCACGGATTCGCCCTCGGCAACGGTTACCCCGGTGGCGGCGTGGATCGCGGCCTCGTGTGAGACGAGGACCGTGTTCGTCCCGCGGCGCGGCGCGAGCCCGAGCAGGCGGCGGAGCCCGGCACGCTGGCGCTCTGCGGCGCCGCCGCCTCCGAAGGAGTCGGCCGAGAGGAGCGCACGCGACGGTCGCACGCGGCCGAACGCGAGGCGCGCGGTGTCGCGGGTGCGACAGAAGGGGCTCGCGAGCACGCGGCCGACCGGGATCCCCAGCCGCCTGAACGCGCGCCCGATGGCGCGCGCCTGGCGCCGTCCCTCGGCGTTCAAGTTGCGCTGGCGCGAGCAGTCGCGCAGGTCACCGGTCATGTCCGTCGCCGTCGGGTCGGTCGCCGCGTGGCGGAACGCCACCACATAGCCGCCCCGACGCAGCGGTTCCACCGGCGGCCCGGAGCCGGCTTCCGCGGCGGGTTGACGCCTGCCCGGACGGGTCGTCGTCGTCTGAGCCGACGTCGCAGCCGCCCGCGGCCGTCAGCGCCGCCAGCACCAGTGCGGGGAGCAGACGCCTGGCACGCGGCTCAGGGTAGTCGCCACCTACTCATCTGCGACGCGATGCTCATGTCCGCCCAGGGCGGCGGGGCGAACGGGTCACGTACCGCTGAGGCGCGTGCCGGGCGGGTGCTTCCTGCCTACCCGCCTCGGCCGGTGCCGGCCCGCGCCGGGGCCGGCTCTGGCGGTGGGGGAGTGTGGGCAGGGGCGAGCCGCAGGGCGCGACGGACGCCGTCGGGCAGATACCAGTTCCAGTTGCCTGCCAGCTTCATCGTCGCGGGCACGAGGATCGCGCGCACGATCGTGGCGTCGAGGATGATTGCGGCGGAGAGCCCGAGGCCGAACATCTGGAGGCCGACGAAGCTGCCGGCGGTGAAGCCCGAGAAGGCCGCGACCATGATCACCGCCGCGGCGGTGATTATGCGGCCGGTGTGCTCCAGACCGTGAGCGACGGCGTCCTCGTTGTTGCGGCGCTGGTCCCACTCCTCGCGCATGCGAGACAGCAGGAAGACCTCGTAGTCCATCGAGAGACCGAAGAGCATGGCGAACAGGAAGATCGGGATCCAGGCCTCGACCTGCGCCGACTCCTGGAGCCCGAACGGCTCGCCCCAGCCCTTCTGGAACGCCAGGACGAGCACGCCGTAGGTGGCGCTCACCGAGAGCAGGTTCATGACCACCGCCTTCAGCGGGAGGAACAGCGACCGGAAGGCGCGCATCAGCAGGAGGTAGCTCAAGAGCAGCACGCCGGCCACGAGCCAGGGGAACGCTGAGTACGCCGTGTCGATGAAGTCGACGCCGAAGGCGGCGGCGCCGGTGACGAACACCTGGTCCGAACGGAAGCCGGCCTCGGGGACGTACTCGTCGCGGATGCGGTCGACCAGGTCCATGGCGGCCTCCGTGCCGGTGTCAGAAACTGCGGCGGCGCGCACCTGTGCGACGCGGCCCTCGCGATCGACGAGCTTCGCCTTAACCGCGGCGGCCCGGACTGCCGGGGCGGGCACTCCCGGACGGTCGACGAACTCGGCCGGCGCGTGCACGGTCTGGACATCGACCTCGAGATCTCCCGAGAGCGAGCCGGTGAGGGCGCGCTGCGCGTCGAGCGCCGCGGCGCTCCAGACGCCGTTCGGCCGGCCCGTGTCGATCACTATCTGGTTCGGCGCGAGAGCGCCTGCGCCGACCTCGTCCTCGAGCAGGGCGAGGCCACGCGTCGCCTCGGTTGTCCTGGGCATGCCGCGGTTGTCCCCGCCGGTCAGCTTGAGGTCGGTGGCGGGATAGGCCAGCGCCAGCATCAGGACGCTGCCGATCGCGAAGTAAGGAATCGGGCGACGCATGATCGAGCGGGCGAGCACGGTCCACATCCCCCGCTCGCCGCGGGCGCGCTTCTTCAGCAGCCGTCGCGGGATCACGCGGAACCGATTCACCTTCCGGCCCATCACCGCCAGCAGCGCCGGCAGGAAGGTGGCCGCTGCGGCGATCGAAACCAGCGGGACCAGCAGCCCACCCACCCCCATCGAGCGCATGAACGGCAACGGCATCAGCACCAACAGCGCGAGCCCGATGGCCACCGTGAGGCCCGAGAAGAGTGTGGCCCGCCCGGCCGTGCGCATGGTGCGGGCCAGCGCCTCATGGGGGTGGTCATGGCGCTCGAGCTCCTCGCGGTAGCGGAACACCACCAGCATCGAGTAGTCGATCGCAATGGCGAGCCCGATGAGCGTGACGATGTTGGTCACATACACCGCCATGTCCATCACATGGGCGATGATCCAGATGATTCCGAGCGTCACCGGGATCGAGACGAGCGCGAACAGCAACGGAACGGCGATCGCGCCCACCGTGCCGAGCATGAAGGCGAGCACCACGAGCGCGATCGGAATCGCGATCGCCTCGCCCTTGGCCAGGTCCTCGTCGAAGATGGGCTGGGTGTCGTGCTGGATCGCCGGGCCGCCCGTGAGGTAGGTGCGCGCGCCGTCGACGCGCCCGATCGCCTCCCGCATCTCGTCGGTTGCGTTGGCGGCGTCCGCCTGCTCCATCGGGGTTGTGATCTGGGCCGAGAACAGCTCGTCGCCGATCGGGAGGACCGGACCGGCGCTCCCGCCGTCCACCGCGCGAGCGGCCCGGTCGGCCGCCGCCTGCGCCTCGCGAACGAAGCGCGGGTCGTTCGCCCGCGCCGCGTCCGGGCGGAAGACGAGCGTGAAGGGAGTTCCCTGCTCGTTGAAACGCGCCTTCAGGACGTCGAGGCCCTCCTCCGCCTCGGAGCCCGGCACGCTGAAGCGATTCGTGAGCAGGTCCCCGAGTCCCGCTGACGCTGCCCCGCCGAGGACGAGCACGACCAGCCATGCCACGAGAATGGCCTTCCGGTGGCGAATGACGATGCGGGTCCACCGCCGCATGACGATCCGTGCGGAAGCTGACGCCGACGAACTCGGATGTCAAGATCGGGCCCGGCCCTGCCCGCGAGCCGTCCTCCCGTGACGACGCCCGATCCACCGGCCCGGATGCCTTAGGGTCCGTACATCCGACTGTCCGCGACTACGTGCCGCCGTGCGCTCTTGGGAGGCCTCGTCCTCTGCCTCACCGTCGGCATGCTGAGCGCACCCGCCGCCGCCCGCTCCCCCAAGGTCACGTTCTACTTCGGACTCGAGCGCCCCGAGGCCCGCGCGCGTGACGCCTTTACGGCAGTGTCCCAGCCGGGCTCGCCCAGCTACCGCCGATTCCTCGGCGTGCGGCGGGTGGCCGTGCGCTATGGGGCGAGCCGGCGGACGATCCTGGCGTTCCGCCGCGCCGCCCGCCGGCACGGCCTCGCTATGCGCATGGACCGGTCGGGCGTGTTCGCGCGGGTGAGCGGCACCGTCGAGCGGTTCGAGCGCGTGCTCGGCAAGCGGATCCGCCGCTCGTTCGACAACGACACGCCGGCGGTCGGCTACTCAGCGCCCGGCGTCCGCCCGCCGCGGCTTCCCCGGGACCTGCGACGGCATGTGCGCGAGGTCGTGGCCTCGTACGACCGCTCCCCCTCTCGCCGCGGCTCGCGCCGCACACGCCGGACCGCACGCACCGCCGCGGCCCCACCCGGCAACGCCGGCACCTGGACCGCCGGCTGCCCGGATGCCCAGGCCACCGGCGCGTACAGCTTCGCGCAGGTCCGCACGGCGTACGGCTTGGACATGGTCGGAGCTGGGGCCGGCGCCTCCGTGGCGATCATGAACGCGGGCGAGGGCCTCGCGGCCCAGGACATCGCCGGCTACGCGAGCTGCTTCGGCCTCCCGATGCTTCGCCCGCGCGTTCTCCTCGGCGACGGCCAGGCGCGTCCCTTCCGCCGGGGCAGCTTCGAGCCGCAGGAGGACCTGGCGCTGGTGTGGGGGATGGCGCCGGGCGTGACGTCGCTGACGCTCGCGCAGACGTGGGCCACGCCGGAGCTCTGGTTCCTGGCCGCCGCCCGCACGCTCGCGGCGCCCCGTCCGCCGGACACCGTCTCGATCTCCTACGGGGAGTGCGAGCGCGCCATTCGCGGTAGCCGGGCGGACGCCTTCCTCCGCGCGAGTGCCCGGCTCTTCGACGCGCTCGTCGTCCGGCTCGGACTCGCCGGCGTGGGCGTCTTCGCGTCGGCCGGCGACTTCGGCTCCACCTGCAACGGACAGCCGTTCCCGGGCGTCGCGTGGCCGGCCTCGTCGCCGTACGTGACCGCCGCCGGCGGTACGCGGCTGGTGCTCGACGCCTCGAATAGGCGCGTCGACGAGGTGGTCTGGAACGACCTCGAGTGGCTCTCGCCCGACAACGGCGGCGGAGCGGGCGGCGGAGGGGTGGCCGCCTTCTCTCGCCGCCCGCCGTTCCAGCGCGGCCTTCGCGTGCCCGGCAGCCGCCGGGCCGTGCCGGACGTCTCCGCGCACGCGTCGATGCTCCCCGGATGGCCGGTGGTTCTCGGGGACAACTGGGTCGAGGACGCGGGCACGAGTGCCTCGGCGCCGCTGCTCGCGGGCGCTTTCGCCGTGATCAGCGCGAGGGAGCGCGCCGCCGGGCGACCTCCACTCGGGCCGGTGAACGGCCTTCTGTACTTCCTGCAGGCGAGCGTGCCCGATGCGATCTTCGACGTCGTCTCCGGCGACAACGGCTACGACCGACGCGTGCCGCCGCTGCGCGCGGGACCCGGTTACGACAGGGCGAGCGGCCTCGGGGTGCCGCGCTTCGACCGGCTGGCGGTGACGCTCCCGGCGCCGGGGGACTGACCGCTTCGCCCGCAGCCGCTGTCTCGGGTGCGGGCTGGTCCTCCCCGAGCGCGACGGACCGGCCCATCCCCACCTCGGTGCCTCGTCCGCCTGCTGGCAGGTCTACCGCGAGGTGCTCACCCGCGAGTACGGCGACCTCGCGTACTTCCGTGTCCCCCAGCTGTGGGTGGACACCTATGCCGTACAGCACCCGAGTGGGCCAGAGCGGCGGACGATCCAGTCCCTGGCGCTACACCTGATCACGCTCTGCCTCGCCGTGGAGCGAGGGGCGAACCCGGCCGTCGGCCCGAACGTACACAGGCGGGTCGCAGGACGTGCGACGTTCCACTGGCTCGAGCCGCCGACGCGCCGCGGCCGTCTGAACGTCGCGGACGTCCGTCGCGCCGCGAGCGCTGCCGAGCACGCCGCGGCCGTCGACGAGTTGGCGCGGGACGTGTGGGCCGCGTGGGAGCCGCATCACGCCGCAGTACGTGCGTGGATCGAACGGGAGCTGGGCGCTTCGAGACGTCACCCGCGCGGGCAAAGACGCGGCGCATAGAGTCACCACAAGTGCTCGACGAGCTCGTCAGCCGGTCGATCGCGCTGCCGAGCGGTCACCTCCGCCTGCTGCAGCCGCGGGAGACCGCCGAGCTGCCGGACGCCGGCCCGGTGGAGTGGGCGCCCTTGGCGCCGTACTGGGCCGTGCTCTGGCGAAGCGGCGTGGCGCTGGCTAGCGAGGTCGACGGCGTGGCGCTCCGCGGCCTGCGCGTCGTGGAGCTCGGCTGCGGATTGGCGCTACCGAGCATCGCCGCCGCACGGGCGGGCGCGACCGTGCTCGCCACGGATGCGTCTGCCGAGGCGCTGTCGCTCGCGACGCGCAACGCGCGCGCGAACTGCGTGCAGCTGGAGGCGGCCGTGGTCGACTGGACGGAGCCCGACGACCTCGTCGCGCGCGCGCCGTTCGACCTCGTGCTGGCCGCGGACGTCCTCTACGAGCGCGCGAGCGTCGCCGCGCTGCTGTCGCTGCTGCCGCGCCTCGGACCCGAAGCCTGGCTGGCCGATCCCGGTCGGCCCGCGGCCGGGGCGTTCCTCGAGCAGGCGGGCCGCCGCTGGCCGGTCGAGACGCGCGTCCGAGGCGTCGTGCGAATCCACCGGCTCGAGCTCCGCTGAGCCCGTCGGCGAGGTACTTACTATGGACGGCGACCGTGGAGGATCTCGTCGAGCGGCTCGCGCGCGGGAACGTCACCGAGGTCAAGGTGATGCTGACATCTGTGGCGCTGGCGCTCGCCGTCTACCAGCTGGTGCTGATATCCGTGGGCTACGGCAAGGTCCGCCCGCGGTTCCTGGAACCGGGGCCGGCCGCCAAGGCACACCGGGCGTCGGGCGACGCGATCGTCGTGCTGCTGGTCGTAGTCGCCGTCATGTGCCTGTCGTACTTCGGGCTCGAGGAGGGCGCGTTTCACGCTGTCACCGGCGCGCTGCTGCTGGCGGTGCTCGGCCTGAAGATCGT
>JACVRW010000037.1 GCA_014534235.1 Thermoleophilaceae bacterium | reverse complement strand
CGCGAAGAGGCGCTCCCAGTCCTCGTCACTCGTCTCGTGGACCGCCGGTGCATCCGGCAGGCCGAACCCGGCGTTGGCGACCACGATGTCGATCCGCCCGAGCCGCTCGGCCGCCTCGTCGACGACGCGGTCGACGGCGGCGACGTCCGCGACATCGACCCGCAGGCCGAGCGGGCGCCGCCCCGCGATCTCCTCCACCATGTCGCACGTCTCCTCGACATGCTCCGCCGAGCGCGACGTGATCACCGGCTCGGCCCCCTCCTCGGCGAGCCGCACGCATGTCGCCTGGCCGATGCCCTTCCCTGCGCCGGTGACCAGCGCGACGCGGCCCTCGACGCGTCCGCTCACAGGGTCTCCTTGCCCATCCACGAGAAGAGCCCGGCGTCCTCGAGCCGCACGGGGCCGTCGCCGGCGTCGATCTCCTCGGCGATCTCGGTAAGGGCGGCCCACTTGGGAAGCCCCCAGATCGCCAGCCCGCGCGCGCCCGGACCCAGCTTCCCGATCCGGTCGCAGACCAGGTTCAGCTCGAGGTCGCCGTGCCGCTCCCGACGCTCCTCGTAGGCCGCGCGGACATCGTCGCGGCTCGCGCCGTCGGCGAACTCGAAGTACTCGACGTAGTAGCGCTCGACGGTGCCCACGACGGGCTCGAGCAGCGGCGTGTAGCAGCCGGCTCGGTCGATGCGCGCAGCCAGGCGGAAGGGCTCCTCGAAGGCGTCGGCGGCGCTCGAGCGGAACACCTCCTCCCAGTCGTCGATCCGGTCGAGCCCCTGCTTCGGCGTGTACCAGGCGGTCATGTACTCGGGCTCCGGCCCGGTGCGCCACGTGCGGCCGAGGTTGACCACCATCACGTCGTCCGGGTAGTCCCCGGCCCAGCCCTCCTGGCCCCGCCCCGCGACCTTGTGGAACTGCTCGAGCCCCACGCCCGGCCGGCGGCTCGTGTACTCGATGTAGATCAGCATGGTCCTCCTGTCAGTTGGCGGGGGTGACGAGCGGCGAGGGCGCGCCGGTCCACACCGAGAAGTCCCAGTAGCCGCGCTGGCGCAGCACGCGCCCATCATGAATTTCGAGCACGTCGAGGGCCCGGTTGTCCCGGCCTGGGGCGGCCTCCACACCGAAGAAGGCGCCCGCGGGCGTGCCGGTCGCCCGCGTCTCGAGGCAGACGCGGTCGCCTTCGGCGAACAGCGTCACGATCTCGAGGCGCAGGTCCGGGTACGCGGTGAACCACTCGGTTAGATGCCGGCGGTAGGCGTCGAGGCCCACGACCGGCGGGAGCGGCGCCTGGTGATTCTCGAAGTCGTCGTGGAAGAAGCTGCAGATGCGCTCGACGTCGTGGCTGTTCCAGGCCTCGACGAGCGCGCGGACGATTACGCGCGGGTCAGGCACCGGAGTCGAGCGTCGTGTCCGTGTGCTGTCCGAAGCCAGAGGCCTCTCCGTGCGTGCTGTAGCCGCCGTCCACCACCAGCTGGTGGCCCGTGATCCAGGCCGAGCGGCGCGCGTCGCACAGGAACGCGACGGCCTCGGCGACGTCCGCGGTCTCACCCACCCGGCCGAGCGGACAGGCGCGCGCCTCGCTCGCCTCCACCCCCGGCATGGCAAGCTCCTCCGCCGTTCCGGGCGTCCGGATCGTACCCGGCGCGACCGCGTTGACGCGAACGCCGTACCGGCCTAGCTCGTACGCGGCGCCGCGCATGAGCCCGACGATGGCCGCCTTGGAGGTGGTGTAGTGGGTGCTGTCGTCCCATGCAAGCCAGGACGCCGTGGAGGAGATCACGACGATGCTGCCGCTGCCCCGTGGCGCCATCTCCGCCGCGGCGTGGCGCACGACGTTGAACGTGCCGTCCAGGTTGACGTCCATCAGCTCCCGCCACGAGCGCGGATCCATCTCGAGGAAGGGGACGATCCGGTAGATCCCCGCCACCTGGACCGTGGCCTCGAGCGGCCCGAGCTCCGCCCCCACTGACTCCACGAGCTCCCCGACCGCGTCCCAGTCGGCGATGTCGCAGCTGAAGGCGCGCGCCTCGCGGCCCAGGTCGCGGACCGCCCGGGCGGCCTCCTCGCAGTCGCGGACGTCGGCCAGCGCTACGCTGAATCCGTCTTCGCCAAGGCGACGGGCAACGTGCGCGCCCATTCCCCTTGACGCCCCCGTGACGAGAGCGACCCGGTCGCTCGTCGAGCTCATGCAGGCGTCTCCTGCCTCGTCGGCAGCGGCCCTCCCGCAGCGCGCGCGTCGTCGTCTCTGGGCAGGAGCCAGCAGGCGCTTGGCGTCCAGTCCACGGTCACGCGCTCGTCCACCGCGAGCTCCGGCGACGACGCGGGCGCCTCGGCCTTCAACTCGGTTTCGAGCGCGTCCACAGCGATGCGGTACTGGAACCCGGTGCCGCGAAAGGCCACGTCGCGGACGACGCCGGTCAGCTCGTCGGCGCCCGCCTCCCGCGCGAGCCTCCCCACCTGCACGGCTTCGGGGCGCAGCACGAGCCAGGCCGGTCCGCCCCGAGCGCCGGCGCAGGTCACCTGGCGGCGGCGCTCGGCGAGCGCGACCGAGACCTCGTCGCCGGACACGTCGAGCACGTCGACCGGCAGGACGTTCGCGTCCCCGACGAAGCGGGCGGCAAAGGTCGAGGCTGGCCGGCCGTAGACCTCCGCCGGCGTGCCGACCTGCTCCACGGCGCCCGCGTTCATCACCACGATCCGGTCGGACAGCGCCATCGCCTCGCGCTGGTCGTGCGTGACGTAGAGGAAGGTCGCGCCCGTCTCGCGGTGGACGCGCCGCAGCTCGGCCTCCATGTCGAGCCGGATCTTCAAGTCGAGCGCCGCGAGGGGCTCGTCGAGCAGCAGCACCTGCGGGCGGTTGACAAGGGCGCGCGCCAGGGCGATGCGCTGCATCTGCCCGCCCGAGAGCTCGTGGCTTCGCCGGTGCTCGTAGCCCTCCAGGCTCACGAGCTGGAGCGCTTCCCGCACGCGCTCCCGCTGCTCGGCGCGGGGAACGCCGGCCACCCGCAGGCCGAAGGCCACGTTGCCGAACACGTCGAGGTGGGGGAACAGCGTCGAGCGCTGGAAGACCATGTTCGTCGCTCGCCGGTGGGCCGGGCGGTCCGTGACGTCCTCGCCGGCCAGGAGCACCCGACCCGTCGTCGGGCGCTCGAAGCCGGCAATGATTCGAAGCAGGGTCGTCTTGCCGCAGCCCGAGGGCCCCAGGAGAGTGAGGAGCTCGCCGTCGGCGACGTCGAGCTTCATCTCGCGCAGCGCGGTCACGTCGCCGAAGCGGTGGCTGACGCCCTCGAGTCGAACCCGCGCTTCGCCGCTCATGGCGCGTCCTTCAGGGCGGGGACGACGAGCGGCTCGGCCGACCCGCGTCGGCGCCGCTCGCTCCACGACGTCAGCGCGAACGTCACGACGAACAGGAGCAAGGTGAAGAGCAGGAGGAGCGTCGAGATGGCGTTGATCGAGGGGTCGATCGTCCGTCGCAGAGTCGACCAGATGAACATCGGCAGTGTGGAGTCCGGCCCGATCACGAAGAATGTGATGATGAACTCGTCGAACGACAGGGCGAAGGCCAGGCAGGCGGCGCCTACGAGCACGGGCCACACCTGCGGCAGGGTGACCCGCCGGAACACCAGCCAGCGGCCTGCCCCCAGGTCGGCGGCCGCCTCCTCGAGGGCGGGGTCGAGGCGATCGAGGGCCGCGCGGGCGATCAGGAAGAAGAAGGGGAACACGTATACGAGGTGCGCTGCGGCGACCGTGGCGAGCGAGAGCGTCACCTCGATGCGGGCGAAAGCAACGAGCAGCGCGGTGCCGATGAAGAGTCCGGGCAGCGTGATCGGAAGGAAGAACAGCAGTGCCAGCGGCCCGCGCGCCCGCGAGCTCGTGCGAGTCAGGCCGTAAGCAGCGAGGGTGCCGAGCACCAGCGTGGTGGCTGCCGTGGCGGTCGCGACGATGAGGCTGTTCTCCGCGGCGCTGCGCACCTCCGCCGAGCTGAAGATCTCCTCGTACCAGCGCAGCGAGAAACCGCGGAACGGGAAGGACAGCGCCGCGGTGCTGTGCAGGCTGAAGAGGACGACCACGAGCAGCGGCCCCCACAGGAAGACGACCCCTGCGACCGTGAAGGCGCCCGCCAGGCCGCTGCGCCCGGGCCCCGTCACGACACGAACCTCAAGCGGTCGAGCCGGGTGAGTCGGAGCGCCAGCGCCACGACGCCGTAGAGCGCCAGGAAAGCGCCCAGCATGGAGAAGGCGATTGCCGCACCAAGCGCGTAGTCGCCCTGGGCGGTCATGTTCTGCTGGATGATCACACCGAGGAGCCCGCCGCTCGTGCCGCCGAGGAACTGCGGGGTCACGTAGTCAGCGGCCGACAGCACGAAGACGAACAGGAACGCGCTCGCGACCGGCGCCGCGGCCACGGGGAGCACCACGCGCCGCCAGCGCTGCCAGCGGCCCGCGCCCAGGTCCTGTGCCGCTTCGAGATAGGCGGGGCTCAGGGGCGCGAGGCCGGCGTAGAGCACGAGCACCACGTACGGCAGGTAGATGTGCACCAGGGCCACGGTCACCGCAAAGCGGTTGTAGAGAAAGAAGGTGAGCGGGTCGTCGATCACCCCGAGCTGGTCGAGCCCGCTGTTTATGAGCCCGTTCGAGCCCAGGATCGTGCGCCACGCGTAGATTCGCACGAGGTAGCTCGCGAGAAACGAGGCGATGATCAGGAACATCACGACCATGCGCCAGCGGCTCCTCGTGTAGCGCAGCCAATACGCGATCGGCAGCGCGAACACGACCGACGCGACGGCGGCGAACAGCCCGACGAGCAGCGAGTTCCGGGCCAGCGTGCGGTGGAGCGGTGACTCGACGGCCTCGCGATAGTTGTCCAGCGTGAGCGGGCCGCTCACCTCGTAGAACGCACCGGTCAGCAGCGAGTAGACCGCGAACGCGGTCAGCGGCGCCACGAAGAATACGAGCAGCACCGCCACGGCCGGCGCGGCGAGCGCCAGGGGTCCCGCGCGGAGCACGGGCCGGCGAGCGCTAGCGGCTACGTCTCCGCCTCGGACTTGATCTCCTCCCAGGCTCGCTGCAGCTCCTCGAAGGTCTTGTACTGGTCGGACTCGACGGGCGGGTTGTTGAACAGCGGCGCCTGATCGAGCAGCTCGTCGAGCCTGTCATACGGGTAGAGCGACGCCGTCGCCTTGTTCAGCTCGTCGATGGCGCCCTTCACGGTGACGCCGCCCACGAGGAACTCCGCCGCACGCGCGTTCACCACCGGGTCGATGGACTCGTTGATCCACGAGTAGACGGTGTCCGCGTTGTCGGCGCCCGGCGGGATCGCGTACGCGTCGCAGAACGAGGAGCTGCCCTCCTTGGGCAGGCTCGTCTTGATCGTGTCCTTCCCGGCGTCCTTGGCGAACTGGTTGACGGCGGCCCAGCCCGTCCACGCCGCGACCACGTCGCCGTTCACAAACTGCGTCGTGAGGTCACCGTACGACGCTGAGACGCCGCGCGTCTGGCGCGCGAGGTCGAGCAGCAGCTTGCGCACCTTCTGGTAGCCCGCTTCATCGAGCTCGTCGACCTTTAGGCCGTTGATGCGCGCGCCGAGCGTCCAGTTCCCGACGAAGTCGTCGACCATGCCGACCTTGCCCTTCAGCTTCGGGTCGAGCAGGTCATACCAGGACGGCAGTTCTGAGGTGGCCTCGCTGTCGTAGGTGATCCCGAAGGATCCCCACGTGAAGGGCACGCCGGTCCGCGTGCCGTCCTCGTCGACCCAGAAGTTGCCCTCGTCACCGGCGAAGTAGGGCAGCAGCCCGGACAGGTTCGGGATTTTCTCCTCGTCGAGCGGCTCGAGGATCTGCAGCTGGCTGTAGAGCGGCTTGTACCCCTGGTAGTACGTGATGATGTCGAAACCGCCGCCGCGCCCCGCCTTCAGCTTCGCCTGGATGTCGTTGTGGTTGCCGATGTAGCTCGCCTTGACCTCGACGTCGTTCTTGCGCCGCCACGGTTTCAGCGGAGCGGGCAGGTCGTACCCCTCCCACGACAAGAAGTCCACGCGCCCACTCGCCTTAGGGACACCGCCCCCGCCCTCGCCGCCCCCGTCCGCGGCCTCGTCGTCGTCGCCCCCGCACGCGCTCAGGAAGGCGGGCGTGGCGCCCACCGCCGCCGTTAGCAGCCCGGCACGCTGAAGAAATCGGCGGCGACTCGTCGCTCGTATCAGCCAGTCCTCGTACGTCATCCCTCCTCCTCCTATTCCTCCAAGGCCAGTCTCTCGGCGGCCCGCGCGATCGAGTCGGCCGACGGCAGCAGCGCGGCCTGCAGCGCCGGGGCCGCGGGCAGGCGCACGTCGGGTGCGCCGACGCGCCTGACGGGCGCGTCGAAGTGGCGCTCGCCGATGAACGCCGCGATCTCCGCCCCGAAGCCGCCGGTCACGTTCGCCTCATGGGCGATCAGCACCCGGTTCGTCCGCCCGACGGCCGCCGCAATAGCCTCGTCGTCGAGCGGCGCGAGCCAGCGCAGGTCCACGACGGTCGCCTCGATCCCGCGGCCGGCCAGGGCCTCGGCGGCCTCCTCGGCCGCGAGCGCCACTGGACCCCAGCCCGGCGAACTCGTCGGCCCGGCGCAGGTCGCGAACGCGCTCCTCGAAGCGGCGGACCGTGAGCATCGAGCGGTAAGCCTCGAGGCGGTCGACCGGCGCGAGTTGCGAGACGGCCATGCCCAGCCCACCCTAACCGGGGTCGCAATACAAGTCAAAATGGGAGAGCTTAGTTCACATAGTGCTACTGCCACGCGGCGGCGGTGCGAAACACCGCATCGAGGTACTCGTCCCGGTGCGCTTCGAAGCGGGCCTTCGGGGCGGACAGGACCAGCGCGTAGGGCGCGGCACCGCCGGCAAGCGGCGCCGCGAAGCAGCACACGCCGTCGTGGAACTCCTCGAGGTCGCAGGCCCAGCCCGCCTGGCGGATGCGCTCGAGCTCCGTCAGCAGCTGATCCCGGTTCGTGATGGTGGCCTTCGTCATGCGCGTGAGCGGGTGGGCCGCCAGGTAGCGCTCGCGGGCGTCATCGGGGGCGAACGCAAGCAGCAGCTTGCCGCTGGCGCGCGCGTGCCCGTGGTCGATCGGCCCGACCGGGCTGATCGAAACGGACACCTGGTGGTGCCCGGGAACGCTGCAGAGCAGGACGAGGTCGGCCCCCTCCCGGGCGGCTACGTACGCGGTCTCGCCCGTGCGCTGGGCCAGGGACTGCGCGAGCGGGACCAGGTCCTGCGGGACCACGTGACGGCCGAACGCCTCGACGAGTGGGCTGACTCCTACGGCGAGGCGATAGCGGTGCTCAGGCCCGGACGCGATGTAGCCGACGGCCACGAGCGTCTGCACCAGGTGATAGGTGGTGGCGCGGCTCAGTCCCGTGGCAGCGCTCAGCTCCTGCGCAGTGAGACCGGCAGGGCTACGCGCGATCGCGTTGAGAACCGACGCGGCGCGGGCGACCGACTGGATCCGGGGCTTGACGGCGGGCCGGGTCGCCATCGTAGACTCCGAGCTCGCCATATCTGAGACACCGTATCACCATTCGAACGCAGCGCCCCGCCGGTCGGGAGAGGGCCCCGTCGGGGTTGGGTTCGTGGGCGCCGGCAACGTGCTGCCTGCCTATCTCCAAGCACTCGACCGCTTGGTCGCGCGCAACTTGGCGGTCAGCGGCCCGGTGGTGGCGCGATCGGAACGGGCCCGCGCACCGTTGATCGAACTACGACCGGGCGCCCGGACGCTCCCCGACGTCGACGCGCTCCTCTCCGACGAGACCGTGGAGCTGGTGGTCGTCGTGACCCCGCCCGCGACGCACCCCGATCTCGTGCAGACGCTGATCGCGGCAGGCCGCCACGTGGTCTGCGAGAAGCCCCTCGCGCGCGATCCAGCGACCGCAGCGGGGCTGTTCCGAGCGGCCGCGAGCGCGGGGCGCCTCCTCCTGGCGGCGCCCTTCGTCCACCTCAATCCGACATTCCGCCGCCTGTGGACGCTGCTGGACGAGGGCGCCATCGGCCACGTGCACGCCGCCCGCGCCCATTACGGAAACGCCGGCTCCACCTGGGCGCGCTGGTACCACGACGATCCGCTTGCCACGCTCGGCGATATCGCGATCTACAACCTCAAGAGCCTCTGCTTCCTGCTCGGCTCCGTGACCGAGGTCGCCGCGGCAGCCGGCAAGGCCCTGTCCCACCGGAGCGCCGATGGAGTCGCGTACCCGGCGCGCCACCCCGACACATGGCAGCTACTCCTGCACCACGAGCGGGGCACGCTAGCGTCGGTACTGGCCTCGCACGCGACGCTGCGCTACCGTCGCCCCGCGCTCGAGCTGTACGGGACGACCGGCACGGCCAACCTCCTTGGAGACGACTGGGACCCGCACGGCCTTGAGGTTTGGCGCGAGCAGCGGGGCGTCTGGGAGCTGTATGAGCCTGACGACCCCACATGGCTCTGGACCGATGGTCTGCGCGAGGCGGTGATGGCCCTGCATAAGGGTCGCAGGCCGCTCGCCGATCCCGACCTCGACGTGCACCTGCTCGAGGTGGTCGAGGCGGCCGCGCGCAGCGCCGCAGAACGAGTCACGGTACCCGTGGCAAGCCGCGTCGAGCCGCTGGCCGCTCTCCGGCTGGCCAAGGTCGAGCCGGCTCGGTACATCCACGATCGCACTCGGCCGGCCGACGAGCAGTAGGCACTCTCGCGTCAGCCGCCGTCCGCCGAGCCCCGCTGCCGGTCCGCGGGAAGGCGGCCGGCGAGCGCAGCTCGACGTTCACGCTACACCGGGGGGCAAGCAGGTACACCGCTCCCGAGCCGGTTGATCAGCCTCCAGGGGGAGGAGCGGACACGTCGCCTCAGGGGCCCCGGATCGCCCGGAAGGTGAAGGCCAGGTACGAGCCCCGCGGGGTCGACTGCACGGCGTCGAGGGTGACGACGTACTCGGAGCCGCCTGCGCGCAGGCGGTGGCCGGCCAGTCCGTAGGCGCCGCGCAGGGAGCGGCGGTTGGGCCGCACCGACACGAGCCGCAGATCGGTATCCGTGAGCCGGATCACCACCCGCTTGTCGCTCGCCCCGCCGGCCAGGTCAACGCGCGCGCGGCAGAAGCCGGCGTTGCCCCGGCAACGCACCGCGACCGGGCGCCGCGCCTCGACGACCCGCCGGATCGCGCTGATCACCAGCCCCGGCTGGTCTAGCTGGATGTAGTGCTCGCTCCTCGTGGGATCACGTGCCGGGCGTAGGGCAGGAGCGTCGCCAGGTCGTCCTGGGACGCCTGAAAGGCACGCTCCAGCGCCTCGACCGGCCACCCCGGCGGGAAGCCGAACGGGTTCGGGAAACGTCCACGGTCACGGGAGTGCTCGAGGACGAACATCGGCATCCGGCGCAGCGGCCGGTCCACGCGCGCCCGGCGCATCTCGGCGGCGGTGGCGACGATGTCGATCTCCACCCCGGGCGCCCTGAACGGCGCAAGCTGCTCGGGCGTCAGCAGCGCCTGATACGCCTCGTAGACGATCTCGTGCGCGGCGTCGACGGAGACGAGGCCGGCCACCTGGCCGGGATAGGTGCCGGCGTACAGGCGGGCGAACAGGCCGCCGAGCGAGTGGCCGACCAACACGTAGGGGCCCGGGACGCGGGCGGCGCGCAGCAGGGGGTGCAGGTCGGCCACGACGGCATGCGCACTGCGGGGCAGCGGCACGGGGTCGCTGCGGCCGGGCGCGCCCGACTGCAGGGAGGTGCCGGGGCGGTCGTAGGCACACACGCGCGTAAACGGAGCGACGGCCGGCAGGACCGCCCTCCGCCGCGACCCCGGCTTGCGAAAGCTCCAGATATCGGCGGCGTTGCCGGAGCCTGACTCGAACACCACCGTCGGGCGCCCCCCGCCGCGACACTCGAGGTAGACCCTGCGGCCACTCGGCAGCTGGATCAACCGGGCGAGGTCCCCGGGCGCCGCCGCGGCTTCGGCGGTGGCGACCTTGCCGCTCACCCGCGATGACGCCGGCGCCTGCGCCGCCGGCGTGGCCGCCGTCAGGAGAGCAGCGCCGACGAGCGCCGCCGGAACGCCAAGCGACGCTCGTCGCGCCGACCCGGCGCCCGTTGGGAGCATCGTCGGCAGCCGTCCGTCATGGGCCGGTGGTCCGCGGGGTCCGCGGCGTGAACGTCGCGACCGAGCGGATGAGCGGGAACGATCGGCTCGATGCGCGGCGGGCCGGTGACCCTGACTCGCGGGGGTGTCGGCGCCCGTTCGGCGACGCCCTCCAGCCTGAAGCGGTTGATCACGAACGGCACACCTCGCGAAAAGAAGTTCGGCCGCTCCTGGATCCCGAAGTGCAGATGCGGCCCCTGCGTGTTTCCGCTGTTGCCGAGCCGGCCGAGCTGCTGCCCCGCCCGGACGCGCTGGCCGCGCCTGACGCGGACCGAACCGGCCTGCAGGTGCCCATAGACGGCGTACCGGCCCCGCCCGATCCTGATGATGGCGTTGTTGCCCGCCCAGTCCGCGGGCCTTCTGAGGCCAGGATTTGCCTCGAACGGCGGGATGTCCGGGAGATCGTCGACCGTCGAGACGACGGTGCCGCCCGCCACCGAATAGATGGGCGCGCCGAAGCCCGCCCAGTCGCTGTTCTGCCGGCCGTCGCCGGTGTAGAGCGCGCCGCCGACCAGGCGGGTCCAGTCGATCGCGAAGACCTCAGCGTTCACCAAGGCGCCGTCGAACGCCAAGATGGTGAAGCGATGGTTCGCCGTGGGATCGTCGCAGCACCCGTTGCTGTCCAGCCAACCCGAACCCCGCAACGGCGCCCCGATCACGACCGGGCGGCGTCGGTCGACGCGCAGGACGGGCGCGTCGACGGTTGTGCTGCCGATGATCGACCGTGCCCGGGCGTCCGCCGGAATCGAGTACCTGATCCGGTGGGTCAAGCGCCTGGGCGCGGCGCGCCCGAAAGAACGCGGCAGGACCACGTCCATGAGGATCACGTTCGTCGACGCCGCCGAGATCCGCGCCGTCGCCTCCTCCGCGAAGAGCCGGCGGGTAACCGCGGCAAGCGCAGCGCCCTGAAGCCTGAGCAGCCGCCTGCCGTCACCGCGCACCTCGAGCGACTCGAGCGACGCATCCGCACTGAACACGTTCGTCACGGCCAGGTCGTACTCCAACTGCCCGCGCCCGTCGCTGCCGTGGACCCACTGCGGGGCGTGGAGAGCCTCGACCTTCAATGCCGTCGTCGATGCTGCACCCGCCGGCGCCGCGGCGACCAGCGAGACCATCAGGAACAGCGCGGCCACGCCGCAGCCGCGCCGAAGCGAGGTCACATCGTTCGATGCGTTCGATCAGGCATCGGACGTACGCACCCTAACCACGGGCAACCGCCGTGGCTGGCGCGTCCCAGCCAGCCCGCATAGTGCGCCATCGTTGGGTCTTTCGATTGCTCACGCGGAGAGGCGAGACGGCGATTGACCCGCCCGCGCGGCGGGATCGGGCTTGCGCCGCTCGGCCAGCGCGGTCGACGCGTAGGCGGCCCTGAAGCCGTCTCGCCAGCTCGGGTAGCGAAGCTGCCAACCGAGCTCACGCTTGGCCTTGGCGTTCGAGGCGCCACGGGCCTCGGTACCCATGACGACTCCGGGCTCACCGGCGAACAGCCGCGCGAGCCAGACCGGCACGTGGCGAGGTGGCTTGGCGCCGAGCGCGTCGGCGAGCAGCGGGAGCCACTCGCGCGCGGGGGCGGGCTCGTCGTCGACGATGTTGTAGATCGCCGGCCGGTCGTGCTCGAGCGCGAGCACCGTCGCTGCCGCGGCGTCATCCAGGTGGATCCACGACATGAAGCCGCCGCCGTTGCCAACGATCGGGAACTGCCGCTTGCGCACCGGCTCGACGAGCCCGTCGTTGGCAGCGCCGTAGAAGATGCCGTAGCGAAGCGCGATCCCGCAGGCGGCGACGACCGCGTCGTCGAGGTAGTTCATCGCCGCCCGGCTCTCGACCGCGCCTGCCACCGGCTTGGTGTCGAGCGGATCGTCCTCGCTTTTGACCATCCCGCCCTCGCGGGCGTAGCGGTAGGTGGTATTGCTTTGTGCGACTAAGCGGGATACGCCGGCCTCGCGCGCGGCGGCGAGCAGGTTGTCGGTGCCCTCGGTCCGCAGCCGGTTGGTCTGCGCGAACGTCCGGTCGAAGTTCCTGCCGAAGCGCGCGTTCGCGAGCGCGGTCGCCTGGTGGACGATTGCGTCGGGGGCGGCTTCGAGCACTGCTTTGCGCACGGCGCGTGCGTCGAGCAGATCGAGCGCGGTCGGCTTTGCGCCGAGCGCCCGCAGGCGTTCCGCTTTTTCCGGCGACCGCGAGCTGCCGATCACCTCGTGGCCTCGTTCGATCAACTGGGGGATGAGCCTGGTGCCGATGGCACCGCTCGCTCCCGCAACGAAGACTCGCATTGTGTTCTCCTTCTCGCTGGTCACATCGCCCGGATCTCGGGGGTCTACTGCTATGACACGGCGCGACGAAGGGATGTGACCGATGGAAGAGCGCGACTGGCTGGCGGAGCGATTCGAGGAGCACAGAACGCGGCTGCGAGCGGTGGCCTATCGGATGCTGGGGTCGCTGAGCGAGGCCGACGACGCCGTCCAGGAGGCGTGGCTGCGGCTGAACCGGACCGACGCAGACGAGGTGGAGAACCTCGGTGGGTGGCTGACGACCGTCGTCGCTCGGATCTCGCTGAATATGCTCCGCTCGCGCAAGGCGCGGCGGGAGGAGCTCGCCGGGCGGTTGCCCGATCCGCTTATCGACCGCGCGGACGGGATCGATCCCGAGCACGAGGCGCTGCTGGCCGATTCCGTTGGACTGGCGCTGCTCATCGTGCTCGAGACGCTGTCTCCGTCGGAGCGGCTCGCGTTTGTGCTGCACGACGTCTTTGCCGTGCCCTTCGACGAGATAGCACCGATCGTCGATCGCTCCCCTGAGGCGGCCCGCCAGCTCGCCAGCCGGGCGCGCCGGCGCGTGCGCGCCGAGAGAACCGTTCCCGACGCGGACCTCGAGACGCAGCGGGAGGTTATCGACGCGTTTCTGGCGGCGGCGCGGGAGGGCGACTTCGATCGGCTCGTGGCGGTGCTCGACCCAGATGTCGTCCTGCGGCAAGATCTCGGGCCGGTCGGCGGCTCGCGGGAGATGCGCGGCGCCGCGGCCGTGGCCGGCCAGGCGCTCGGCTACGCCCAGATCGGACTGGACATCAGGCCGGCGCTGATCAACGGCGTTGCCGGGGCCGTCGCCTTCCGCGAGGGGCAGCCGTTCTCGATCGGCGCGGTTACAGTCCGGAACGGGAAGATCGTCGAACTGGACTTCCTCGCCGACCCCGAGCGCCTCAGCCAGCTCGACCTCACAATCCTCCACTAAGTGGCTCCATCGTCTGATCGCATCCCCCGAAGCCCGAGACTGCGGACGCGCGGCTCAGTAGCCGATGCCGAACCCGAACGGGTAGAGCGTCATGGTGGGGTCGCTCGCCGCCGGGATGCGTACGGGCAGCTTTCCGGTCGGATTGACGTCGCCGAGGAGCACGCGACCCACCGCCTGCATCGAAGGCTTGGTCCACGAGTACGAGGCGATGTACGTCGGGGTGTCCGTAAGGGCGGCGATGTCGTAGGGGTTCCTCGTCGCGACGAGCACGACTGGCTTCCCGGTGGCGAGCAGCGCACTCACTAGGTTGCGCTGGCTCTGCGAGCCCGTCGCATTGGAGGTGACGACCACGATGACGTCGTTCGTCGCCGCCCTGCTGACCGCGGTCGCGATGGTCTCCGCGTTGGGGGCGGTGCCGGTCTCGAACAGCTCGGTCGAGACGTCTCGAAGGCGTAGGGCGTCCGCGAGGTGTGCCGCCGGCTGCGCGTCGGATGTGTTGGAGACCGAGCGGTAGCCGGTCACGAGCACCTTTTGCCCCGCCCCGGCGTTGAGCGGGAGAAGGCCGTCGTCGTTCTTCAGCAGCGTTACGCTGTGGTCGCCCACGCGCCCGGCGACGGCCTGGTGCTCGGGCGTACCGAGCCTACTCGGCGCCTTGGATGCGTTCACGAACGGATCGTCGACGAGGCCGCGCGCAACCTTCAGCTCGAGCACGCGGCGAACGGATTCGTCGATCCGGCCCTCGCTCAGCTCGCCGGAGCGCACCGCGTCAAGCACCGCGTTGTAGGCGACCTCGAGGCTGACGGTGTCGGTGGTCGTGTCGATCATCATCGGCATGTCCGCGCCCGCCTTCAGCGCGAGCACCGGTATCCGTGCGTCGCCGTACTTCTCCCGCACGCCGGCCATGTTGAGCGCATCGGTGACGACGACGCCGCGGAAGCCGAGCTCCTCGCGTAGCAGACCGGTGAGGATGTCGCGATCGAGAGTGGCGGGGTCGCAGCCCTCCCGGGTGACGACGTCGCAGTCGCTCTGGAGCTCGGGCATGACCACGTGAGCCGTCATCACCACATCAGCGCCAGCTGCGATTCCCGCGCGGAAGGGCGGCGCGTCGATCTCCTCCCACTGCTCGCGAGTGTGGAAGATCCACGGCACGCCGGTGTGGCTGTCGGTCACCGTGTCGCCATGGCCCGGGAAGTGCTTCAGCGTCGACGAGACGCCCGCGACTTCTGTCCCGCCCACCGCCGCGGCGGTCATCGTCGAGACGAGCTCGGGGCTCTCACCAAAGGAGCGCACGCCGATGACCGGGTTGAGCGGGTTTACATTCACGTCCGCGACGGGCGCGTAGTTCTGGTTGATGCCGAGCGCCGCAAGTTCCGTTGCCGTGACCCGGGCCGCGTCGTACGCGTCGCCCGCGCGGCGGGTCGCGCCGAGCGCCATGTTGCCGGGGAGCTGGGTCGCGGGGGCCCATACCCGCGAGACGACGCCGTGCTCCTGGTCGGTCGCGATCAACATCGGGATGCCTGCCGGCTGGCTCAGGGCCGCCTCCTGGATGCCGTTCGACAGACGCGCGATCTGCGCGGGGTCACCGAGGTTGTTCGTCCAGCGGAAGTAGACGATGCCGCCGAGCTTGTACCTGTCGATCAGTTGCTTCGCGTTGCGGATCCGCGGGCCGTACATCGCGTAGTTTGCCGAGACGTCGGCCGGATCCCTCGTGTTGGCCGTGCGGCCGTAGACGTTTGCGACGAACAGCTGACCGACCTTCTCCTCGAGCGTCATGCCGCGGAGCGTGTTGTCAATCCAGCGGTCCTGCGCGGCCGCGCTCGGGGTGATTACGGCGGTCAGCATTACCCCGAGCACGAAGGGGCGGGCGAAGATCCGGGCGGTCCAAGGCGACATGGGCTTCTCCTCTCGGCGCGGCGAACGGCTCGCATCGATGCCGTACCCAACTGGTCTAGGCCAGTAACCTGGGCCCGGCGCCGTGCTCGCCGACGGGCCCTGCAGGCCCGTCGGCTGTCCTCAGGTCTTCAGGTGCGGCTCGAGGTATCTGCGGCGGTTTAGCAGTTGCGCTGCGAGCGCCACCAGACACGCCCGTCCCTCGTCCTTGCGAGCATGTGCCTGCCTCGACGGGCGCGCCTGCTGCCACGCGCAAGCGCAAGCCGTGGCAGCGTTTGGGCGCAGCGGACCGCCGTGCGGCGATCGGCTCTTCCTCTTGAAGCCGCCCACGTCTGAGGGTGCACGGCTATCTCGCGAGGGTGGGCGGGTCCGTCTCGCGCGATCGAAGCGATCGCCGCGGGCGCATGCCGACGCGTGGATGCCGGGCTATGCGGACGGGCTCCGCTGGGCGTTGGGCTGCGCCGGTCTCGTCTAAGCGACGGACGCGGTGGGCGACGAGCTGCTCGGGCGGAACCCGCAGTCGCCGGAGGGTGCATCGGCAATGTCATCGAATCCGCTCGTTGGGACCTGGAGACTCGTGTCGTGGGAGAACCGGACGCTCGATGGTGAGCTCAGCCACCCGCTCGGCGACGGTGCCTCGGGCTATATCGCCTACACCGAGGACGGCTACGTGTTCGTGGCGATTATGGGCGCGGCGCGCAGGCTGTTCGTGGCCGGAGACCTTCTGAGCGGAGCACCGCCGAGAAGGCCGGCGCCGCCGAGAGCTACGTCTCCTACTGCGGCCGCTACGAGTTCCATGGGGAGACGGTGTCCATCACGTGGAGCTCAGCTTGTTTCCGAACTGGGTTGGCGTCACCCAAGAACGCCTGGTGAGGATCAGCGCAGATCGGTTGACCTTGAGTACGCGTCCGCTGTTGCTTCAAGGCAGGCAGCAGACGGCGCACCTGCTATGGGAGCGCGCGTGAGCGCCTCACAAGTCGCTACGGCTAACCGCGTCGCCGCCGGGTCTAGGCACTGCTCCGGATCGTCCGTCGCGGTATTCACTGGGCGCAGCACACACGTCCTACGGCGGGAGTGGTAGTTCCGTTCGGGCCATCCGTTCGCGCCAACGCGGCGAGCGCCTCGCGGACCCGCACCCGACGACGGTTGTCGCGCCACTTGCACACTCGCTTCGACACGTGTAGACGCGGGCCCGCCCCTACACAGAGGAGGTGCCAGCATGGCCCGCAGCATCAGCACCCGCCGCCAGACGACAGCGGAACTTTTCGTGAGATCATCGGCGCGTCGGGCGGGCAGATGCATCGCCGCAGAAAGGAGCGTCAAATGGCAGCGAGAGGCATCCATCACGTCGACCTCGCCGTTGCCGACGTCGACGCGTCGCTGGCGTTCTACCTCGACCTTCTGGGGCCGCTCGGGTTGGCCGAGGAGATCCGTTATCCCACCTACCGCGGCACCGAGGAGGTCGTCTACCTGGTTGACGCGCACGACCGCCGAGGGATTGGCCTGCGCCCGGCCGACGGCGGCGCCCACCGCTACTACGACGTCGGTATCGAGCACCTCGCCTTCGAGGTCGAGAGCCGGGATGACGTGGACGCCGCCTACGAGCGATGCCTGGCTCGCGGCGCGCGGATTCATTTCCCACCGCAGGAGGATCGCGACGAAGAGGGTTACTACGCGTTCTTCGTTTTCGACCCGGACGGGATGCGGATCGAGGTGTTCTGCTGGCCGCGAGCCGATCTGTGAGAGTTGACGACCGACGTTCGCTTTCCATGCGCCCAGCAGTCGGGCGGCGACTGCCGTTTGCGCGAGAGGCGGCAGCGTAGGCGTCGGGGCACTCGCTTGGAGGATCTCCGCGGAGTGATCCCGCTTCGTTAGGGTCGGCGGGTGCGCGTCCTGTTCGCCTCTACTCGCAGCACCGGGCATTTCCATCCGCTGGTGCCCTTCATCGAGGCCTGTCGCCGGGCCCGCCATGAGGTGTTGGTGGCGGGGCCGCCGGCGCTCGCCGACACGGTGCGGCGCGCCGGCTACCCCTTCCGGGTCGGTGCCGCGCCGCCGGAAGACGAGCTCGGCGCGGCCCGGGCGCGTGTCCGGACGCTGTCCTACGACGAGGCCGAGCGGCTGGTCGTCCGCGAGATCTTCGCGACGCTGAACGTGCGCGCGATGCTGCCGGGCATGCGAACCGCGCTCCGCGAGTGGCGGCCCGACGTGATCGTGCGCGAGCACGCGGAGTTCGCCTCCTTGGTGGCCGCCGAGGAGGCGGGCGTGCCGCATCTCCAGGTCGGCATCAGCTTGGCCGCCACCCACATGAGGATTGTCTCGATCGCCGCGGAGGCGGTCGAGACGTGGGGGACGGGCCTGGCGGATCGCATCGCGGAGACGCCATACCTCACGCTGTTCCCGGCCTCGCTCGAGGACCCGGGCGTCGCCGGCCCGCGAACTCCCACCGCTTCCGCGATCCGGCCGCGGACGCGGCGCCGGCGCCGCGGCCGGACTGGTGGGCCGGGGATCGTCGCCCGCTGGTGTACGTCACGTTTGGAAGCGTGACGGCGAGCGAGCCGGCGGCGGCGCCGATCTACGGCGTCGCCCTGGAGGCGGTCGCCGACCTCCCCGTCCGAGTGCTCCTGACCACCGGGGCGGCAGCCGACGACCTGGACCTCGAGGCGCCCGGCCGGCACGTGCACATCGCCCGCTGGGTCCCACAGGCCGACGTGCTTGCGCCCGCCCGCGTCGTTGTCTGCCACGGCGGCTCTGGCACGATGCTGGGCGCGCTGGCCGCCGGCGTCCCGCTCGTCGTGACGCCGCTGTTCGCCGATCAGCCACAGAACGGCCGCCGCGTCGCCGCGGTCGGCGCCGGCCTCGTCGTCGAGCCGCACGACGATGGCGCCATCCGCAGCGCTGTCGACCCCGCCGCACTGCACGATGCGATCGCCGCCGTCCTCGCCGACGATGCCTTTTCGCGGGCGGCCAGCGGCATCGCCGCCGAGATTCGCGAGCTGCCTCCGGTCGACGAGGCGCTCAGTGTGCTGGCGACGAACGCTCGGTCCCTAGGCGCCCGTCGCGTGGCCTTCCCGCCGTTCGCGCGTCAGGGCGACCGTTCGCGATCGTCGCCTTCCGCGAGCGCTGCGCGCAGGAGCGCGAGCGCCGACCAGCGCATGAGCTGCGACGCCTGCCGGCGCGAGAGCCCCGCGACGTCGGTCAGCCAGACGAGCGCTTCGATACCGCAGGCGGATCGGATCGCAAGCACTAGGCGGCGCAGCGCCGACGGCGGGAGCCGGCCTTGCAGCGGGGCCAGGGCCTCCTCGATCCAGCCGATCGCGCGGCCCTGCCGCAGTAGTAGCTCGTCCCCCGGGTCGGGCTCGAGCGATAGCCGGAGCATCGTCCGAAGCTCCGGCTCGGTGTCCACGGTCAGCCGGATCAGCTCAATGATCGTGCGGTCGAGTCGCTCCTGCGGGTCGGCGGGCGCGTCCTCGCCGAGCAGAGACGTCGCCTCGATCTCCGGATGGGCGGCGACGAGCAGCGCACGCTGGTTCGGGAAGTACCGGTAGGCGGTCGCGCGCGAGATGCCGGCCGCCTCGGCCGCCTCCTCGACGGTGGGGGTCCGACCGCCGGCGAGCAGCCCGCGTGCCGCGTCTATCAGTGCGGCGCGCGTGCGCGCCTTCTGCCGTGTACGACCGGTCCGTTCATATGAGATTGCCATGCTCATTATGAGATGATAGTCTCACCACTGACAGCGAGGCAGGAGGACGCCGTGGCAGCGGAGATGAAGATGCAAACTCGCCGGCCGATCGCGCTCGATCCCGACGAGGGCGAGCCGCTCTGGTTCAACAACGACCTGCTGATTTTGAAGGCGACGGGGGCGCAGACGGGCGGGGCATATCTCCTCGTCGAGGAGGTCGCACGCCAGAGCAAAGTCACTCCACTGCATGCGCACCCCGCAGAGGAGGAGACATTCTACGTGCTTGAGGGGGAGGCGGTCGTTCACCTCGACGGCGACGAGCGGTCGCTCGGCGTGGGCGGCCTGGTCTCGGTTCCGCCCGGCCTGCCACACGCCTATCTCGTCACCTCGCAGGTGGCGCGTTTGCTGATCCTGATTACGCCCGGCAGCGGAGCGATGGAGCAGTTCTTCCGCGAAGCGGGGGAGCCGGCCGCTGCGCGCGTCCTGCCCGAGGCCGGCCCGCTCGACATCGAGCGGATCGCGGGGGCGGCCGAGCGCACCGGGGCGGTGGAAATCGTCGGGCCTCCCCCGTTTGGCGAGCGTGCCGCCTGATCCGCGGCCCTCCGACCAAGCGGCGCGCATTTCCGCGAGTTCGTTGCAAGGCGGCCTCAAGCCGGTACCGCATTCCCTTGTTGCGCGGTGCGCGGCCGGCATGGTAAGCCCCGGGCAGGGTCGCCGGTGAGCGACGCCGCCCCGCCGCGCTTTCCTTCCAAGGCGACCCTAGGGCTCGTCGGGTAACGGCTCGCAACGGGATGACCTTTTGCTCGCGCTCAGTGAGTCCGTAGGCGGAGATCAGTGAAGGACGATCCAGAGTCCACTGTCCCGTGCTGCAACCCGCCGGCGCCGCGCCTGTGAGCAGCGCGAAGAGGGTCATCGCACAATCTCGGCGTACCAGGGATCGGTCTGCTCGTTTGGCGTTCGCGGGGCCGCCGCTAGGGGCAGTGATCGCAACCGTGCCGCCGACGACGAGCCGGAGCTAGCGGCCGCAGCTCGGCATGATGATGCGGGTGATAGCGGTCCGAGCCTCCGACTCCATCGGTTCGAAGAACGCCTTCAAAGACGGGCGTTCATCCGCGAGTTCGTGCAGCAAATCGGCGCTGCCGCGGCCAGCTCTCCCACGCCGTCGCGATCCGACTCGGTGGTCGTCGGTGTGGCGCCGTCGACCGCGGGGGCGACCCCTCCCTCCCAATCGCACTAACTGCAGGCTTTGATCGCGTTGTCGTCGATCACCGTCCACTGAGAGGGCTCGAAGAAGTACTCCGCGTACAGCCCCACCCCGCCGCTGTCGGGCTTGCGCAGGTCGACGGGCTGGAACAGCGAGTCGGTGAGCGCGGCGCTCGGCACGGCGAACGACGACGGCACGCCTCTGCCGCCCGGCTCCCAGATCGGTCCGCGCGCGATCGCCTTCACCGACATCCAATGGACCCTCTCCCACGGGAACCACAGCTTCTGGACGAAGGTCGCGCTCAGCGGCTCGCCCTTGTCCTTGAACGGCTTGTAGAAGGTGGCAATGTTGGGATTGAAGGCCTGGCACTGCATGCCGTAGACGGGGTTGGGCTCGCCGGGCCCACCGGTCCAGAAGCAGTACGTCGCACCGGTCCACGGGGGGCAGACGTCCCAGCTGTGGAGCTGGTAGGCCTCGTGCATGAGGCTCGTGTACAGCCACTGCCGGCCGGCGGCGCGGATGGTGTTCGTGGCCTGGCCCTGTGACGGCCACGGCAGCTCCCACGGGCCCTTGATCTTCTCTGCGGCGGTCGCCAGCTTGTCGGGGTCGGAGACCAGCAGCGCGCCCAGGCGCGAGAGGTTGGAGGCCGCGTCCGCGTAGCGGGCCTGGAGCTCGCTCCCGAGCTCGGAGACCGCGGTGGTGAGCTTGTCGGCGCTGGTGCCGTCGCCGGCCTCGTCGCGGCCGATGAGTTCGGCAGCGGTCCGGCTGACGTTGATCACCTGCGTCAGGATGGACCACGAAAGCTCCAGGACGGGGAACTCCTCGGCGACCAACCTCACGCCCACCTCGCCGAGGGACTCGAGTAGGTCATAGAAGCTCCACCACACGTGCGCATTCGGCGGCGCAGCCACCTTGGCGTTGACCTTATTGGTGAGATCCGCGAGGTCGAGGAAGGTGCCGCCGGCGGCGTCGGCCAAAGGCGCCCTGAGGTTGGCGATGAAGCCCTTGACCTGGGCCACGTCGCCGAACTCGTCGGACAGCTGCGAGCGGACGCGGATGCACGTGGCGGTGGCGATCGTCTGGCCGCCGTACTGGATCGGCGCGTCGCAGCTCACCTTCGCCGTCAGCTGGTTCTGCAGCGCTGCCCAGTCGAGGCTGATGTTGCAGTACGCGTCGCGGACGGGGGCGAGCGCGGCGCACCCGGGGTAGGGCAGGTTCGCTAGTTGCAGCTTGTCCGCGACGTAGCTGAGCATCGCCCGCTGCTCCGGGGTGCTGCTGGCGGGCCAGGGCTTCGGCGCCTGGGTGGTCAGCGAGGTCACGTCTGCGTCGTACTCGTTGCCGGGCGTGGAGAGCAGGGGGGCCAGGCGCGAGTCGCCGTCGCGGACAAGCAGCCCGCTGAGTCGGCCGTCGTCGGGCTTCTGGCTCACGGCGTAGACGCTCTGGGCCGCGCCTTGGCAGCCGGCGCAGCCGACGAAGGCGTAGCCGCCGTCGGCCGTCAGGCGGTCGAACGCCCACTGCGAGCCGCCTAGGCGGACGATCCAGTCGCGGCCGATCGCCCACCACCAGCGGGTTTGACCCTGCTGGCGGTCGGGGCTCGGGTTGCGGATGCTTTGAACGAGCACCGTCGTGCCCGGCGTGGTGGCGTAGCGCTGCAGCTCGTTGTACATCGCCTGCTGCTCGTTGGCGTCGCTGTCGGCGTTGCCGGTGATCACATCGAACCGCTTGGGACTCCCCGGCAGCGGGTCGCCGCCGGGGTCGAGTGCGAGCACCGCGAAGGACGCCCGATTCCAGTAGTCCGACCCGCCGGGCGGCGGCACGTTGTAGGTGCGGTCGCCAACCCGGAAGGTCGCGCCGGGCAGGGCGAAGCGCCACTGCTGGACCGGCGCCTGCGTGCTCTGCACCAGCGTGAGCCCGGTGCCGCGCTGGCGGGGGTTTGGACCGGCGACCGTCAGCACCAGGTTCGGCGCCGCCTGGGGGCTCAGCGAGTACACCGACTCGCTGCCCTTGACCCGGTCCCAGCGCCAGAGCTGGGCCGGGCGCCCCGTGCACTGTGCCTGGCGCACGACGGCGCCGGGGCCGGGCGCGCCGCCTCCGTCCCCGCTGGCGTCGAGGCACAGCTTGCTTGCCTGGTTGACGAGCTCGACGTAGCCGCCCCCGGCGCCGGCGTCGGTGAGCGTCCACCCCTGGTTGTCGTTGTCGAGCCGCGTGTACATCTCCATCGCCTTGCCGGAGGTGGCCGAGCCGCCGGGGTTGTCGACCACCATCGAGGTGCCGATCGACTGGATCAGCAGCGTGCGGCCGGCGGCCGGGTCGGCGGACGCGTTTGTGTCGTAGGGCAGGACGTCCGTCTGGGTGAAGCTGAAGAGCGTGCTCCTCAGTCGGCCGCTGGCGCGGTCGGGGCTCGGCTGGAGCGCGCCAGTGATCTCACCCGGCTCGCCCGTGCGCCCCAGCACCGCCTTCAGCCCCTCGTTGCTCACACCGGTCCGGATGTCCTCGCGCCCGCGGCGCGGGACGAAGACGTACGAGAAGCCCTTGTCATGCGGCAGGATGCCGCTGGCTTCGCAGCACCCTGGCGTGCCGGTGAGGACCACGAGGAACGACGAGGACGTGCTGTCGGGCAGGTAGGGCTGCAGCTTGGCGTCGAGGGTGCTGTCGATCGTCTTGTCGTTGGGCAGCGTGTAGCGGTCCGCTTGGAGCGTGGTGCGGTCGAGCACGAGCATGTGCGCGTGGCCGGTGTCGCCCTGCCAGCGCCAGTCGTAATCCGTGCGGGACCCGCCCGGAGCCGTGAAGTTGATGCCGGTGCTGGGCTTGACGTCGACGCGCAGGCCCTGTGGCGTCATGGCCGGGCTCACCTCCGCGTTGGCGAAGTCGCGCGAGCGCAGCCGCCGCCCTCCCCAACGCTTGGTGACTATGAGTGCGAGGCGGTACCTCCCGGCCCGCCCGGCGATCAGCCGCGCGCGCCGGCGGTGGCGATTCCGCAGCCTGGGATGCGAACCGCGCGGCGCATGCACGATCCGCCAGGTGAAGGAGAGTCGCCGGCCGCCCCTAGCCAGCGACCCGCTGCCGTCGAGCCTGAGCGGCCGCCGTGCCACGCCGCCGACGTCCGCGCCGGCGTCGGCGAGCGGGGCCCGCGACGCGCGGAGCCCCGCGGCAACCAAGAAAGAGCGCCGGGTGACCGCCACCCGGCGCCCGCGCCGGTCCCGCACCACGACGCTCACGTGGTTGGGGCCCCGCCGCAGCAGCCGCCGCGGCAGCCGCGCCCGCAGCACCCTCCCGCGCCCGCGCAAGCGGCCCGTGACGTTGCGGCGGTCGACGGCGACGTGCGCGACTCGCGCGCCCGGGGCCAGGCGCACCTCGAGCGGCAGGCGCCCCGACACGAACCGCGGGACGTCGACGCGCACCAGCGGTGCAGCGGTGGCGGCGGCGCCTGGCGCCGCGCCGGCGAGCACGGCGGCGACAACGACGAGTGCGGCCCAAGGCCGGCAGCGAGAGATCAGGCTCTCCTCCCGTGGGCGGCTCACCGATTCTCCTCCTGTGTTGGTTTCGGTGTTCGGCCTGCCGGAGATCGCGCGGTCTCGAGCAGCGCGAGCCAGCCCGAGAAGGGCTGCGGCTGGTCCTGGCCCCGGCCAGGAAGCGACCCGACATGGCCTTCGGCGCGCCGGACGTCGATCACGACCCGGTGCAGGTCGGAGTCGCCGATCATGCGGGCGACCGTACGCCGGGGAGCGCGAGCGTCGCGTCGGGGGTTTCTCCGGCTCGGATCCGCCAATTGCGCGTCGCGGCTGCGCGTCCGTCGACACCGAGCACCCTCATCGCCCCGGTGGCGTCGACCGAATCGCTCGGCGGGATGATTCCGGCCGGGGACGTCCGGTTCAGATCGAGCTGGCCGACGGCGGGCGCCGCTAGCCCTATCACGAGCATGAAGGGAGGGGGCGGCAGGCACCTCGGGCAGATGCTCGCCTTCTTGGGCGGTTTCGCGATCGTCTCCGTTTCCCGGCGCGCAGGGTGTGCACGGTGAGCTGGCGAGGCTAACCGGGCATCCCTCGAATCGACAACAGGGAAACCCCAATCTTTCCCCTGTTTTCCGCGTGCGCGTTGAGCTGCCCGCGATGGCCGCGGCGAGGCGGCCGGGACACCCTCGGGCCCTGGACCGCCCGCGCGGTCAACGTG
>JACVRW010000127.1 GCA_014534235.1 Thermoleophilaceae bacterium | reverse complement strand
GGAGGCGGGCGAGCGGCCGGTCGGCGAGCGGGACCACGCCCGGCGAGCCTAAGACATGCGGCTCATCCGGCTTGAGCCGAGGCGCGGCTTCGACGGGCCCGCTGCACGAGTTCGTCCCGACTCGGACATCTAGGACGCATCGCCAGGTCGCGGCCGCGTTCGGTGACCCCTCGTCGGGAAGTCACGCGCGCCGGGTGCGTGGGCCGTCCAGCAGCCCGAGTCGCCCCGCCAGCCATGCGGCCGGAAGCGCCTGGAGCAGCAGCGTCAGCACGATCGCTAACGCCACGACGCTCGCGTACACGTCGGTGTGGGGCACTCCGAGCCCGGCGAGCACGCCGACGAGCGCGGCGGGCACCACCCCGGTCTCCCGCGTCCACCCGCGGTATCGAGCGAGAAGTAGCTGATAGTGACGACGGTCAAAACCGCGAGAGCGGAGTACCCCCGCCAGATTCCGGCACGATGGCTCGAGATCGCCGCGGCGAGCAGCACGCCCGCGATCACGCCGATGACCGTGCTGACGCCGAGATCAACCACGAACTCCGCCACCGGCTCGCCGAGCGAACTCTCCCCACTGACCAGCATCCCCGCCAGCGCTAGTGTCAGCACGGCGCCGGTGGGGTCGTCGAACGCGGACTCGGCCACGACCGTCTGAGCCACCTTCGGTCGCAGCCGCGAGCGCAAGAAGAGTGGGATGAGTATCGCGGGATCGGTCGGCGACAGCACCGCGCCGACGAGGAGCGCGGCCTCCCACGGCAGGTCGAAGACGAGGTACGCCGCCAGGCCGGTGATCAGCGCGGTGAGGATCACGCCCGGCACGACCAGCATGCCCAGGCCCACCCACACCCGCCGCAGGAGCGGGAGCGAGAGGTTGAGGCCGCCGTAGAACAGGATCTGCGACACCCCAAGCGTGAACATGAGCTGCGCCCCGATCGAGTCGAGCGGCACGTCCACGACGTCTAGCGCGGAGGGCCCGAACAGGACGCCCATGGCCACCAGCACGAGCATCTCGGGGATCCGGAGGATGCTCGCCAAGAACCGTGCCGCAAGTGCGGCAATGAGCGGCAGGCTTAGCGTGAGTAGGACGTCGCGCGTCATGCGGGGCGCTCAGCTCGCCGGGCGTTCCGGCGACCCCGCGGCGCACCCTGCGCTCGCCCTCGAGCGCCAAGCGTGCGATGTCGTTGGCGGTCACGAGCAAGAGCACGATCACCACCGCCGCGCCCACGGCGACCGCGATCAGCCGCCTGCGGGCGTCGTCGCGGGCGTCGTCGAACGCGCTCTCGGTAGCCGACGCGCGACGAGTCTCGTACCGCGCGAGGTCCTCCGCGGTCGCCGCCATTGCCTGGAAGCGGTCGATCTCAGGGCCGAGGAAGATCTCCCTCGTGCGCTCCTCGCGACCCGCGTCGAGCTCCCGGTAGGCGGCCGCGTCGAGCCTCATGAAGTCCGAGAAGTCCAGTCACAGCTGCCGCAGCAGCTCTCGCTCGCGCGGATCGCTCAGTGTCGTCCTCGCCGCGCGCAGGTCGCCCCGGAAGGCGTCGACCGAGCGCTCGAACTGCGGACGGCTGCGCCCGTCGTCGTAGCCGTAGGCGGTCTGCGCCGTTCACGTCGGTCACGTCGAACTTGAGCTGGAGCGCGAGCGCCTCCTGCCTGGCGTGTACGCGGACTTCGTCGAAGCGGTCCCCGAGCTGGCTGGCCCATCGCGTGAAGCGACACCGCCGTGGTGACGAGCAGGCCGAGGATCGTCAACACAATCGCCGTGTAGACCTTGGCCCTGATCGTCACGCGCTACCGCCTATACAGTGGCCGCGGCAATGGTGCTGTTCGTGCTCACGGGGCAGGCGCCGCCCATCCTGGTCGTCGCGCTGCTCGTCCTCGTGTACCTCACGGGGCTCGAGCTCTGGCGCGAGGAGGATCTGCCGTTCCTCTACAAGGCCTGGTGGTGCCTGTTCGTCCTGCTCCTGAACGTGGTGGGCTTCGCCGCGTTCTGGATCTGGCTGACGGTCCGGCGCCGCCGGCGCCGCGAGGCCTAGTGGTAGCACCCGGCGACCCTAGCCCCGTCCGGCGCGCAGTCGGTGAAGCCGGGCGAGCTTCAGGGCGAGCTCGAGCGACAGCAGGTCCTCCTCCGGGAGGTGGAGCCCGGAGACATGCTCGATGCGATCGAGTCGCTGCCGGACCGTGTTCGCGTGGATGTAGAGGGCGCGCGCGCTCGCCGTCACGCTGCAGCGGTCAGTGAGGAACTGCTCGAGCGTGTCGAACAGCCGCGAGCCGCGGCGGCGGTCGTACTCGATCAGCTTCTCGACCGCTTCGCGGTAGCGGTCATGCGGCGCCTGGTCAAGCTCCAGGTGGACCAGGTACTTGTAGGCGCCAAGGCCGTCGTAGGACACGGCACCTCCGGCCGCGACCAGGGAGCGGCCGATGCGGGCGGCGTCGGCCGCTTCGCGCATCCGCCGGCGCGCGTTGCCGCCGCCGCGGTCGAGGTCGCTGAGCCCGATTACCACCCGCTCCTCACGAGCGAGCTCCTCGCACTCGCGGCGCAGGCGCTCGGCGGCGACCGCCTGACCCGTGGGTACCGGGGCGAGAACGCGCATGCGGTCGTGGCGGGAATCGAAGAACGCGCGGGGGCAGGCCCGCCGCAGCCTCGCCTCGACCCGGCCTGCCAGCTCCGGCCACAGCGGGGTGTCGGCGCCGGCCTCCGGCGCCCGCTCCACGTGCAGGAACAGGTGCGGCCTGCTGAGGTCGCAGCGAGCCTCCCGCGCCTTCGCCTCGGCGGTGGCCACCGACCCCGCCGCCAGGGCGTCGAACATGTCCTTGACGATGTTCTCGGCCGTCAGGCGCTCGATCACCTCCGCCTTCTTCAGTCCCACGGCGGTCTGGTTGGCCACCGCGCCGAGCAGCTCCGCGTCCTCATCGCCGTACTCCCTTCCCGCCCTCAGGCAGCAGAGGATCCCCAGGTGCTCGTCGCCCGCCACGAGCGGCGCCGCGAGCAGTGAGTTCTCGTCGAGATCGGGCCAGAGGGCGCGCTCCGCGCCACGGCGCCCACCGCGGCCGCGGCCGTTCGCGCGCCGCATCAGCTCCAATACGAGCGCGGTGCCTCCGGGCCGTGCGCTGGGCGCGGGCGCGTCCGCGGGGTCGGACCCCGCGAGCACCAGCTCGTCCGTCTCCGCGTCGAGGCGGTAGATCTGGCACGCGTCCGCGCCCAGCAGGTCGCGCGCGCCCCGGGTCACGGCGTCGTACAGGTCCTCGCGCAGCGTGACCGCGGCGAGAGCCTGGCTCAGCTGGGTGAGGGTGGTGAGGGCGTCCACCCGGCGGCGAGTCTCCTCGTAGAGCTGGGCGTTCTCGATCGCCCCCGCCACCAGCGACGCCGTGTGGACGAGGAAGTTCAGGACGTCGTCGTCGAACTCCCGCGGAGCCTCGGTGTGCAGCACGACCACCCCGATCACGTCGCCGGCCTTCGCCAGGATCGGAACGGCAACCATCGACTGGAAGCGCTCCTCCTCGAGCTCGGGGACGTAGCGCATGCGCGGATCGCTGAGCGCGTTATCGCGGATGAACTCCGGCTTCTTCGTCCGCGCGACCCAGCCGGTGAGGCCCTCGTCGATGCCGAAGCTCACCTTCCCCACGAAGCGCGAGTAGCGTGCGGACGCGGCGCGGAGGATGAGCGTCTCGCCGGCCACGAAGTAGATGAAGCAGGCGTGGCAGCCCGTCGCGTCGGTCGCGATGTCGACGATGCCCCGCAGCACCCGATCGAGATCGAGCGACGACGAGACGGTCTTGATGACGGCGTAGAGCGTCTCGTTCTCGCGCCGCGCACGTTCGAGTGCGTCCGCGCCGGAGATGGTCGAAGGAAGCGTCAAGCGAGCACCCGCTCGTGAAGATCACGCCAATCGTAACCGGGAGGCTTGGTCGACCCTATGTGCGAACCGCACGCACGAGTGCTCGAAACGACGTGTGGATCGCACATTGCACGAAAGCGTCTGCGGCGGTTACCGTCGCGATATTCGTGCATTGTGGCTGCAGCCTTTTTAGCGCCCGCCCGCCGGGGCGACGGGCATGGAGGAGGGCGGTGTGATCGATTTCGTCTTGGCGCAGGGCCAGCGCATCCGGGGCATCGAGGAGGCGCAGACGCTGGACAGCGCGATCCTGGGCGAGCAGTTCTACTTCTGGACCGTCGTCGTCATGTGGCTCATCCACGTCGGCTTCATGACGTACGAGGCCGGCACCGTGCGGCGCAAGAACGTAATGGCCACGGCGATGAAGAACATCCTCACGATCGCCGTCGTCACGCCGACCTTCTACTACTTCGGCTGGTGGATCTACAACTGCAACCAGAACGGCTTCCCGCCGATCGGGCCGAACTCGACCGACTTCACCTCGGTCGCCTGCCAGGGCGGCATCCCCTGGAGCGACATCTTCGCCCCGAACCTGACGAACAACATCAACCTCGTCTTCTTCCTGGCCTTCCTGCTGTTCTCGTGGACCACCGCCTCGATCATGTCCGGCGCGACGCTGGAGCGCATTCGGCTCTCGGCCTACCTGCTGCTCGCGGCGCTGCTCGGCTCCGTCGTCTGGATCCTCGACGCGGCGTGGGGCTGGAGCGCGGGCGGCTGGCTCACCCTCCGCTTCGGCTTCCACGACTCGATCGCCTCCGGCGTGGTCCACGGCGTGGCGGGCGCCTTCGCACTCGGCGTCGTCTTCAACCTCGGCCCGCGGATAGGCAAGTACACGGCGCAGGGGCTGGTTCGACAGTTCAGGCCCCACAACCTGCACATGACGATCATGGGGCTCATGCTGATCTTCACGGGCTTCTACGGCTTCTACGCGGCCTGTCTCGTGATTGCGTCGACCGCATTCCCCGGCTGGGCGAACATCTACCTCAGCCCGACGACGCTCGGATCGATCGCCATGGTCATTACCTTCGGCTTCGCGGGTGGCTTCACGGGCGGCTACTTCGCGGCTCGTGGTGATCCGTTCTGGACCGTGTCCGGCGGCCTCGCGGGCGTCATCGGGGTGTCCGCGGGCGCGGATGTGTACGCGCCCACGCTCGCCTACCTGCTCGCAATGGCCACCGCGGCGCTCACGGTCTGGGCGGGCGCGTTGATCGAGAGGAAGATGCGCGTAGACGACGTGGTGGGCGCGATCGCGGTGCACGGCGTGGCCGGCTTCCTGGGCGTGTTCTGGGTCGGCGTGTTCGCCGCCGGCTACCCGACCGGCCTGAACAACGTGGACAGCTCGATCGGGGGGCAGCTGATGGGCATTGCGACGTTCCTGCCGCTCGGGTTCCTGACCGGCTGGGTCGCGTCCTTCGTTCTGAAGAAGCTGAACCTGCTCCGGGTACCGCCCGAGGTCGAGCTCGAGGGGCTCGACCTTGCCGAGTACGCCCCGGACGTCTACCTGCCGGAGAGCGCCCGGGCCGGCGAGATGGTGCTCGAGCCCGACGGCCGCCCGGTGGAGTCCGGCGGGGTCCTCGCCGGGGCCGCCCGCGAAGTGGTGAGGAGGTAGCGGCATGCCCGGGGAGATCGTCGTCATCGCGATCATGGCCATGGTCCTCGCGGCGGTTGCATGGTCGGTGGCGCGCGAGGACGCTCGCCTCAAGAGGAGGGCGCGCCGGTACCGCCAGCTCGAGTTCGAGGGAATCGAGGAGCTCCGCCGCGACGACCCGTACCCGGAGGACACCCGGGTCGAGGGCGGCGGGTACCTGCGCGAGCCCGACGGCCGCCGGCTGGACGCCGACCGCGTCCTTCGGGAGGAGCTCGAGCGGGCGCGTGACTACACGAGGCGACTGCGGGCCAGGCGGTCGCGAGCCAGGACCCTACGTAGAGGGAGGGGGGCCGAATGCCTCTTGTGATCGACAGCTCGCCGCCTTGCGTCGTCAAGAGGGAAGGCGCGACGCCGGCCGACGATTCGGCGGACTTCATCCTCCAGGCGAGGTACGAGGACTGCGCCGGCATCATGACCTTCGGCCCGGGCAGCACCTACGGCGACGAGGGCGCCGCGGCGGAGACGGCCTACTACATCCTGACCTGGCTCGGGATCGTGGCGATGGTGGTGGCGCTGATCGCCTGGGTGGTCTACGAGAATCGGCGCCTCGTATCGCAGGCGATCAGGATCCGCGGGCGCGAGCCGGCGGAGGCGGGACCGCCTCAACCAGGGATGACCTCGAGGGAGTAGGAGCGAGATGATCCACAACGGCTTCAACAACCGGCAGATCGAGTTCCCGGAGAAGCAGACGCACGTCAAGTCGTTCGAGCTCGCGATGCTGGCAATCTCCATCGCATGCGTGATCCTCGTCGTGATCATCGTGCTGTTCACGAACATCGGGAACGAGTTCCGGCCGACGGTCTGAGCGGCGCGCCTGACCACACTCGCTCGCGCGGGATCACCAGCGCAACCTGGCCGCGGGTCGCGGTCATCGTCGCCGTGCTGGCGCTGGCGTTCGTCGTCGCCCGCAGCTGCCAGCAGGCGCAGGTCCGGCTGACGAAGGAGCAGGCGATCGAGCGGGCCGAGCGGGAGGTTGACTTCACCCCCACCCGCACGGCCGTCCGCCTGCTTCGCCAGGGGCTGAGCTCGAAGCCCTTCTGGATCGTGTCGCTGTCGATCCCCCGCCGCGAGGGGGAGGGCTACCGGCGGCTTGCTGTGGTGCGGATCGACGCCAACAGCGGGAAGGTGGAGGAGGTCACGGCCGGCCGCGACCGCTCACGCTGACGACGCGCCGCGGCTGCGCGTAATCGATCCTGCGCCCCGCTATGTTGGCGCTTGAGGCGAGTCCGGAGGTTTGAAAGCGATGGCGGAGATGGATTCGGCACTTGATCGGTTCCAGGAGATCGAGACGGGGAAGGCCTTCACGCTGCAGGGGCCAAGGGTGCTGAAGGTGGAGCTCTCCGAGACGTCGGTCATGGCGAAAAACGGCTCTATGGTCGCGTACCAGGGCGACGTGCACTTCGAGCACCGGGGAGGCGGACTCGGCCGACTCCTGAAGAAGGCGGCTACCGGCGAGCAGCTGCGGCTGATGGAGGCGTCGGGCACCGGTGAGCTCTTCCTCGCGAGCGGGGCCATGCTCGTTCACGTGCTGCGCCTGGCCGAGGACTCGCTGACGGTGAACGGCGCCAACGTCCTCGCGTTCGAGACGGGCATCGAGTGGGACGTGACGCGAGTCCGAGGCGGGACCGCGGGGGTGCTCGCGGGCGGGCTCTTCAACATCCACCTGCGCGGGACGGGACTGGTCGCGCTCCTCTCCGACGGTGAGCCGGTCAGGCTCGATGTCTCGGAGGCGCCGACCTTCGCCGACCCGCAGGCGGCGATCGCATGGTCGGGCGGCGTCGAGACCAGCCTCAGGGCCGACGTCCAGGCCAAGTCACTGATCGGCCTCGGCTCGGGCGAGAGCTTCCAGCTCGGCTTCTCCGGGCGCGGCTGGGTGCTGGTCCAACCCTCCGAGGGCCGACCCGTGGTGGGCGTGTAGGCGTCCGGGGACGGATGCGGCCGTCGCCTCAGCGCACGTGGCCGAGCCGCTCATAGCGGCCGCCGTGGAAGAGCAGCGGCGTCCCCTTGTGGTGGCGCGCGTACTCGACCCGGCCGAGGAACAGCGAGTGGTCGCCACCCCAGTATGAGCGCTCCACGCGGGCGACGAAGTGGGCGAGAGCACCCTGCACAAGGGGTGTGTCCCGAACGAGCTCGAAGCGCGGCTCCGGGAGGTCCTCGCCGGCGCGGCCGGCGAAGCGTTCCGACAGCGGCGCCTGCGTCTCGCAGAGCACGCTCACCCCGTAGCGCCGGCCCTCGTGGAGGAGCGCGCACATCTTCGTGCGGCGATCGACGGAGATCAGGACCAGCGGGGGCTCGAGCGAGACCGACATGAAGGCGTTGGCCGTCATGCCGTGCACCTGCTCGCCCCGGCGCGTGGTGACCACCGTGACGCCGGTGGCGAACATGCCGAGGGTCCGTCGCAGCGCCAGCGCCAGGTCCTGACCGTCGTCGCTCCCGACGTCGGGCGTCTCGACCTCGGCGAACTCGTCGAAGGGACTCGCCCCAATCCCCTCGGGCCCGGTCCAGCTGAGCGGGAAGTCGAACTCCGCCGGGGGGCGAACGGCGTCGGGCATCGTCAGGAGCGCGGGCGGGTCTTGTCGGGGTCGTAGAAGGGAAAGCGGACGACGCGGGCCGGGATCCGCTTCTGCAGGCCGTCAAGCTTGCCGACCTCGACCGCGGTCCCCAGGTCGGCGTATTGCGCGGCCATGCGGCACAGCGCGATGTTCCTCCGCAGGAGCGGGCTGCGCGTGCCGCTCGTGACGACGCCCACGCGCCGGCGCCCCACCCAGACCTCGTCCCCGTGCGCGGCCGTCTCGCTGCCCTCGAGCTCGAGGCCCACGAGCCGGCGCTGCGGATGCTCGCTGCGCTCGCGGAGCGCCTCCTTGCCCACGAAGTCGTCCTCCGCTTCCAGCTTGACGGTGAAGCCGATCCCCGCCTCGAACGGGTCGACCTGGTCGTCGAACTCGTAGCCGGCGAAGATCAACCCTGCCTCGATGCGGATCGTGTCGAGCGCGTCGAGCCCGAGCGGCTTCAGGCCGTGCGGGCGGCCTGCCTCCCAGATCGCGTCCCAGACGGCCGGCCCGTCGTCGGGGTGGCAGAACACCTCGTAGCCGAGCTCGCCCGTGTAGCCGGTGCGCGAGACCACGACCGGGATGCCCTTGTAGCCGCCGAAGCGCCCGACCAGGAAGCGGAACCACTTCAGCTCCTCGAGCTCCGGCTGGGTGGGCGGCGTCCAGACGAGCTCCTTCATGATCGCCCGGCTCGCGGGTCCTTGGACCGCGAGGTTGTGGAGCTCGTCGGTGGTGGGCTTGATCCAAACCTTGAGCCCCTCGCGCTCGGCGAGCTCCTTGAGCCAGACGCCGTCGTAGGCGTCGCCGCCGATGAAGCGGAAGTTGTCCCGACCGAGCCGGAAGACGGTGGCATCGTCGATCATGCCGCCAGTCTCGGTGCACACCGCCGTGTATACGACCTGGCCGACGGCGAGCCGACGGATGTCGCGCGTCACGGCGCGCTGCACGAGCCGCTCGGCGTCGGGGCCGAGCAGCTCCCACTTGCGCAACGGAGAGAGATCCATCACCACGGCCTTCTCGCGGCAGGCCCAGTACTCGGCGATCG
>JACVRW010000033.1 GCA_014534235.1 Thermoleophilaceae bacterium | reverse complement strand
GGAGCTGCTGGCGGTCGGCGAGCCACGCGCGGGCGAGCTCCAACCCGTCGTAGTGTTCGCCCCGGAATGAGGGTCACTCCGCTCCCCGAGGTCTCGCCCGGGTCGAGTTCCCGCAGCGTCGCCATCGGCACGTTCGACGGCTTACATCTGGGCCACCGCGAGGTAATCCGCGGAAGCGACACCGTGCTCACGTTCGAGCCCCACCCGCTGGCGGTGCTCCATCCCGAGGCGACGCCCAAGCTCCTCACGCCGTTTTCCATCAAGCGCGACCTGATCGCCGGGCTGGGCGTCGACGAGTTGGTGGTGATTCCCTTCGACCGCGAGTTCGCGTCGCTCAGCGCCGAGCAATTCGCGAGCGAGGTGCTGGCGGGGCGGCTCCGCGCGCGGCAGGTGTCCGTGGGGGAGAACTTCCGCTTCGGCAAGCGCGCGCGGGGTACTCCTGAGTTCCTGCAGTCACAGCCCGAGTTCGAGACGCGTGTCGTCCCGCTCGTGGAGGTCGCCGGCGAGACCGTCTCCTCGAGCCACATCCGCGGCCTCGTCGCGGCCGGCGATGTAAGGCATGCCGCCGAGTACCTGGGGGGTCCTTTCCTGTTCGAGGGCGAGGTGGTGCTGGGCGACCGGCGCGGCCGCCAGCTGCGGATGCCGACCGCCAACATCGTGCCCGACGACGCCCTCGTGACTCCCGGCCACGGCGTTTACGCGGCCTGGGCGCACGGGTATCCGGGGGCGGTAAACGTGGGCGTGCGGCCGACCTTCGAGACCGGCCGCGGCCTGCTCATCGAGGTCCACCTGATCGGCTTCGAGGGAGACCTCTACGGGGAGACGCTCCGCATCGCGTTCGTAGAGCGAATGCGCGGCGAGAAGCGCTTCGAGTCCGTGGACGCGCTCGTTGAGCAGATGCAGCGCGACGTGGCTGAGGCGCGCGAGATCTGCGAGAGCACGCGGTATCCGGCGGCGGCGTCGTAGTGCGCGCTGCGTGGTGGGCTCGCGTGGCCCGTCTCCGCGGGCCGGGGCGGGCGGCGTCGGGGTCGAGTCCCGTTCGCGCGGGTGCCACCGTGTCACCCGGGGCCGTACGCGTACCCCCTAAGGGACCCGGTGACGCCGAAATCGCCGACCGCGCGGCGGGATCCGGCTGATGCATCCCTCACCCAGCCCTTCCCCGGCGGCGGCAGACCCCCGCCCACGGCCCCCCCGGCGCCCCCGAGACCGCCTGCTACGGTTTCGCGCCGAATGACGCTGACCGCAGAGGCAAAGCGCGACATCGTCGCCAGGTTCGGGCGCGGCGAGTCCGACACGGGCTCGACCGAGGTCCAGGTCGCGCTGCTCACCGCGCGCATCAACGACCTCACCGAGCACCTGCGCGAGCACCGCAAGGACCACCACTCGCGCCGGGGTCTCTTGATGCTGGTCGGCAAGCGGCGCAGGTTGCTGAAGTACCTGCAGCGCGCGGACATCGATCGCTACCGGTCGCTGATCCGTGACCTCGGCCTCCGCCGATGATCGAGCCGGGCACACCGGCGCCGGACTTCACGCTCCCCGATCAGGACGGCAACGAGGTCTCGCTGTCGGACCTCCGCGGCCGGACCGTGGTGCTCGTCTTCTATCCGGCGGACTTCAGCCCGGTCTGCACCGACCAGCTGAGCGTCTACCAGGAGGTGCTCCCGGAGCTCGAGCGGCGTGGGGCCACGCTGCTTGGGATCTCGGTGGACGGCGCCTTCTGCCATAAGGCCTTCCGGCAGCACCTCGGGACGTCGATCCCGCTGCTCGCCGACTTCCATCCCAAGGGCGAGGTGGCGAAGCGCTACGGCGTCTGGTCCGAGGACCGCGGGGTGGCGGTGCGGGCGCTCGTGGTGATCGAGCCGAACGGGATGGTCGGTTGGTCCTACATGTCGCCGCCGCTCGAGGTTCCGGGTGCCAACCTCATCTTCGACGCCCTGGACCAGCAGCGCGCCGCCTGAGCCCGGGCCGGACGACCACGTCCGGGGCGAGGGGCCGGTGGTGATCGAGTATGCCGATCTCGAGTGTCCCTATTGCGCTGGGGCGCACCTGATCCTCAAGGAGCTGCCGATCACACGGGTATTTCGGCACTTCCCCGTGGTCTCGAAGCACCCGCGGGCACGGGCGCTCGCCGCCGCGGCCGAGGCGGCCGCCCTCCAGGGCCGCTTCTGGGAGATGCACGACTCGCTGCTCGAGGACCAGGGGCACCTCGACGATCCGCACCTGTGGCAGCGGGCGCGCTCGCTGGGGCTCGACCTCGAGCGCTTCGAGGCGGACCGGCGCTCCGCGCCGGTGGTCGAGCGCGTCGAGCGGGACTTCCGCAGCGGTATTCGCGCCGGAATCACGACGACGCCCACGCAGTTCGTGGACGGCGTGGCGCACCCGGGGGTGCCGTCGGCGGAGCTGCTCGAGCGGCTGCGGTGAGCGGAGCGCCCCGCGTGCCGGCGGCGGTGGTCTCCGCCGGCCGGGTACGGGCGGGGTAGGGGCGTGGAACCGCCGACGCGAGCCGCCCGGCAGCGTCAGCGTCCCATCCTGGTGTTGTCCTGCAACACCTAGATGGGACGGTACACGCCGAACGAGAGCCGCAAACCCCGCTGCTAGCATCGAATTCGTTCCTATCGAGAGGTACACAGGTCGCCGCCGACCGGAGGCGGCGGAAAGGACGAGAATGACTGATGGAGTGAGCCAGGTCTCGCTTGAGATCGGCGGTAGCTCGATCCAATTCGAGACCGGCAAGCTCGCCAAGCAGGCGAGTGGAGCCGTGGTGGTCAGCTCGGGCGAGACCATGGTGCTCTGCACCGCCACCGCCGGGGCACAGCGCGACGTGGACTTCCTCCCCTTGACCGTGGACGTTGAGGAGCGGATGTACGCCGCGGGCAAGATCCCGGGGAGCTTCTTCCGCCGCGAGGGCCGCGCCGGCGAGAAGGCCACGCTGACCGCGCGCATGATCGACCGGCCGCTTCGCCCGCTCTTCCCCAAGGGCTGGACCCGCGAGACCCAGCTCGTCTCGATTCCGATGTCGGTCGATCACGAGCACCCCTACGACGTGCTCGCGATGAACGGCGCAAGCGCGGCGCTGATGGTCTCGGACATCCCGTTCCCGGCGCCCGTGGGCGCCGTGCGGATCGGCCAGGACGCCGAGGGCAACTTCCTCGTCAACCCCGACGAGGAATGGCTCCTCGAGAGCCCGCTCGACCTGGTTGTCGCGGGCACCGAGGAGGCCATCCTGATGGTCGAGGCCGGCGCCAACGAGGTCACCGAGGCGGAGATCCTCGACGCGCTCGACATCGCTCACGTCGAGATCAAGCGGCTCTGCGAGGCGCAGCACGAGCTTCGGGCGAAGGCGGGCAAGGACAACATCGAGGTCGCCGCTCCCGAGGTGGACGAGTCGATCCTGAGCGAGGTCGGTGAGCGCTTCGGCGCCGCGCTCGACGACGCCACCCAGGTCGCGGACAAGCTCGAGCGCCAGGAGGCGACTGCGCGCGTCGAGGACGAGACGATCGAGGCGCTGTCCGGTGACCCGGAGGCGGACCCCGACGCGTACAGGGAGCGCCGCGCCGCCGTCCAGCTCGCATTCGACAAGCTGGAGAAGGACATCATCCGCAAGCGGATCGCGGTGGACAAGAAGCGCCCGGACGGGCGCGCGGCCGGCGAGATCCGCGACATCTGGATCGAGGTGCCCGCCGCCCCGCGCACACACGGCTCGGCGATCTTCACGAGGGGTCAGACCCAGGCTTTCTCGGTGGCGGCGCTCGGGACGACGCGCGACGAGATGCGCCTCGACACGCTCGGCCTTCAGGAGGCCAAGCACTACTTCCACCACTACAACTTCCCGCCGTTCTCGGTGGGCGAGGCCGGCTTCATGCGCGGGCCGAAGCGCCGCGACATCGGCCATGGGGCGCTCGCCGAGCGGGCGCTGCTCCCGGTGGTCCCAAGGATCGATGACTTCCCGTACACGATCCGCGTGGTCTCGGACATCCTCGAGTCCAACGGGTCGTCGTCGATGGCCTCGGTATGCGGCTCGACACTCTCGCTGATGGACGCGGGCGTGCCTATCAGCGCGCCGGTGGCCGGCGTGGCGATGGGCCTCATAAAGGAGGGCGAGGACTACATCGTCCTCACCGACATCGCGGGCGTGGAGGACCACCTCGGCGATATGGACTTCAAGGTCGCCGGCACCGCGAACGGAATCACCGCGCTCCAGATGGACATCAAGATCGCCGGCGTGACGTTCGAGATCCTGCGTGACGCGCTCGCGCAGGCGAAGGACGCCCGCCTGACCATCCTGGACAAGATGCGCGAGGCCATCGCCGAACCGCGTCCCGAGCTGTCGCCATATGCGCCGCGGATCTCGCAGATCCAGATCGACACCGAGAAGATCGGCTCCGTGATCGGGAAGGGCGGGGAGACGATCCGTGCCCTCTCCGAGGAGTACGACGCCCAGATCGACATCGAGGACGACGGCACCGTGCGAATCTACGCCCAGACGGGCGAGCAGGGCGACGCCCTCGTGGATCGAATCCGCCAGATGACCAAGGAGGTCGAGGTCGGCGACGAGTTCACCGGCAGGGTGGTGAAGACCACCACCTTCGGCGCCTTCGTCGAGCTCGCGAAGGGCACCGACGGCCTGCTGCATATCTCCAACATTGCTCCGGGCAAGCGCCCGAACACGGTGGAGGAGGTCGTGAATCGCGGGGACGTGCTCCACGTGAAGGTGGTAGAGGTGGACCGCGAGCGCGGGCGCATCGGGCTCCGCCTCGTCGACGACCCGGAGATCGAGGGCAAGTCCGCGGACGAGCTCGCCGCCATGGGCACGGGTGACCGCGGCCCGCGCGGCGATCGCGGCAACGGCCGCGGGCGGCGCGACGGTGGGCGGCGCGACCGCCGGCCGCGCGACCGCGACCGGGAGCGCGAGCGCGCCGAGTGAGCACGGAACCGCCTCGACTGACAACGCTCGACTCGAGCGTGCGGGTCGTCACTGAGGCGATGCCCTCGGTGCGGTCGATCGCGCTCGGCTTCTGGATCCGGACCGGCTCACGCGACGAGGGCCATCATCAGGCTGGCATCTCGCACTTCCTCGAGCACCTGCTCTTCAAGGGCACTGAGCGCTTCAGCTCGCGCGAGATCGACGAGGCGTTCGACGCAATGGGAGCCGAGGTCAACGCCGGGACCGGCAAGGAGACGACGTCCGTCCACTCCCGCTTCCTCGACCGCCACCTCGAGCGCGCGTTCGACGTCCTCCAGGACATGGTGCTGCGCCCCACGTATCCGGACATCGAGTCCGAGCGCCAGGTGGTGATCGAGGAGATCGCCATGTATGAGGATGAGCCCCAGGACAAGGTCCACGACGTGCTGGCCGAGGCGATCTTCGGCAACCACCCGCTGGGGCGGCCAATCATCGGCCGCGCCGAGGTCGTCTCCTCCGTCCCCGTGCCGGAGATCGCGGCGTGGCACGACGGACGCTACGTGGCAGGGAACATCGTGGTCGCGGCCGCGGGCAACCTCGAGCACGACCGGATCGTGCAGCTGGTCGAGTCCGCCGTCGGCCGCGCCGGCTCGGTCCCGACGCTCTCCCTGTCCCCGAACGGCTCCATGCCCGCACTCCGCTTCTTCCGCAAGGACACCGAGCAGTACCACCTCTGTCTGGGCGGTCCTGGCATCTCCCGCGGCGACGAGCGCCGGTTCGCGCTGCGCGTGCTCGACACGATCCTGGGCGGGTCCACCTCCTCACGCCTCTTCCAGGAGGTGCGCGAGAAGCGTGGGCTCGCCTACGCGGTCTACTCCTACGTCAGCCACTACGCGGACTCTGGCCAGGTCGCGATCTACGTCGGCACCCGACCGGACAACGTGGGCGAGGCGATGGACGTGATCGGAAACGAGCTGCGGCGGCTGCAGGAGGACGGCGTGAGCGAGGAGGAGCTCGAGCGGGCGCGGGAGAACGTGAAGGGCCGGACCGTGCTGTCGATGGAGAGCACGCTGACGCGCATGAACCGGCTGGGAAGCTCCGTCCTGATGGGCGTGCCGCTGCTCACGGTGGACGAGGTGCTGGCCGCGTTCGACGCCGTGACGCTCAAGGACGTCGTGGCGCTCGCCCGCGAGCTCTACCGCCCGGACCGCATGTCGGCCGCGTGCGTGGGGGCGGACGAGGACTCGTTCCGCGCCGCGGTCGAGGCGGTGTCTCCGGCGCTCGCGGCATGATCAACGTCGCGGTCTGCGGCGCCGCCGGACGGATGGGGCAGACCGTCTGCGACGCCGTGCAAGCCGCCGACGACCTGTCGCTGGTCGGCCGGGCCGACCCGTTGCTCGACACCGCGCTCGTCGACGTCCTGGGCGACGCCGACGTGGTGGTCGACTTCACGACCCCGGATGCCGCCGTGGAGAACGCCCGGACCTGCCTCGAGGCCGGCGTCCACTGCGTGATGGGCACCACCGGCGCCGACTTCTCGGCCCTCGAGGGCGTCGGATCGGCGAACCTCTTCGTGGCGCCCAACTTCGCGATCGGGGCGGTGCTGATGATGGAGCTGGCTCAGCGCGTGGCGCCGCACATGCCCGAATGCGAGATCGTCGAGCTGCACCACGACCGCAAGCTCGACGCCCCCTCCGGGACCGCCAAGCGCACCGCCGACCTGGTCCGCGCGGCGGGGGGCAACGTGCACGAGCCGATCCACTCGGTGCGGCTGCCGGGCCTCGTGGCGCACCAGGAGGTCGTCTTCGGGGGACCCGGCCAAACGCTGACCATCCGTCACGACTCGACCGCCCGCGAATCGTTCATGCCGGGCGTGCTGCTCGCCGTGCGGAAGGTGGCGTCCCTCGAGCGCTCGCCGACGGTGGGACTCGAGCACCTGCTGTAGCCGATCCGCGCCGGCCCCGGCGCCACGATCAGTCGCGCGTCAGGCCGCCGGCTTCCGGCCGTTCCCTCGGAGCGAGCGCGGCACCACGAAGCGGATCCCCGAGCGCTCCTCGTCTATCGAGCAGGTCTTGTTGTCGATCAGGCCGAGCCGCTTCGCGTGGGGCACGAGCGCCATCTGGTTCAGGTACCGCTCGTGGCCACGCTTTCGGGTGATCATCCAGAGGTAGCCGGTGTCCCGGATGCGCGGACGGTAGCGCAGGAGCGCCTCCTTCGCCTCGTCCTCCGACTCGACCAGCACAATCGCTCCGTCCAGCTCGCCGGAGCGAACGAGGCCGCGGCCGAGGACCTCTTTCACGTCGCGGCGCAGCCCGGGACCGACGTCGCCCGTGATCTCGACCCGTTGATCGGGCTCGACCCCGAGCTTCTGGACCGTCGTCCGGTGGCTGTAGTCGCGTTCCCTTCGCATCGTGCGGCACCGAATTCTGCCATTTGCAGTGAATGTGCCGGAAGGGTTCGCGGCGCGGTAAGGTGCTCGGAGGCCATGCACATCGGCGGCATCATCACTGCCATGGTCACGCCGTTCGACCGTGACGGCGCCCTCAACGAGGACGCCGCCGTGCGCCTCATGCATCACCTGCTCGAGAACGGCTCGGAGGGGCTGGTGCTGGCCGGCAGCACCGGGGAGGGGGCGACGCTCACCGACGAGGAGAAGCTCCGTCTGTGGGAGCTCGGGGTCGCCGAGTCCGGCGACGCGATCGTGATCGCCGGCACCGGCACCTACGACACCCACCACACCGTGGAGCTCACCGAGCGGGCGACCGCGATCGGTGTCGACGCGATGCTCGTCGTGACCCCGTACTACGTCAGGCCGAACCGGCGCGGGATCAAGGCCCACTACGAGGCCGTCGCGGCCGCCACCGACAGGCCGATCGTGGCCTACAACATCCCGAGCCGCACCGGCACCGACATGCCCAACGACTTGCTGGCCGAGCTCGCCCAGATCCAGAACGTCGTCGCGGTGAAGCAGGCCCGCTACGACGACATCGCGCCGATCGACGGCATGGACCTCCTGGCGGGGAACGACGACATCCTGGCCAGGGTAATGGACCTCGGCGGGACGGGGGGCATCCTCGTGGCCTCCCACCTCGTCGGCCGGGAGATGCGCCGGATCGTGGACGAGCGCGATCGGCGACACGAGATCGAGGACGGCCTCCGCGACCTCTACAAGGCCCTCACCGTCACGACCAACCCGATCCCCGTGAAGGCGGCGCTCAACCTCGTGGGGCACGAGGTGGGTGGGCTGCGGCTCCCGCTCGTCGACGCTGACGAGGCCGAGACGGCCGTCATCCGCGAGGCACTCGAGCGCCACAACCTCCTGGCGGCGGTTTGAGCAACGGCAGGCTCCGCGTCCTGCCTCTCGGCGGGCTCGGAGAGATCGGGAAGAACATGACGGTCGTGGAGTACGACGGCCGGATCGTCGTCGTCGACACCGGGCTGATGTTCCCCGCCCCCGACCAGCTCGGCATCGATCTCGTGCTGCCCGACTTCACCTACCTGCGCGAGCGGGCGGAGGCCGTCGAGGCGATCGTTCTCACGCACGCCCACGAGGACCACGTGGGCGCTCTGCCGTTCGTGTTGCGCCAGCTCGGCCGTGACCTCACGGTGTATGGCGGCCCGCTTACGGCGGCGATGGTCCGCTCGAGGCTCGACGAGCACCGCCTTCGCGACGTGCCCGTGGAGGATGTGCTCGCGACGCAGACCTTTCAGGCCGGACCATTTTCGATTGAGATGGTGAAGATGGCGCACTCGATCCCGGACGCGTTCGCGGTGGCGCTCACGTGCGAGCTCGGCACCACGCTCGTGACCGGCGACTACAAGTTCGACCAGACGCCGGTCGACGGCGTGCCGGCGGACGTGTCGCGGCTCGCGGACCTGGGCCGGGACGGGCTGCTGCTCCTCTGCGGGGATTCCACGAACGCCGACCGGCCCGGCATGTCGCCGTCCGAGTCGAGCGTCGGTCCGAAGCTCGTGGAGGTCTTCTCACGCTGCAAGGGCAGAATCGTCGTCACCTGCTTTGCGTCGAACATCCACCGGGTGCAGCAGGTCGTGGACGCCGCGGGCGCCGTCGGCCGCAGGGTGTCGCTGGTCGGCCGCTCGATGCGCAAGAACGTGAACATCGGGCGGATGCTCGGCCACATCGACATACCGGAGGGGATGCTCGTGGGCCCGAAGGAGATCGAGGACCACCCCGATCACCGCCTGGTGGTGCTATCCACCGGCAGCCAGGGGGAGCCGCTGTCCGCCCTGCGGCGGATGGCCCACGGGGATCATCCGAACGTGGACCTCCACGACGGCGACACGGTGATCTTCTCCGCCACCCCGATCCCGGGCAACGAGCGGGCCGTCAACGAGACGATCGACCGTATATACCGCCTCGGGGCGGACGTCATCACGCCGCGCGACGTGCCGGTGCACGCGTCGGGGCACGGCTACGCGGAGGAGCTCAAGCTCATGGTCAACCTGACCCGGCCGCGGTACGTGATGCCGGTGCACGGCGACCATCGCCGCCTGCGGCTGCACGGCGAGCTCGCGCAGGCGGTGGGAGTCGGGCGCGAGCGGATCTTCCGCGGCGAGAACGGGCTGCCGCTCGATATCGACGCCACGGGCGCCCGCTTCGGCGAGCGCGAGCAGGCCGGCATGATCTTCGTCGACGGCGTGGACGTCGGCGACATCGAGGACGTCGCCCTGCGCGACCGGCGAATGCTGTCTGCCGACGGAATATTCATCGTCGTCGCGACGATCTCCGAGCAGGACGGCCGCTCTGTCGTCCCGCCGGAGATCATTTGCCGCGGCGTCCCGTTCCTCGACGAGAGCGACGGCTTCCTCGCGGAGCTCCGCGACGCCGTGAACAGCTCACTGGCGCGCTCGGCGGACGAGGAGATCCGGGAGATCGACCTGCTCCAGAACCACCTCCACGACGACGTCGCGGAGTTCGTCTACGAGCGCCTGCGCCGGCGGCCCATGGTGCTGCCGGTGGTGGTGGAGGTCTGAGCCGGGCTGCTTGGCGGAGCGGCGGCGGGTCGATCCCACGAGATCTGCGTTCGGCGCCGGCTACAGCCCCCAACGCAGATGGCTTCGAAGGGAGCGGCCGATAGGTTCCGCCGGTCTGTCGGGGCCTCCCAACCGGGCTGAAGTCGACGCGTCAGTCGGCGACCACGGCGTATCCGCTGACCACGCAGTCGCTCGCCCCGAGGTCGTCGTCGGTAATGAGCTGCGCGGTGACGTCCGCCCCGTTGCCGCCAAGGTAGTGGAGCTGGTAGATGCGGTCGTCCGAGGCCGTGGCGGTGTCCTCGAGATCGAAGTCCTCGCCGGGGTCGAAGTCGTCGTCCAGGCTGTGGACGAGCTGGGTGGCGGTCCCGTCAGCGGCGGCGGCATCGTTCGAGATGACGGTGATCTCGCCGCCCGCGATCGTGGTGCGTGCCTGCAACTGCTCGTTACCGCCGGCGCAGCTCACGGCGAGCTGTAGCCCGGCGGCGTCGAAGACGGTCTGCCCCGTCACGTTGCCGCTCCGGTGCTTGATCGGCAGCAGCCGGAGCCCGTTGAGGCTCAGGGCGCTGTTCGCCGTCTGCGCGCTGTCCGCGTTCGCCGCGGTCGCCACCTTGTCGAGCCGCGACTCGTCGATGTCGTCGCCCGTGAGCGTGTCGAGCGCGACGTCGCGGCCCTGGAGCGTGCTGTTGCGAATGTCCCGACCGCGGACCTCGTTGTTGCGCAGGTCGCGCGTGCGGACGTCGTTATTGCGCAGATCGACGGTCCGGACCGTGTTGTCCTTGATCTCGCGGCTGTCGATGGAGCCCGTTGCGACGGCGTAGGAGACGCCGCCCAGCGATATGAAGAGTGCGATGAGCGATATGACGAGGGCGGGCGACGGTCGCCGGCGCACGATCGACTTCACGATGAAGGTCCTCCGAGAGATCCAGGTGCGAGCTCAGACGGTGACAACACGCTACCGGCGCGATCGGAGCGCGCCGCGTGCAGCCCCGGAAGACGCGGCCGCCGCAGCGGGCGCCGCCGGCAGCGTAACCACGAGCCTGGCGCCGCCGCCTGCGGCGTCCCGCAGCTCGACACGGCCACCGTGACCGTCGGCGACCGCGCGGACGATCGCCAGCCCCAAACCGCTACCCCGATGGCCCGTGCCGTCACCTCCCGCCCGGGCGAAGCGCTCGAACACGCGCTCGCGCATCTCCGGCGGGACGCCCGGCCCGCGGTCGGCCACCTCGAGTACCGCCGAGGATCCGTCCCGCCGCACCGACACGGTCACCGGCGTGCCCGGTGGCGTATGGATCAGCGCGTTCTCCACCAGGTTGCCGGCAAGGCGGTGGAGGTCGTCGGCCACGCCGGTGACGACCACCGGCTCGGGTGCGTCGAGCGACACCGGGTGGTCCTCGGACAGGGCGCCCGCCTCTTCCGCCGCCTCGCGGGCGACCGCCGCGAGGTCGACGGGGGCCTTGGTCGCCTCCCGCCCGGCGTCGGCGCGGGCCAGCAGCAAGAGGTCGGCCACCAGGCGGCGCATCCGGCGCGACGAGCGCAGCGCCGAGCTCGCCATCTCCCGCTGCTCTCCCTCGAGCTCCGCCTCGAGCAGCTCGAGGTTGGCGAGGATGCTCGTGAGTGGCGTCCGGAGCTCATGGGAGGCGTCGGCCACGAACTCACGCTGACGCGCGAGCGCCGCCTCGCTCTCGTCGCGTGCCTGGCTCAGCTCACGCAGCATGTCCTCGAAGGTGTGCGCGAGGTCCGCCACCTCGTCGTTCGCGCGCGGGGCGGGCAGGGTGACGTCGGGGTCGCGCGTCCGAGCCACTTCCCGAGCGGCGCGCGTAAGCCCGGCGATCGGGCGCATGGCACGCCGCGCCACCAGCAGCCCGCCGAGGAACGCGAGGGCCGTGCCGCCGAGCACGCCGAAGGCGAGGAAGACGCGGACCCGGTTGATCGTCTGCTGGACGCTGCGCTCGGGCTTCGCGTACTGCACCCAGAAGACCGGCTCCACGACGGGCCGCGGAAGCGGGTCGTCGAGGCCGCCCCCCCGGACGCCGGCCGCCACGAGCGGGCGGGAGACCACGCGAAGCTCCCCTGCGTCGACCACGCCGTCGATCGGGGGGCCGAGGTCCGGCGCTCCCTGGAATGGGAACAGGTTGAATCGGCCGCCGCGACTGAGGACCCGGACCTCCGCGCTGCCCGCGGCGAAGCTCTCCAGCAGCCTCTCGTCCTCCCGGTCGAGCCCGAACCCATCTGGACCGGGCTCGACGGTGAGCCGCTCCTGGAGGTCGGCCGCGGTGGCGAGGAGATCGTCGTCGAAGTTGTTCCGGATCCGCTCCTCCGCGAGCGCCCCGATCACCACCGCGAACAGGCAGAGGATGATGAAGGTCAGCGCCGCGCTGACCATGGCGAGCTTCAGCTTGACCGGCAGGCGGGTCCTCACGCGGGCCTCACGACATAGCCGGCCCCACGCACGGTGTGGAGCATGCGGGGCTCGCCGCCGGCCTCGAGCTTGCGGCGGAGATTCGAGATGAAGACGTCGACGGTGTTGGTCTCGGCGAACGGGTCGTAGCCCCAGACCTCGTCGAGAAGCGCCTGGCGCGAGACGACGATCCGCTCGTTTCGCATGAGATGCTCGAGGAGCTCGAACTCGCGGGCGGTGAGCTCCAGCTTGCGGTCGCCGCGGTACACCTCGCGGGAGTCCGGGTTGAGCCGCAGGTCGCCGACCACGATGAAGGCGCTGCCGCGCGGCGGTCGCCGGCGCAGGAGCGCCCGCAGGCGGGCCAAGAGCTCGGCGCGCTCAAACGGCTTGACGAGGTAGTCGTCGGCGCCGGAGTCGAGCCCCTCGACGCGCGAGTCAAGTGCGTCGCGGGCGGTCAGGATCAGGATCGGAACGTCGCCGTCCTCGCGCAGGCGCCGGCAGACCTCGACCCCGTCGAGCCGGGGGAGCCCCAGGTCGAGAACCACGGCGTCCGGCTCGAACAGACCAGACTCCGAGAGCGCCGTCTCGCCGTCGCCCGCCACGCGCACCTCATAGCCCTCCTTGTCGAGGGAGCGGCGGAGCACGCCGGCGATGTCGACGTCGTCCTCAACCACGAGCACACGGGGGCGGCCCGCCATGGGGCCAATGGTAGGAGGGTGAATGAGCCCTCCGTCGAAAACGACCGCGATGGCCCGCCGCCGCACGCGACGCTCGAACCGGGGCTACTGGCCTCCGTTCGAGCTGCCGGAGCTCGACCAGCGCCAGCGGGACGTGATCGGCCTGGGCCTCGTGGCGTTCGCGGCCCTCTTGGCGTGCGTCTTCTACCTCGGCTGGGCCGGTGGCCGCGTGGGCGAGGCGATGGCGGACGGGATCCTGTTCCTGTTCGGCGGAGTGGGATACACGGCGCCGATCGTGCTCTTCGCGATCGGGGCGGCGCTGGTCGTGCGACCCGTGCTGCCGGCGACGCATCCGTTGAAGACCGGGGCGCTCTGCCTCGCCGCCGCCCTGATGCTCGGCCTCGCCGCCGGCACGCTCGGGCTCGGCCCGGGCGACACCCCGCGCGACGGCTTCCTCGACCCGAATTACCTGGAGCACCACGGCGGCCTGGTCGGCGAGCTCCTCTTCTGGGGGAGCTCGAAGCTCTTCTCGGAGGCCGGCTCGCACATCCTCTGTGTCTTCCTGTTGCTGGCCGGCGTGCTGCTGGTCACCGGCGCCTCGCTGGCCGGGATCATGAGCGCCACGGGCAACGCAGCGATCACGACGACCGAGCGGGTGCGGCGCACCGCCCATACGTTTGGGCCGCAGACGGCGCTCCGCCCGGCGAGGGAATCCGCCCGCGTGCGGCCGCCCGAGCCCGAGGACGAGGAGCCGGTGGTGCGCGCGACGCACGTGGAGGCGCCCGCGCTCGACGCGTCCGAGCGCTACCCGGACGTCCTCGGCGAGCACCCGCAGGAGCCCGCGCCGGCGGAGGCGCCGGCACCGGGCGAGGAGCAGCCCGAGGAGCAGGAGCCCGACCCGGTCACGGAGGACGAGCCGGAGGGGGCGGCGCTCACGCCGATGGGAAACCGGCGCTCGCCCGTCACGGAGTCCGAAGACCTCGACTATCGCCTGCCCAACCCGTCGTTCTTGAAGCGATCGAACGGCGCGCAGAAGCTCGACGCGAAGGGGATCGAGCGGGTGGGAGCGCAGCTCGTGGAGGCGCTCAGCCACTTCAGCGTGGAGGCGCGTGTCCTCGGGACCGTGACAGGGCCGCACGTGACCCGTTACGAGCTGCGCCTGGCGCCGGGGATCAAGATGTCCAAGGTCGCCCAGCTGAAGGACGACCTGGCGTACGCGCTCGCGGCGGAGCAGGTGCGGATCCTCGCCCCGATCCCGGGCAAGCAGGCCGTGGGCGTGGAGGTGCCGAACCGAGTGAGGAAGACGGTCCACCTTGGCGACGTCTTCCAGGAGGCGCCGCATGGGTGGTCACCGCTGTCCGTCTGGCTCGGCAAGGACATCGCGGGCAAGGCGATAGGGACAGACCTGGCGAAGCAGCCGCACATCCTGATCGCGGGCACTACCGGTTCGGGGAAGAGCGGCTGCGTGAACGCGATGCTGTCGTCCGTGCTCCTGCGCTCCTCGCCGAACGAGGTTCGCATGGTGCTGGTCGACCCAAAGCGGGTGGAGCTGAACCACTACGAGGGGATCCCGCACCTGCTCACGCCGGTCGTCACGAGCCCGCGGCTGGCCGCCAACGTCCTCGGCAACCTCCTCGCCGAGATGGAGGAGCGCTACGCGGTGATGAGCCGGGTCAAGACGCGCAGCCTGCCCGAGCTGAACCGGGTGCGCGCCCGGGAGGGCGAACCCCCGCTCCCCTACGTCCTCTGCGTGATCGACGAGCTGGCCGACCTGATGATGGTCGCCCCCGCCGACGTGGAGGACGCGGTCATCCGGCTCGCCCAGAAGTCGCGGGCCGTAGGTATCCATCTCGTCCTCGCCACACAGCGCCCGAGCGCGGACGTGATCACCGGGATGATCAAGGCAAACGTCCCGGCGCGGATCGCCTTCGCCGTCTCGTCGCAGACGGATTCGCGGGTGATCCTCGACCAGAACGGCGCTGAGTCACTCCTCGGACAGGGCGACATGCTCTTCCGGCCCGCCGGCGAGTCGCGCTCCGCGCGGATCCAGGGCGCCTTCATCACGGAGGAGGAGATCGAGCGCCTGACCGAGGAGTGGCGCCGCCAGGGTGAGCCGGAGCTCCACGAGGAGCTGCTCGAGGCGGTCGACGCCGAAGAGGACGCCGACGGCGGGGACGGCGACTTCGACCCGGACCGGGACGACCTGCTCGGAGAGGCGATCGCCACGGTCGTGCAGATGGGCACCGCCTCCACGTCGATGCTGCAGCGCCGCCTCCGCGTGGGGTACACGCGCGCCGGCCGCCTGATCGACATGATGGAGCGCCGCGGGGTCATCTCCGGCTACGAGGGCTCAAAGGCTCGCCAGGTGCTCATCACCGAGGCGGACCTACCTCGGGTGCTGGACCAGGTCTCCGAGCCCGCGGTCGCGACGTCCTCCGACGACTAGCCCGCTTCGCCACAATGGGCTCCTGGGATGCCCACGATCGGGGAGACGCTTCGCGAGGCAAGGATGCGGCGCCATCTCGACATCGCAGACGTCGAGAACCGCACCAAGATCAGGGCGAAGTACCTGCGGGCGCTGGAGAACGAGGAGTTCGGGATGTTGCCGGGCCCAACCTTCGTCAAGACCTTCCTGCGCACCTACGCCGAGATGCTGGGTCTCGACCCACACCCGCTCATCGAGGAGTACCGCCAGACGCACGAGCGACGCGACGAGGTGGACGTCGTCCACACGCTCGGTCCGCAGGCCGCCGCACGCGACCGGCGACGCCGCCGGCCGCGGCTCGGGCCGGGGTCCGTGCTGGTCCTCGCACTGGCCGCCATCGTCGCGGCGCTCGTGGCCGTCGGTCTCCTCACGGGGGACGACGAGGCGGACGTCGCCCAGCCGACCGCCACGAGCCCGGAGCGCCGGGAGGCCCGACGCGAGCGGGAGCGAGCGGCCGTGCCCCGGCGCGTCCGACTGCGCATCACGCCGATCACGCCGACCTACGTCTGCATCGACAGGGGGCCCGGCACGCCGGTGATCTTCGAGGGCATCCTCGATGCCTCCCAGGCGTTCAGGGGCCGGAGGCTGCGCGTGAACCTGGGCAAGACCGACGTCCGGCTGCGCGTCAACGGCCGGCTGCTGCCGCTCGAGCGCGGGCCCGATCCCGTGGGCTTCGTGTTCCGGCCGCGGTCCCGCCGGCCGCTGCCGCCGCCCGAGCGCCCGTGCGTCTGACCGGGCCGGTGACGCCACGAGCGGGCATCGTCGTGACGGGCACCGAGGTGCTCACCGGCCGCGTGCGTGACCGCAACGGTCCATGGCTGTCCGACCGGCTGCTTGAGCTGGGGGTCGACCTGGCTCACATCACGATCTGCGGCGACCGCCCGCGGGACATCGAGGCCCAGCTCCGCTTCCTTGCCGACCAGGGCGTGGACATGATCCTCACGAGCGGCGGGCTGGGGCCGACCGCGGACGACATGACCGTCGAGGTCGTCGCGCGGTTCTCGGGGCGCAGGCTCGTGCTCGACGAGGCGCTCGAGGAGCGCATCGGCGAGATCCTTCGCCCGCTCATGAAGCGGTTTCGCTACTGGGATCCGGAGGCGGTGCGCGCGGCGAACCGCAAGCAGGCGCTGATCCCCGAGGGCGCCGAGGTGATCGACCCGGTCGGGACGGCCCCCGGGCTCGTCGTGCCGGGCAGTCCGGTCGTGGTCGTCCTTCCCGGGCCGCCGCGGGAGCTACAGCCGATGTGGGAGGTGGCGCTCGCAACGGACGCCGTGCAGGCCGCAATCGCCGCACGCACGCGCTACACGCAGCGGACCATGCGGCTGTTCGGGCTCCCGGAGTCGGCCCTCGCGGAGACGCTGCGGGAAGCCGAGAGCCGGATCCACGGGTTCGATCGGCTCGAGATCACCACCTGCCTGCGCGGCGGGGAGCTGGAGGTGGTGAGCCGCCTGGAGCCGGACGCGACCGCGGCGTACGAGGCCCTGGCGGCGTTTGTCGGCGACCGCCACCCGCGCGAGCTCTACTCCACCGATGGCACGCGCATCGACGACCTCGTGGCAGAGGCGCTGGCCGGGCGCCGGGTCGCCACGGCGGAGTCGTGTACCGCCGGTCTGCTCGCCGCCCGGCTCACCGAGCGGGCCGGCGCCTCTGAGTACGTCGCCGGCGGCGCGGTCGTCTACTCGAACCGGTCGAAGACGCAGCTGCTGGGGGTGGATCCCCGCCTGATCGAGGAGCACGGAGCGGTGTCGGAGCCCGTGGCGGAGGCGATGGCCCGCGGGGCGCTCGGCCGGTTCGAGGCGGACACTGCGGCGGCCGTGACCGGCATCGCCGGGCCGGGCGGCGGGACCCCCGATAAGCCGGTGGGCACCGTCTGCTGGTGCGTGCGGCTCGGCGACGGGCGGTCCCTGACCCGCACGCTGCTGTTGCCGGGCGGGCGGTCCGACATCCGTGAGCGCTCGACGACGGTGGCGATGCACCTGCTTCACCGGCTCCTGAGCGGCGGAGGAGACGACGCTCCCTGAGCGGCCCGCGCGCGCGCATGTTCGTGGCGCTGGACCTCCCGGAGGCCGCGCGCGGCAACCTCGTCGAGTGGCGCGACCGCCTCATCGCCGGCCGCCAGGATCTCCGTCCAGTGCGTCCCGAGGCCCTGCACGTCACGCTGGCGTTCCTCGCCTGGCAAGACGAGTCGGCCGTGGATCGGATCGCAGCCGCGGCCTTCGACGCCGCCGCAAGCTGCGCGCCGCCGCTGCTGACGCCCGCCGGCGTTCGCCCGCTCCCCCCGCGGGACCCGCGGCTGTTCGCCCTCGACCTCGATGACGAGGACGGCCGGGCCGTCGAGCTGCAGGCGGCCGTGTCGGGCGCCCTCGAGGCGGGACGGTGGTATCGGCCCGAGAAGCGACCGTTCTGGCCCCACATGACGCTGGCGCGCGTCAAGAGGGGCGTGCGCCGGGCGCCGCCGCTCGGGAATGCGCCGCCGGACGAGCCGTTCGTCGCGCGGGAGCTGACTCTGTACCGCTCGACGTTGCGTCCACAGGGCGCGCTCTACGAGCCGCTCGCGCGCCGGCGGCTCTCTCTAACTTGACGCCGTGGCCCGCCTGACGCTGCCAGATCCGCCGCTCCGCGATGGGGAGGTCATGCTGCCCGCCTGGACCCGGGCGGATGTCCCCGCCCTCGCCGCCGCCGGCCAGGATCCGGAGATCCCGCGCTGGACGGTCGTGCCCTCGCCCTACACGGAGCAGCGCGCGCGACTTCATCGCGGCTGCGACCATGACCGCGCCGCGGGAAGGGAGCTGGCCGCTCCCAGCGCCTTCACCTGTTCATCGTCCAGGGCCTGCTTGTGGCCGAGGCCATCGTCATCGTCGCGCTGGCGGTGACGCTCGACGCGTTCGCCTGACAATCGTCGGTTCGCGCGGCGCCTTCGCTGCGCCCGCGGCGCGTACCCTGCCGGGGCATGGAGCAGCGAATCAGCCTGATCACGCTCGGCGTCCAGGACCTCGCGCGCGCCCGAGCCTTCTACGAGGCCCTCGGGTGGTCGACCGGGGCGGAACCGGGCGACGACGTAGTCTTCTTCCAGGCGGGCGGCATGGTGCTCGCCCTCTGGAGCCGGGCTTCGCTGGCCGAGGACACCGTCGTCGAGGATCGCGGCGGCTGGGGCGGGACAACGCTGGCGTACAACACGCGCTCGCCCGACGAGGTGGACGCCGTGATCGAGGAGGCGCGGGGCGCGGGCGCCACCGTCCTCCGGGAGCCGGCGGCGACCTTCTGGGGCGGCTACTCGGGCGTGTTCGCGGACCCGGAGGGGCACCCGTGGGAGGTCGCCCACAACCCGCGCTGGACGATCCACGACGACGGTTCGCTCGAGCTGCCACCCTGAGCAGGCTCGCTCGCGCGCCGCTCGGCTACCGATCCGCGGGGGTCAGCTCGATGACCGGGATCCCCCGATGTGCGGCGCGCCTGCGGTAGTGGGTCCAGCCGGGGTAGATCTCGATGCCGCGCGCGTACCAGCGCTCCCGTTCCTCGCCCGTCAGCTCGCGCGCCACGACCTCCCGCTCGGCGCCTTCGAAGGCGATCCTGGCTCTCGGGTTCGCACGCAGGTTGTGGTACCAGGCGGGGTTGCGGTACTGCCCGTAGTTGGAGGCGATCACCACGAGCCTGCCGTCGTCGGGGACGCCGAGCACCGGCAACGTGCGCCGCCGCCCGCTCTTCGCGCCCGTGGTGGTGAGCATCACGACCGGGAGCCCTGCGAACCACGAGGTGAACGTGGCGCCGCCGCGCGTGAGCCGGTACACGACGCGGTCGATGTGGTGGACGGTGCGGGCGTAGAACCACGACATCGGCCGCAGGGCGCCCGAGAGCCGGACCATCCGCCTGAACCAGTTCGCCTGAGCGTGCTCGTACATGTCGCCAAGAATGACGCCTCCCGCCGCGTTGCATCCCTGGCTCCCGGGGGGGCGAACTTACCGTCCGGCCGCACTCCTACGCTCGGGGCTCCAGAGCTTGAGGAGATAGAGGCATGGACAGGGAGCAGCAGAAGGCGGCGCAGGCCCGCGACTCTGCGCTGAAGGGCGCGATCACCCAGATCGAGCGGCAGTTCGGCCAGGGCTCGATCATGAAGATGGGGGACGAGGCGGCGGCCGTGCGGGTGTCCGCCATCCCCACCGGAGCGCTGTCGCTCGACCTCGCGCTCGGGGTGGGCGGGCTGCCACGGGGGCGGATAGTCGAGGTGTTTGGCCCAGAGTCGTCCGGCAAGACCACGCTGCTCTACCACGTGCTCGCGAACGCGCAGCGGATGGGGGGCATCTGCGCATTCATCGATGCCGAGCACGCCATGGACCCTGCATACGCCAAGCGCATCGGCGTGGACATCGACGAGCTGCTCGTCTCCCAGCCAGACCATGGCGAGCAGGCGCTCGAGATCACCGACCTCCTGATCCGCTCCGGCGCCGTCGACGTGGTGGCGATCGACTCGGTGGCCGCACTGACGCCGAAGGCGGAGCTGGAGGGCCAGATGGGCGATCAGACCGTCGGCGTCCAGGCCCGAATGATGTCGCAGGCGATGCGCAAGCTGGCCGGGAACCTGAACCGGGCGAACACGCTGTGCGTGTTCACGAACCAGATTCGGGAGAAGGTCGGGGTCCTGTTCGGTTCGCCCGAGACCCAACCCGGCGGTCGCGCCCTCAAGTTCTACGCGTCCCAGCGGCTCGATATCCGCCGCATCGAGACGCTCAAGGAGGGCACCGAGGCGATCGGGAACCGGGTGCGGGTGAAGGTGGTCAAGAACAAGGTCGCCGCGCCGTTCCGGCAGGCCGAGTTCGACATCGAGTACGGCCTCGGGATCAGCTCGGAGGGCTGCATCCTCGATCTTGCGATCGCGCACGGGATCGTCCAGAAGTCGGGCTCGTTCTTCTCGTACGGCGACGAGCGCCTCGGGCAGGGCCGCAACAACGTCAAGGGCTACCTACGCGAGAACCCGGGCGTGGCCAGGGAGATCGAGCGCAAGATCTACGAGACACTCGGGGTCGAGCCGACGGCACTGCCGCTCGCGGCCGTGGACGCCGACGCGAACGCGCCGGCGCCTGAGGATGCCGCCCTCGGAGGCGCGGCCCAGAGGGGCGCCGCCGCGGACGGTGGGGCCGCGGAGAGGATCGCCACAAGGCCCGCGTCGGAGGGGCGGGCCGCCTAACCGGCCGGGCGTCCCCGCAATCGCGCTGCCGCATGGATGCGCAGCCGGCACGATACGAGCTCGAGCGCGCGCTCGACCTCGCCTACCGCGCCGTCGCCCGGCGCCAGCATGAGGCGGTGCGGGCATACGAACGGCCCTCGGTTCAGGATCGCCGAGCGGCCTGAGACGGCCGCAAGAGCATCCGCCGAAGCGGCGGCGCGCTTACCCGCTCTTGGCGCGTGCGACTCGCGCGATCAGCTTCTTGGCCGGCTCCTGTGCCTTGTCGACTACGGTGCCGGCGGCACGCTGGACGCGACTGCGCTTGCCGATCGGAAGGCCGAGAACACGCCGTCGGGTGTCACGTGCCGCGACGGCGATCCCGCCCGCAATCCCAGCCACCGCGGCGCCGGTGCCGGCCGCGACGGCAGCGGCCTTGGCCCTACCGCCGCCACCCGCGGCGTCGCCACCGGCATCCGTCACGACGGGCTCGGCATCCCCGCCCGCGGCCGGCCCGCGTTCCTGTGCCGCAGCGCTCGGGGTCTGCGTCTTCTCGTCAACTGCGCCGCCGTCTCCTGTGCTCGCGGTTTCGCCGGTCTCGCCCATGCTCGAATCTCCTCGCGTCGAGTTGGTCTCCTCGACGGTTACCTGTAATGGACAGATCGAAACCGGAAGGTCCGGATCGTGTGCGCATGCCTAATCGATCAGCCGCTTCTCGAGCCTCCAGATCGCGAGTCGCCACATCAGGAGGGCAAAGCCGACGAGCACAGCTACATGAGCCACGTCGATCGTCTCGAAGCCGAATACCGCGTGGCGGACGAGCTCGACGCAGTGATAGAGCGGGTTGATGTTCGCGACGGCTTGGGCCCACTCGGGGAGCTCCTCGATCGGGAAGAAGGTGCCCGAAACGAGGAACAGCGGCGTGATCACGGTCGTCGTGACGTAGTTGAAGCTGTCGATCTTCGACACCACGGCCGCCATGAGGACGCCGAAGCCGGCAAACCCGAGGGCGGTCAGGAACCCGATGAACGGGACGAGGAGCATGCCGGGCGCGGGGTCGAGGCCGAACAGCATCGAGACGAGCAACGGCGCGCAGCCGTAGACGCCCGCGCGGGCACTCATCCAGAGGACCTCGGCCGTCACGAGCTCCTCGGTGTCGACGGGAGCCGCCAGGATCGCGTCGTAGGTCCGCTGGAAGCGGTGCTTCACAAACGTGCCGAACATCGCCGACAGGGCCGAGGCGAACAGCACCGAGGTCGCGACCATGCCGGTGCCGACATACTGGACGTAGTCGAGGCCCTGCACGGTGGAGATCAGCGTCCCCACTCCGAGGCCGAAGGCCAGCAGGTAGATCGTGGGCTCGATGACCGACGAGAACGTCGTGGCCTTCCAGAACGTCCGGAAGTTGGTGGCGTCGCGGCTCATGACGCCCGCAATGGCGGCGGGCTCGAGGCGGTGCAGCCGGCGGATGCGGACGCCGGGAGCGGCGAGGCTCCTCATGCGGCCTCCTCGCCGGCCGCGGGCACGAAGGCGAGGCTCCTCACGCCACCTCCTCGCCGGTGAGCAGCACGAAGACGTCCTCCAGCGAGGCCGCCCGGCGGACGCCCTCGGGCAGGCGCCCGTCGCCGTTCTCGGCGCCGAGAATGGCCACCGCCGTCCCGGTTCGGCGCGTCCGGAAGCCCTGTGCCTGGACGGCGGCCCGCACCTCGGCCAGCCGGGGTGGCGGCCCGTAGACCTCGAGCGTCTCCACACCAGCGTGCGCGCGCACCAGGTCCGCCGGGCGCCCGCGCGCCACGATCCGGCCCTTGGCCATGATCGCCACGGTGTCGGCCAGGCGCTCCGCCTCCTCGATGTAGTGGGTGGACATGAGGATGGTGGTGCCCTGCGCGCGCAGCGCGTCGATCAGCGCCCACAGCTCCTGGCGCACCTGCGGGTCGAGCCCGACCGTGGGCTCGTCGAGCAGCAGCAGGCGCGGCCGGTGCACGAGCCCGCGGGCGACCAGGAGCCTGCGACGCATCCCGCCGGAGAGCTCGTCGACCGGCGTGTCCGCGCGGTCGCCGAGCCCCGCGATCTCGAGCGCACGCTCGACGGCGGCGCGCCGCTCGCCGCGCGGCACCCGGTACAGCCGGGCGAATACGGCCAGGTTCTGGCGCGCGGTCAGCTCGATGTCGAGGTTGTCGAGCTGCGGCACGACCCCGCACTCGGCGCGGGCCTGCTTCGAGTCCCGCGGAAGTTCGTATCCGAGCACGGTGAGCGACCCCTCGTCTGGGATGGCCTGCGCGGTGAGCATCCGCATCGTGGTCGACTTGCCGGCCCCGTTCGGCCCGAGCAGCCCGAGGCAGATGCCCTCCCGGACGTCGAGATCGAGCCCGTCGACGGCGGTGATCGCTCCAAAGCGCTTGACGACTCCGCGGAGGCTGATGGCGGGGGTCGAGGTCACCGGTCCAGGATGACGCATCCGGGCGGATTGCCGGCGCTGAGACGCCCTTCCCGCCGCTTGCGAGCGCCACCGCGCGCGGTTACCCTCCTGTGAGGGCGGTCGGCACGGCCGCCGCGAGGCAGAAAAGGCGAGCAAATCGACCCTAACTCAAGAACCGTGACCCAAGCGACGTTGTTACTCGAGATCACCGAGCGAAGCGACGGGACCTCGAGATCCCGGAGGGAAGCGACGGGATCTGAAGACCGCGAGCGAAGCGACCGGTTTTGCGAAACATGACCCTGAGACCCAAACGGAAGCGACGGGGAAGGAGCGTTCGCGAGGGTCCATAGCTGAAGCAGACGCGCGCGCTGAAGCGCGTGCGCCACGCTTGAGATGACGCCCGGTGTCTCGCGGCGCTGAGCCGCACCGCTCGACGAAACAGGAGGAGTCGGCGCGCGTCGCGCCGGAGCGAGGAGACACTGGAAATGGAGATCGTGTTGGCGGCGCTCGTCGCGGCCGCGGTCGCGGTCGTAGTGGTGCTCGTGGTGCAGCGCCCCCGCGCCGTACATGCGGCCGGCGGCGGCGCGGCTACGGCCGAGCGGTCAGCCGCCGGCGGTAGCCGGCCCGCACGAGGTGGGCAGGAGGCGCTCGAGCAAGAGCTCGTCGCGCGCCGCGAGGAGATCGCCCGCCTCGAGGAGCGGCTGCGCGCCAGAGAGCAGTCGCTCGGGATCCAGGAGGGCGAGCTCGTCGAGCGCGAGCGCTCGTTGGCCGACCGGCAGCGCAATCTCGACCACGGCCGCGAGGAGCTGAAGGAGGCACGGCGGGAGCAGATCCGGGAACTCGAGCGCCTGTCGGGACTGAGCGCCGCGCAGGCAAAGCAGATCCTGATGCGCGAGCTGGAGGATGAGCTACGGCACGAGAGCGCCCGGCTCGTGCGCCAGGTGGAGGAGGAGACCCGCCGCGACGCCGACCGCCGCGTTCGCAGCATCCTCTCCGCGGTGATGCAGCGCGTGGCCTCGGGCCACGCGGCAGAGACCACCGTCTCGGTCGTGGAGCTGAAGTCCGACGAGCTGAAGGGGCGCATCATCGGCCGCGAGGGCCGCAACATCCGGACGCTAGAGACCCTGACCGGGATCGACTTCATCATCGACGACACCCCCGGCGCCGTGCTGCTGTCGGGCTTCGACGGCGTGCGACGGGAGATCGCCCGGCTGACACTGGACCGGCTGCTCCAGGACGGCCGGATTCACCCGGCTCGGATCGAGGAGGCGTACCACCAGGCCAAGTCGGAGATCGACCAGCACATCGTCGAGGTAGGCGAGCAGGCCGTCTTCGAGGCGAACGTCGGCGCGGTCCATCCGGAGCTCGTCAAGCTGCTCGGCAAGCTGAAGTTCCGGACGAGCTACGGCCAGAACGTGCTTCACCACTCGGTGGAGTGCGCGCGCCTCGCGGCAATGCTTGCGGACGAGCTCGGCGCCGACCCGCGCGTGGCCGCCCGCGCCGCCCTGCTCCACGACATCGGCAAGGCCGTCTCGCACGAGGCCGAGGGGCCGCACGCGCTCGTCGGCGGCGAGCTTGCGCGCCGCTACAAGGAGAGCGAGGCGGTAGCGCACGCCATGGAGGCGCACCACAACGAGGTCGACCCGCAGACCGTCGAGGCCGTGATCGTGCAGATCGTCGACGCGCTGTCCGGCGCCCGGCCCGGCGCCCGCGGGGAGTCGCTCGAGCAGTACGTGAAGCGTCTGCACGACCTCGAGGCGCTCGCCATGCGTCACGAGGGCGTCGAGAAGGTCTACGCGATGCACGCCGGCCGCGAGATCCGCGTGATCGTGCATCCCGACGAGCTCGACGACGACGGGGCGGCGCTCCTGTCCCACCGGATCGCCCGGGACGTGGAGAAGGAGCTCGAGTATCCGGGCCAGATAAAGGTGACGGTCATCCGGGAGAGTCGCGCCACCGACTACGCTCGGTGAGGGAGCACAAGGTCGCCGTCTGGCGAGGGCTCGCTGAGTGGCGGGCGGAGTACGTGGACGTCTGGCTCCACGCCGATCGCGTGCTGGCGCGCGGCACCCAGATCGGCATCCAGCCGGAGCCGTACCGGCTGCAGTACGCGCTCGACACGGCGCCGGGCTTCGCGACCGCACGGCTGACCGTGGACGCGGCGGGGGCGGGCTGGTCCCGACGGCTTGACCTCGTTCGTGCGCCGGATGGCACCTGGCAGGTGAGCGCCGACGCGGCCGGCACCACCGACATGCCGCCACCCGGCGGCGAGCCGGCCGCGCTCGCGGGCGCCGTCGACTGCGACCTTGCGTCCTCGGCGCTCTTCAACTCGCTGCCGGTGCTGCGCGAGCACCTGCTCGAGCACCGCACGCCGATGGACTTCGAGATGACCTGGGTGTCGGTGCCGGATCTCGCTGTGCGGCGTTCGCCGCAGCGCTACGTCCCGCTGAGTCACGAGCGGGTGCGGTTCATAGCGCTGGACACCGACTTTCGGGCGAACGTGCATTTCGGCCCGGACGGCCTCGTCACGCTGTACGAGGACTTCCTGGAGCGCGTGGCTTAGCTCGCGGCCGCCAGCGCGTGGAGCCCCGTGAGCTCCTCGCCCCGGACGGGGCACCCGCGCCAGGTGTCGCCGCGATCGGCGCTCGCCCAAAGCTGCCCGTCCGCGAGGCCGGCGAAGAGCCGGCCCTCGGTGGCGACCAGCGCGTAGGGCATCGCCATGAGGGGCTCCGGCAGCCCGCCCGTAAGCGCATGCCACCGCCCGTCGCGGCGCCGGTAGATGCGGGCCCGCGGGTCGCCGCGGCCGTGGGCGGCGAAGGGCCCGGTGCTCGCGGAGACGTACCAGAGGTCTGGGTGGTAGGGATCCACGGCGACCGACCAGGTGTAGTGGCGGTCGCGCCCCTCGTCCGCCGGGTACCACGTGTCGCCCCGGTCCTCGCTCCACGCGGCGCCGCCACCGCCGGCCTCGTAGGCCCGACCCTCGACACTCGGGTGCCAGGCGAGCGAATGGACGTCGCGCTGCGCGCCCGGACGGTGGTCCTGCCAGGAAGCGCCCGCGTCGGTCGAGCGCATCAGCCCGCCGAGCTCGATGCCGACGAGGATCAGGTCGGCGTCGTGCGGGCTCGGCGCGATCCAGCTCACGTGCGACGTCCAGGGCCGGGGAGGAAAGCTCCACGTCGGGCGGGACGGGAGCTCGAGCAGTGCGTCGAGCTCACGCCAGCTCGCACCGGCGTCGTCGCTTCGGTAGAGGGCGCTCGGCTCGGTGCCGGCGTACACGGCGCCGTCGGCCGCGCTCACGGCGAGGGAGAAGACGCTTCGCTGCGGGGGCGAGCACTGGGTCCAGCTCGTGCCGCCGTCGTCCGTTCGCCATACGCCGCCCCGCGGCGACCCGGCGTACACCCGTTCGCGGTCCCTCGGGTCGACCGCAAGGCAGTGGACGGCGCTCCCGGCGAGTGACAGCTCGACGCTCCACTCGCCGTCGGCCTCGTCCAGGCGGGCTATCGCGTCGCCCGTGGCGGCGTACAGGCGTGGCGCTGTGCCGGCCTCCGCGGTCATCGGGCACCAGCGTACGCTCTGCGCATCTGGCCGCCGGACGGCCTCGAGCTCCTGCGAGAGCTCGAGGCGAACAACGACGCCGGTTGGTTCAGACGCGCTCAGGAAGCAGGAGCGTCGGCTCGGCGCTCATGCCTGATGAGGCTTGGGCGTTTGCCCCCGAAGGCCGGGGAAAGAAGGAACGAGACAATCGTCAAAGGCGGTCACGGGTTTGCTC
>JACVRW010000052.1 GCA_014534235.1 Thermoleophilaceae bacterium | reverse complement strand
GGCGACCTGCGTGCCCTGGCCGAAGCGGGGGCGGCCGGCGCGCTGGTCGCCACGGCCCTGCACGGCGGCGCAATCGGGCGGGACGACTTACGCGCGCTCAGCCGACCACCGTCTCCAGGTGCTCCGCCAGCGCGGCCGCCACGTCGACCCCCGTCGTCCGCTCGACGCCCTGCCACCCGGGGATGCCGTTGACCTCCAGCACGTAGTCGCGGCCGTCGGGCGCGCGTAGCAGGTCGACGCCGGCGTAGTCGGCGCCGAGGGCGGCCGCCGCGGCTACGCACAGGTACTCCTGCCTCGCGTCGAGCCGTACGGGGCGCGCGCGCCCGCCGCGCGCGAGGTTCGTGCGCCAGCCATCGCCGGTCCGCTCGATCGCGGCCACCACCTTGTCGTCGACGACGAGCGCCCGCACGTCGCGGCCCGCGTGCAGCAGCGTCTCCTGCAGGTAGTACACGGCACGCTCGACCTCGAGCGCGCGGAACACCCGCTCCGCGACGTCGGGATGCTCCACGCGCACGATCCCGACTCCCATCGAGCCGAACAGTGGCTTTACGATCACGTCGCCGCCCAGCTCGGCGAATGCCTCCAGGGCGTCGGCCGGCCGCTCGCTGGCGATCGTACGAGGCGTCGGCAGGCCGGCGCGCGCGAGCAGGCTCGAGGCGAGGAACTTGTCGACCGTTCGCTCGATCGCGTGCGCGCTGTTCACCGCGCGCACGCCCGCGGCGGCAAGCGCGTGCAGCACGTCCACGCGGAAGACCACCTGCTCGAGCGAGCCGCGCGGGATGCCGCGCACGAGCACCACGTCGCAGCCGTCGAGCGCCAGCTCGCGCGAGCGCACGCCGAGGCCGCCGTCAACGCGTCCCACCATTCGCGTCACCTGGGCGAAGCTGCACTCGTGGCCGCGCGCCGCGAGCGCTCGCTCCAGCCGACCAGCGTGCCAGCCGCCGGTCGAGCCCAAAACCGCGACGCGCAGCCGGCGCCGCGTCACCGCCGCCCCGCGGGCGCGACAATATGGGCCGGGTTGCGCACGCTGCTGATCGACAACTACGACTCGTACACATTCAACCTCTTCCATCTGCTGGGCGAGGTCAACAACTGCGAGCCCCTGGTCGTGCGCAACGACGAGCTTCCGTGGGACGAACTCGCCCTCCTCGGGGCCGACAACGTCGTGATCTCGCCCGGTCCCGGCCGGCCCGAGCACGCGCGGGACGTCGGCGTCTCCCTGGACGCGCTCGTGCGTGCCGAGGTCCCGGTGCTCGGGGTGTGCCTGGGCCACCAGGCTCTCGCCTACGTGACCGGAGGTACGGTCGAGCACGCGCGCGAGGTCATGCATGGGCGCCTGAGCCCGATCGACCACGACGACAGCGCGCTCTTCGCCGGGATTCCGCAGGGCTTCCTCGCGGTGCGCTACCACTCGCTCGTCGTCGGCACCGTGCCCGCCGACCTGCGGGTCACGGCCTGGACGCCCGACGGGGTCGTCATGGGGTTGGAGCACCGCGACCGCCGGCTGTTCGGCGTGCAGTTCCATCCCGAGTCCGTAAGCACCCGGCACGGCCGCCGGATACTCGAGAACTTCCGCGACCTCACCCCTGCCCGGCGTGCACCCGCCGCACGCCGCCCGGCCCGGCGCGCGTACCCGGCGCGCGCCGCCCCGCACCTTGCGCCCGAAGGCGCCCGCGTTCACCGCCGGCGGCTCGAGACCTGGTGCGAGCCAGAGGCGGTGGTCGGCGCGCTCTACGCCGAACACGACCACGCCGTGTGGCTCGACAGCGCTACCGCCGGCCCGGGGATGGCGCGGTTCTCGTTTGTCGGCGCCCCCGACGGCCCGCTCGGCCAGGTCGTGCGCTACGACGTTGAAACGCGGACACTCACGGTCGATGGCGCCTCGGGGCGCGAGCTGCGGAACGTGAGCGTGCTCGACTACTGCCGCGACCAGCTCGCGCGCCTGCGGGCCGACGCCCCCGAGCTGCCTTTCGACTTCACCTGCGGGTTTGCCGGCTACCTCGGGTATGAGCTAAAGGCCGATTGCGGAGCCCGGCCGGTCCATGCCTCGGCGCTGCCGGACGCGGCGCTCGTGCTCTGCGACCGGCTGATCGCGTTCGACCACCTCGAGCGCCACGTCTACCTGGTGGCGCTCGCCGACGCGTCCGGCGCGGAAGCGGCCGAGGCCTGGCTAGAGACGACCGCGCGGCGGTTACGCGAGATCGCGCGGGAGCTCCCGCCGCTGCCGCCGCCCGCGGCGCCGTCCGGCACGCTCCGCTTCCAGCTGCATGACCCCCCGGACGCGTACCTGGCCAACATTGCCGCCTGCCGGCGCGAGATCCTGGAGGGCGAGACCTACGAGGTCTGCCTGACCACGGAGCTGCGCAGCGAGGAAAGCCTCGACCCCCTGCCGGCCTACCGCGCGCTGAGGACGCGCAACCCGGCGCCGTTCGCCGCGCTGCTGCGGCTCGGGGAGCTGTCGGTGCTGAGCTCCTCGCCCGAGCGCTTCCTCCGGGTGGATCGGAACCGCATGGTCGAGTCGCGGCCGATGAAGGGGACCGCGGCGCGGGCGGCCGAGCCGTTCGAGGACGCCTGCCGCGCGGCGGAGCTTCGCCGCGACAAGAAGACGCGCGCCGAGAACCTGATGATCGCCGACCTCGTCCGCAACGATCTCGGCAGGGTCTCGGCGCTCGGAACGGTCGAGGTCCCGGGCCTGATGGTCGTGGAGCCGTATGCCACCGTTCACCAGATGGTGACCGTGGTGCGCGGCCGCCTGCGCGAGGGCGCCGACGCGATCGACTGCGTGCGGGCCGCCTTCCCTCCCGGCTCGATGACGGGCGCGCCGAAGCTCCGCACGCTGGAGATCATCGACCGCATCGAGGGTCGCCCGCGCGGGGTCTACTCCGGCGCGCTGGGATTCTTCTCCGTGAACGGCACCGCGGACCTCAGCGTCGTGATCCGCACGCTCGTGGCCTCGCCCGCGGGCCTCAGGATCGGCGCGGGCGGGGCGATCGTCGCCGGATCCGACGCCGACGCCGAGCTGGAGGAGATGCTGCTGAAGGCACGCCCGCTGCTCGAGACCGTCGGCGGCACGCTCGTGGCCGGTCGTGAGCTGACGGCCGCTCGCGGGTAGCGGTTACTCGTTCCCCTCGTAGATCAAGATCTCGCCCCGCCGCAACTCGAGGCCGTCTCCGGCCCAGCGCGCGTAGCGGCCCTCGATCTGCTCGTCGGTCAGGGGCAGGCCCAGCGCGCGCAGGTGGCGCAGGTACAGGCTCAGGAAGGGCGGGCGGTACGAGCAGGCGTAGGTGAAGGTGGGGAGCAGCGTCACGTCCGACATGGCCACGATCGTGCCCCGGCGCATGTCCGCGCCCGCGGCAGCGCCAAACCTGCCGAGCGCGACGATCGTGCCCGCCAGCATGCGCAGCCCGGCGCCGTCGCCCGCCCGGCCCGCTACCGCGATCAGCCCCCGCCTGAGCCCGGCGCCGACCTGGTCGCCGACGTCACCGTGGACGAGGATCTCGCCCCCGCGCATCCCGGCGCGCTCGCCGGGGTGTGCGCCGCCGAGCTGGTGCCCGGCCGAGCCGTGCACCACGAGCCGCCCGCCACGCATACCCGTGCCGGCGAAGTCCCCCACGTCACCCTCTACGACCAGCTCGCCTCCGCGCATGTCGGCGCCGGTGTGCATCCCCGCATCGCGCGCGACGGTAAGCCGGCCGGTGGTCATGCCCGCGCCGAGGAACTTGACGCGCCGCACGTCGCCCTCCACCAGCAGCTCCTCGTCGCCGTCGCCAGAGACGGCGAAGAAGTCGGCGAGCTGCGCCCGCTCGTTGCCGTGCCAGACGGTGAGCGCCTCGATCTCGCTTCGGCGAAGGCTCGCGAGGCGATCCGGGGCGAGGCCCTCGGTCTCGAGCGGGACGGCCGGAGGCTCGCGGAGCGTGAGCGTCAGCGGCATGAGTGGGAGCTCCGGCGAATCTGCACGAGAAGATCGGGCCCAACCGCCCGCGACCGTCGCGCTGACCATCTCGAAGATCGTTCGAGCGCGGCCTTCGTGGAGTCCCGCACCGTCCCGGATAGGTGTTGCAGGAGACCCGCAGGCCAGGACAGTGGCGTCAGACCGCGTCTCGCCGCCAAGACATCGTCGATGGAAATCCGATTCCGGCGGCAAGACTCCGAAGAGCGTTCGCGAATCGGGTTGGCGCCGACCATCGCGCGATACCGCCTAGCCAGCCCATGCGGCCTTCCCGCCCGGGTGGGCCGGGCGAGGAGAACTGGCCCCCTACTCATCGCGCAAGCCGGGTACGAGGCCGCGCAGCTCGATGTGGTGCGGCCCGAGGTTGCCGCCGTAGTTGCCGGCCGTCACGTGGCTGGCCCCCGCGCCGGCGGCGGCCTCGAGGCCTCGGGCCATTGCGTCACGCACTGCCTCGAATGTCAGGCCGTCGATGACGATCTCGAACACCGAGCCGACCTCCGCCGGCACATCGGTGTGCGGGACCTGCGCTCGCAACGTCGGGCACAGCGCCTCGTTCGTCGACGCGGCAAGGCCGCTGTAGCGGGAGCCGACCTTGCTTCCGCTGCGAGCGATGCCGCCCGGAAACGGGAGGATCACGTCGCGCACGCTGCGCATCGCCGCGGCGGCCGCCTCCGTGGCGCGCAGCGCGCCGGCGACGTCGCGGCCGAGAACGATGATGTTGCCGCCGGCCACTCCCTCGGCCACCGCGAAGCGCTCCTCGACCAGGAACTCGCCCTCCATCACCGGCACGCGCCAGTAGCGGCGCTCGTCGAGCACCTTGCTGGCCTGGTAGCCGTCGCCGAAGAACCGCAGCTGACCGCCGACGTTGACCGTTTCCGGAGCCTCCAGCCCGTTGAAGCACGCGGTCGTCGGGCAGGTGAGCACGGTCTGGCCGATGCGCTCCACGAGCCGCTTGGCCACCCCCTCGCGATCGCTTGCGAACAGGAGCGCGCTGACCCCGGGCCGGCCGTCGGGCGTCTCGGCGGGATCGAGCTCGCGCTCGATCCCGGCCTCGCACTTGCAGCCGATCACCGAGGTGGCGAAGCCCGTCATCGAGCGGGCGGCCTCGTGCGCCCAGGCGGGGCTCTGCGCCGTGATGACGATGCGCGCCCCCCACATGGGGAAGGCCTCGGCGAAGGTGTCGACGACCTGCGTGTCGGACAGTCTCATCGCCCGCCCCCCGCGGGGACCCTTCGGGCCGGCTCCAAGAGCCACGGCTCGCGCACGGGGTAGTTCGCGAGCTGCACGCTGTAGTGCTCCTCGAACAGCGGCGCGAGCGTTCGCTCGATCGCCTCGTCGTGGTCGACCGCGACGCGCAGGAGATCGCCGGCCGGGGCCTCGCGCAGCTCACCCTCCTCCACGATCACCCGTCCGCCCTTGATGACGAACCGCGGCGTCGCGAACATCTGCTCCCGGTCCTCGTGCTCGCTGTAGATCGTCACGTCGGCATCGGCACCGACGCCCAAATGGCCCTTATCGGCCAGCCCCAGCAGCCTGGCGGGCCCGGCGCGGGTGATGATCGCGATCTCCCCGAGCGTGTACTCGCGCTCGAGGTCGTCTCCGAGCACCGTGCGACGTATCGCCTTCTTGTTCACGCGGCCGATCTGCTCGTTTCGGAACTCGCGATCCATCAGCAGGCGGATGAGTCTTGGGTAGCTCAGGAAGGAGCCGCCGTTGGGATGGTCGGTCGAGAGCACGACCCGCCAGGGGTCGCGGCTGAGCAGGAACAGCTCCAGGCCGATCGCCCACTGCAGCGCGTGAACGTAGTTGCGCTCGCGATAGGTGAAGGGAACGATCCCGCAGCCGGTCTCCGCCTCGAGGTCGGCATTCACCCACTTGCCGCCGGTAACCTCGCGCAGCAGCGCCGAGACGGGGGCGTCGACGGTCATCGTGGTCGCGGGGCCGAACATCACCTGGCCCACGTCGGCGCTGTGCTCGGGGTGTGCGGCGAGGTGCTCGACGAGCTCGGGCGCGCTCGAGCGGGGCCGCTTGCCGGGCGTCCCCCCGTACGCGTGGAACTGGACGTGGGCGAGGTGCGCCCGCCGGCCCTCCAGCGCGTCGAGCGTGTCGAGCGTGGTGCGCCAGTTGCCCGCCACCCCGAGGTTGTTGCAGTGGACGTGGACGGGGTGAGGGAGACCGAGCTCGTCGACCGAGGTGGCGACCGCCTCTAGCACCCGGCGCGGGGTGACCCCGAGCCCTTCCACCTGGTCGTCGAGCGAGGTCACGTTGCGGTTGCCGTGCTTCCACATCTCGACCCCGCCCGGGTTGACCAGCTTGACGCCGTAGCCGCCGGCTGCGTCGAGCAACCAGGCGACGGCCTCGGTTACGGGGCCGCCGTCGCGGATGAGCTCGAACAGCGACAGGTTGTTGCCCATCAGCACCAGGAACGCCGCGTCGACGATCGGCGTGTCGCGCAGCTCTGCGAGCGTGTGGCGCGCCGCCAGCGGCGGGGTGGCGGCCTCGACGACGGTCGTGTACCCGAGCAGCGCGTAGCGGTAGCCCGTCGTGAAGCTTGAAGGCACTGTCCCGCCCGTCCCCGAGCGTGTGGTCGCCGTGCGGTCGAGCACGTCCGCGCGGTGCTCCTCCGGGCTGAGCTTGCGCGCCGCGTTGACCGCCGGGCCGGCGATGTGGGAGTGGATGTCCACACCGCCCGGCATCACGACCATGCCGCGGGCGTCGATGCGCGGCGCGTGCGAGGGCAGCTCCTCGACCACCCTGCCGCCGTCCAAGCAGACATCGCGCACCTCGCCGTCGATGCCGTTGGCGGGGTCGTAGACACGCCCCTGCGCGATGCGCAGCATTGGCCCTAGGGCTCCTCTCCTCTAGTGACGCGTGCCTCGATCGCGGCGAGCACGTCCCCATCCCCCACGCGATCAGATGGCAGCGGCGCGCGGAGAGCCACGGGCACCCCGTCCATACGGTGCGCGGTGCCGTCGCGGTGCACGCCGGCGGCGGCGGTGGCGAACGCGACGCGCGCACCCGCGCCGGTCTCCGTGTCGCGCGGATCGATGACGATCGTGGGGATCCGTCGCAGGTGGTCGGCGGCCCGCGGGGGGAGGAGGCGGAGCGCGTCGAAGCCGACTATGAGGGCGGCGTCCGTCTCGCCGCGGGCGAGCAGCTCCGCGGCGGTGAACTCCCCGGGGCGCGCGCGCGGGTGCCCGCGCGCGAAGCTGACCGCCGCCGGGTAGCCGGTCTGCCATGCGAGGACGTCCTCGGCGCCGCGCGCGTTGCCTTCGTGCCGCAGCGGGAGCGCGACGACGTGCGCGACGCGGGCCAGGTCACGGACGAGCGCCAGCAGGCCCAGCGCGTTCACGTACGCCGTCGTCAGTCCGGCGTCGTATATCAGCGCCGCGTAGTTGCACGTGCGCAAGCGGCCCGCGAGCCGCTCCAGGGCGTCCAGCGGCAGCCGAGCCGCGAGGTCGCGGTCGAGCGGGACGTCGCGCACCAGCGCGCGCATCGCCCAGAGCGCCTGGAGCTCAAGCTGCGGCGGCAGTTCGATGAACTCGTCTGCCTCGTCGGCGGTCGCGGTGCGCCGAGCGTCGATGACCACCAGCGTGCGCTCGGCCGCGCGTCCCGCGCGATCGAGGCGCAGGCGGGGCAGCAGCCGGGGATTGGACGTGACCGGGTCCGCCAGCCACGTTACGACGAGCTCGGCGCGGTCCCGAAGCTCGCCGAAGCTGGCGGTGCTCACCCCGATGGCCTGCGAGGCCGCGCCGGCGGCTCCGTCGACCTCGGGCCCCGTGGGATCGATCACGCCCCCGACCGCCTCGGCCAGCGCGACGGCCGCGCGCTGGCTCTCACAGTCGGTCTGGCCGAGGCCGCACACGAGCGGAAGGCGGGCGTCACCGAGGATGGCCGCCGACGCCTCGACGGCATCCGCGAAGTCGACCTCGCGGCCGTCGACGCGGGCCACCGGGGGCGCGTCGCCCGTGCGCTCGGCTAACCAAGCGTCGCCGAGCACGCAGGTGCCGCTCGCGCGCTCGAGCGCTCCCGCGGCAACCGCGACGTCGATGTCGTCGCATCCACATCCGCAGCCGGCACAGGTCGCCGCGCGCTCGGCCATACGCGCGGCGGAGCATACCCGCGAGTCGCCTGGAGGCCGCCCTTCGCGGGACGCGCGGGTCGCGATAGACTCGCGCCCCGCCTACGCGCGCGAGCTGGGTACCGCGACAAACCAAAGGGAGGAAGACACATGGCGAGGACGCTGTCGGTTGGAGAGTCCCTGGTGGGCGATGGCAACGAGGTCGCTCACATCGATCTGTTGATCGGGTCCAAGGACGGGCCGGTCGGCGAGGCGTTCGCGGGCGCACTCCTGAACCAGAAGGAGGGCCATACGAACCTGCTCGCCGTGGTCGCGCCCAACCTGCCGGCGAAGCCGGACACGATCATCGCGAACAAGGTGACGATCAAGGGCGAGAAGCAGGTGGGGCATATGTTCGGGCCTGCTCAGGCGGCGGTGGCACGAGGCGTCGTCGACTCGGTCCGCGATGGACTGATCCCGGAGGCGGAGGTCCAGGACCTCTGCATCATCGTGGGGGTCTTCATCCACTGGGACGCCGACGACGAGAAGAAGATCTTCGACTGGAACTACGAGGCCACGAAGGAGTCGATCAGGCGCGCGATGGCCGGCGAGCCCGCCGCGAGCACCGTGATCGAGCAGGAGGAGTTTGCGCGCCACCCATTCGCCGCCGGCGCAGAGGCCTAGCCCGGCGACAAGAACCCGCCCGGCGCCCGGCCGCGGGCCGAGGCGCACGCCGTGAAGAAGGTCCTGCTACAGCTCGACACCGATCAACATCCGAGCCCGTTCGACGCCATCGTGGCGGAGGACGCCGGCGTCGACGTCCTGCTTAGTCACGGAAGCGTGACTCCCGAGGCGGTGCGCGGGCTCGTGCAGGGGGCGTTCTTCACGCGCGCGCCGGACGACCTCTCCTCGATGGCCGTGTGGGTCGGCGGCTCGGACGTGGCCACGGGCGAGAAGCTTCTCGACCAGGTGCAGGCCGCATACTTCGGACCCTTTCGCGTGTCGACGATGCTCGACTCCAACGGCTGCAACACAACAGCCGCCACGACCATCGCGCTCATCGCCAAGGATCGCGACCTGCGCGGGCGCCGCGCGGTGATCTTGGGCGTGGGGCCCGTCGGGCTGCGCTCCGCGACGCTGCTTGCCCAGGAGGGCTGCGAGGTGCTCGCGACGACGATCCCGGCCGACGTCCTGGGCACGGACTCCTACCGCCGGCCGCGCGGACTAGCGGTCGCCGAGCGACTCGGGATCGACGCTCGCGAGGTGGCCGACCGGGCGGAGATGGAGGCGGCCCTGGAGGGCGGGAACATCGTGCTGGCGGCCGGGCCGGCCGGCGTGCAGGTGCTAGGCCGAGAGGTGTGGACCGCCAACCCCACGGTCGAGCTGCTGGCCGACTACAACGCCACCGAGCCACTCGGGATTGAGGGCGTCGATGCCGGGGATGATTTCGTCGAGCGGGAGGGGAAGCTCGTCCTCGGTGCGCTGGCCGTCGGCGGCCAGAAGATGAAGGTCCACAAGGCCTGCGTGCGCCGGCTGTTCGAGCGCAACGACCTCGTGCTCAACGCCGATGGCGTCTACGCCGTGGCGAAAGAGATCGTCTGAATCGACGCCCGGTCCCCGGGTGGCCGGCGTCGACCCGGGGACCGTCTCCATCGACGTGTGCGCGCTCGACGGTGGAGAGGTGGCGCTCGACGAGAGCTTCCGGTCGGCCGATCTGGCGCTCGACTCGGCCCCGCTCGTGGATGCGCTCGTCGCTTGTGGTCCGCTCGACCTCGTCCTCGGCCCCGCCGGTTATGGGCTTCCGCTCGTTCCGGGCGACCGGGTCGGCGAGCGGGAGTTGGCGCTCATGGTGCTACTGCGGAGCGATGAAGCGGGCGCACGGGCGGGCATCCGCGGCATGCGCGCGATGATCCGCGCGCTCATCGGCGCGGGACTGCCGCTGGTATTCGGCCCGGGAGCGATCCACCTGCCCACGGTCCCGGAGTACCGCAAGTGGAACCGAATCGATCTCGGGACGGCAGACAAGGTCTGCGGCGCGGCGCTGTGCATCGCAGACCAAGCGGACCGGCTCGGCCTGGCCTACGAGGAGACCTCATTCATCATGCTCGAGCTCGGCGGCGCCTTCACCGCCGCGCTTGCGATCGACCGCGGCCAGATCGTCGACGGCTTCGGCGGCTCGTACGCCCCGATCGGGAGCCGCTCCTGCGGCGCGCTCGACGCGGAGGTGGCCTACCTGCTGGGCGGCGCGCTCTCCAAGGAGACTGTGTTCAGCGGTGGGGCGCTCGACCCGCGCGGGGACCGGGATCTCTCGGCGCCGGGGGCGCTCGAGACGCTGCGCGCGGATCCCCGTCACCGCCAGGGATGGCTCGCGCTCGAGGAGGGCGCGGTGAAGGCCGTCCTCGCCCTGACGGTCTCGGTTCGCGCGCCGCGCGAGATCCTCGTCGCCGGGCGCCTCGCGGGTGCTCCGGGCCTACTCGATGCGCTGGCCGAGCGGCTCGCGGGTGTGGCGACGGTCTCGGCCGCCACCGGGCTGCGTCCGCGGGCCAAGACGGCGGCGGAGGGCGCGGCCGTGCTGGCGGACGGCCTGGCCGGGGGGCGCTATGCACCGCTCGTGGATCGGCTGCGGCTACGCGAAGCTAGCGGCACCGCGCTCGACCGCCTACGCATGCGGGGCGCCGAGACCATCCGTCTCGCCTAGCCTACGTCCGTGCGCACGAACCCCCGTCCCGCGCCGATCGCCACCGACGGAGACACGGGCGCGCCGGTGACGTCGATCCGGATGCTCTTCCCCGATCTCCACGGTGTCGCGCGTGGCAAGGACGTCCCGATCGGCGAGTTCGACGACGTCCTCGAGAGGGGTCTTCGCTTCTGCGCGGCGGTGATGGGCACCGACCTGCGCCACACGCCGGTTGTCGGCGGCGAAGAAGGCTATCCCGACCTCATCGCCCGTCCAGACATGACGACCATGACGACGCTGCCGTGGGAGCCGGGGGTGGCCAGCTGCCTGGCGGATCTCGAGCCCGCCGAGGGCGGAGTGCCGATCGCGGACCCGCGCGGCGCCGTGCGCCGGGCAGTGGAGGAACTGAGGGCGATCGGACTGGAGCCGATCGTCGGCCCCGAGCTCGAGTTCTTCCTGCTCCGGCGCGATCCGGGCGCGGCCCACGGCATCCGGCGCCATATCGACCAACCGAGCATGGTCTACGCGGTCGGCCCCCAGGCGGACCCCGGCGGCATCGTGCGCGGGATCACCGAGGCGCTGGCGCAGCTCGGGCTGGAGGTCCTCGCCGCGAACCACGAGTTCATGAACAGCCAGTACGAGATCAACCTGCGCCACACCGACGCCCTCCGGGCCGCCGATCGGGCGTTCCGCCTGAAAGCGGCCGTCAAGGACATTGCGGCGCAGCACGGGCTCGTGGCCACGTTCATTGGAAAGCCGTTCACCGACCAGGGTGGCTCGGGCACCCACCTCCACGTCTCGCTGAACCGGGACGCCCGCAACGCGTTCGACGCGCCGAGCGAGGAGCGCGGCGTCAGCGCCGAGCTGCGCGCGTTCGCCGCGGGCGTGCTCGCCCACGCCGCGGGGCTGATGGCGCTCCTGAACCCCACGATCAACGCCTACCGGCGCATCCGGCCCGACTCGCTGGCGCCCACCCACGCGAACTGGGGCTGGGACAACCGAAGCACCTTCATCCGCATCCCCCCGGAGCGCGGCGGTGGCACGCGCATCGAGGTGCGGCTCGCCGACGGCGCCGCGAACCCGTATCTTGCGATCGCGGCCGTGCTGGCCGCAGGTGCGCACGGCCTGCGGGAGGGTCTGAGCTCGCCGCGTCCAGCGGACGGTGATGCATACCGGGCGGAGCCCGAGGTGATCGGCCGAGCACTTCCCCGGTCGTTGGACGATGCCCTCGAGGCCCTCGAGAGCGACACGGTCCTATGCCGGGCGCTCGGCCCTCAGATCGTCGAGACGTTCCTCGCCGTCAAACGCTTCGAGATCGAGCGCCACCACGCCTGGGTCTCGGACTGGGAGATCGCCGAGTACCTGCACCATCTGTGACTGAAGCCAGGTAATGTCGTCGGCCCCGCAGGGGTCGTCCCCGTGCGAGCAAAGTCAGTGAGCGAAAAGGGGTAGGTTGAGGCCTGTCCGGCCATGGGTCGGCTCCGTCCGGCTGCCCCCGAACCCGAGAGGAGATCCGATGAAGATGTGGGTCGCGGCTGCGACGAGCGCGGTGCTCGTCGCTCTAGCCCTCCCGGCGGCCGCTGTCGCGCAGCGGTGCCCAATCGTGTCGTCAAAAGTCGCGCGACAGAACGCGGAGAACCGCAAGCAGGTCAACCGCCTCCTGCACAACCCGAACTACACGCCCGCCATTCGTACCTATCGCGCCCGACCGACGCGGTTCAGGGGGTTCGACGGTTTTCAGACGATCAGGTTCCGCGCGCCGCGCGGTACGAACCCGGTGGTGGGGGCATATACGGCAATTCCGCCCGAGGGTGGCTGCGAGCTGGGGGCGCTTCAGATCCTCTCGGCGCGGGTCATCCTCCGCCGTGACGCGTACGTGATGAGACTCAAGTTCCCGGGCTCCCAAGGGAGGCCCGGGCGGCTCCGGATCGTGCTCGTCGCCCGCTAGGTGTCCTGACCAGGGAGGTTGTGAACGCGGCTGACCGGAGGCGCGCCGGTCTTGGGAGAGGTCAGCGCGGGCTGGCGGGGCGGGTCAGCGGGCGCCGACCGCCTCGCCGTTTGTGCGGCCCGCGAATTCGGCGAGCTGCCAGCGCGAGCGGATGCCGAGCTTGCGGTAGGCGCGGCTCAGGTGCATTTCGACGGTCTTCTCGGTGACGAACAGGGTCTGGGCGATCTCCCGGTTGGTGGGCCCCTGAGCGGCCAGGGCGGCCACGCGCCGCTCGGCCGGGGTCAGCGCGGCCACGCCCTGGGTCTCGGCCGGCGGCGGCCGGCCGCCGCCGGCGGCCAGCTCGGCGCGCGCGCGCTCGGCGAGTACGGGCGCGCCGCAGTCGTCGGCCAGCGTGATCCCTCGGCGCAGGGGATCTCGGCTGTCCCTGCGGCGACCCAGCCCCCGCAGCAGCGCTCCATAGTCGGCGAGCGCCTGCGCCAGCACCAGCCGCGCGGGGCTGCCCTCGAGCACGGCGACCGCCTCTTCCAAGTGTGCCAGCCCGGCCTCGCCTCCCTTCACGGCGGCCGTCGCCCGCAGGGCCGTGCCGAGCGCTCGGGGTGCAGCGAAGGACCGTGCCCGTTCGAGCTGGCGTGCGGCCACAGCGTCGGCCTCCTCTTCATGCCCGAGCCGGGCGAGCGCGATGGCGCCGTAGGCGCGCCAGTCAGGGTGCACCACGTGGCTGACTCCCAACCGCTCGTGAAGCACCTCGCCCCGAACGAAGTCGGCCCGGGCCTCCTCGAGCCTGTCTTGCGCCAGCCGGAGGCGGCAGCGGCTGGCCAGCAGCCAGCCGAACGGCGGTCTATCCGCAACCTCGCCTGCCAACCCCGCTCGCCGCAGGCCGGCCTCGGCCTCGTCGAGCTCGCCGCGCTCCCGCAGCGCATCGAGCCGCACCGCGTGCAACAGCGGCAACGCGGGGTGGAAGCCCTCCCCGGCGTTCAGCCCGGTCTCCGCTTCGGCGAGGGCCTCGGCGATCCGGCCCTGGGCGTAGATGAACTGCGCGCGCTGGGCGCACAGGAGCTGCACCTGCGAGAGGTGGCCTAGCTCGCGGGCGCGCGCGAGCGCCGGCTCGAGGAGCGCCAGCCCGGCCTCCTCGCGTTCGGAGTGCTGCAGGAGCCGCAGCGCCCAACCGAACGAGGGCTCCAACGAATCGATCGCACCCTTGGCCAGCGCGGCCTCGGTGCGGTCGCCGACCTCCGCGGCGGTGGCACCCTCGAGCATCCGCCGCAGGGCCCGGTGAAATGCGGCGACCGCCTCGAAGCGCGGCAGTCCCGCCGCGCGCCGCTCGAACCGCTCGAGCCAGGCGCCCAGCCTGGCTTGATGTCCCGGCGACCACACCGCCGCCAGCAGCAACTCGCTCTCGAGCCCGAGCGTCAGCTCGGGCGCCTGCCCGGCCAGGGCCTCGATCTCCGCGTCGAACCGCGCGATCGCCTCGTCCGGGCGTCCGCTCGACATCAGCGTCCTAGCCAGCCACCGCGCGGCTTCGGCGCGGACGCCCAGGTCAAGCGATCGCAGCGCCCCGCTCAGGTGCTCCTCCGCGGCGGCGTAGTCGTGCAGATCGTGCTCGATCCGTCCCAGCTCGAGCAGCAGCCCGTGGAGCTCGTCCGCCGGAGGCGGCTCCTCGAGCGCCCGCCGCAGGTAGGCGGCGGCGCTCTCCGGCGCCCCCCTGGCGCGGGCGATCCGGGCCGCCTCGGCGAGCTCCGCTACGCGTGCCGGATCGACGGCCGGCGCGGTCAGCAAGAGATGCGCCGCGATCCGCTCCGCCGGGGCCCCGGCCCGGGCCAGGTGCGCCGCCGCCTGCGCGTGGCGGGCGGCGCGCTCGCCCGGGAGCAGGCGCTGGTAGATGGCCGCCCGCACGATCGGATGGACGAAGCGCAACCGCCGCTCCGGGGCCAGCATCCCCGTCGCCGCCAGCCGATCGGTCGCCACCCTCGCGTCCTCCTCGCTGAGGCCCGCAGCGCTGGCCGCCAGCCCCGGGTCGGCGCCGTCACCCAGCACGGCCAGCGCGCGCGCCAGCTCACCGGCCTCCGGCCCGATCGCCTCCAGCCGGGCCAGCGTGAGCCGGGCCACCGCGTCGGGCCCCACCGTGCCCACCACGTCCGCGGCCTCCGCCGTCGGCCCCACGCCGCCGGCCTCGAGCTCGCGCAGCAGCTCGTCGAGAAACAGCGGGTTGCCGCCGGTGGCAACGAAACAGGCGCGCGCAAACGCCTCGTCCGACTCTGCGCCGAACCGCTCGCGCACGCGCCGGGCGACCGCTCGAGCGCTCAGTGGAGCAGGCTTCAACGCGCTGGCCCCGGCGCTCGACTCGAGCCCCAGCAGGCGATCCTCCCCCGGCTCGCCGCTGCGGGTCGCCACCACCAGCGCCACGGCCAGTCCCGAGACGCGGCGGGCCAGGTAGTCGACAAACCGCAGCGACGCCGCGTCCGACCAATGGGCGTCGTCCACCAGTAGCGCCATCGGCCCGTGGTCGGCCAGGTTCGCGACCAGCCAGTAGAGACCGTGAAGCACGGCGACGCCCGCCGCATCTCCTACCGGCCTCGCGTCGAGGTCCGGATGCTCGAACAGGCCTCGGGCCAGGCGCGCCGCCCCCGCGAAGGCCGCCTCGCGCTTCTCGTCGCCAAGCTTCGCCAGCGGCGGCTCGAGCAGCTGGCGCACCACGCCGAAGGGAAAGCTCGACTCGAGCTCCGCCCCGCGTGCCACCAGCACCCGTACCCCGGCCTCTTCCGCGACGCCCCGGACCGCGTCGAGCAGCCGGGTCTTCCCAACCCCGGCCTCGCCCAGGACCACCGCCACTGCGCCCTTGCCCTCCTCCCCGGCCACGACCGTACGCCTCAGCGCGTCCAGCTCGACATGGCGTTCCAGCAGGCCGGTCATAGGGCGCGAACAGCGAAAGAGTACTTCCTGGGTCCCAGCGCACGAGCCGGGCGCAAAGCCGTATGCGACCGCCTCATCTCCTCCCGCACGTCGAGCGGGAGGCGCGAAATCGCGTTCGACGGCGCTGTCGGGCGTCGAGTCGCTCACCTCGAGCGAGCGCCGCGTGGCCGCCGTGGCCGCCGAGAGCATGGGCAACCGCGAGATCGCCCAGGCTCTCTTCGTGACGCTCCGCACCGTCCATGCATCTGGTCAGGCGTTCCGCAAGCTCCATATCAGCTCACGCATGCAGCTCGTGGACGCGCTCGCGGAGGAGGGCCGGTGCCCGATCGCTAGCTGAGGCGGAGCGGCAGCGCGGCAGGGCCAGCGCCACCGCCGCGCCCGCGGTCACGACTGCGGCTCCCTATCCAGCTCGCGGCACTAGAACCTCGACGAAGGTGTCGGGCGTCGCGTAGCCGAGGTTACGACCGTTTCGCCGGACTCTTGTGCGCCGTCGAGGTCCGCGTCGCGAGACCGCCGCAAGCCGACACTTCGACCCTGTGTGCGCTGCTACACGGCGCCCACCGTACGCCAAGGCCCGCCACGCGGTCGGAGGGCCTTGCACTCCTCACGTTTCGCTCTTCACGCTTCTTCGCCTCCGTACCCCTCGAACGGCTCCGTCAGCAGGCGGACCTTGTGAGGCCCGTACTCGAAGACGTGAACGATGCGGATGGTCGAATCGGTGCGCTCGACGCGGGTCTCGACCAGCATGAGGTCCGCGGCGTCGCCGAGCCCGAGCCGGTTGAGCCGCTCGGCCTCGGCCCGGCAAACATCGCCCGGCGTGGGGCGGCTCGCCGGATAGGCATCCTCGTGATGTCGAATCAGCGCCTGCCAGTGTTCGTCTCCCGCCCGCTCCACGGCGTCGCGGACTTCCTCCCTGGTGTAGGCCATATCAGCCCGCTCGCTGGAAACCGGCGCCGGCCTCGCCACCGCGGCCGCGCGAGCAATGCGCCGCCTGGGCCTCCCTCGGAGCATGGACACGCGTGCCGACCGCGAACATGCTGTTGATTCCTGAGCTGAGCGTGCGTCCGACCACGGGGCTCCTTTCTCGGTCTCGCGAGGAGTGTCTCAGACGCCGTCCACCGCGCCGCCCGCCGCGCCGCCGCCGCATGCCCACCGCGTTCCGACCGCCTCCGGCCCTGCGGCGGCCAGCGTCGGCGGACATGGTCCGGTGGTCGTATTTCGAGGCCAATGCAAGGGCGCGGTCGGCGGGACAGAATCAAGGGCCCGAGGCTCAGACGGCACGCTCGAACCCGCAGGTAGTGGTTCCGCTCGTCCTGCGAACCGGTGGCGTGGACGAGGTGCGCGAAGCAGCTCACGCACCGCGTTCTGACCGCCATACGGCGACGCCAGCGGGTCCGTCGGCTAGCGCCGGAGCTGCTCGCGATCGTACGTGTGTGCCGGCCTCGCAGGTCCGCGAGCTTCGGTGCCACGCGAGTCAGCCGCGTAATTGATCGACCGACGACTGCGTCCGCGGGGGCGGCGACGTGCGCCTCGGATGCCGCCCGGTTCTGAACCGGCGACGCCTCTAGGCGTCCGTCTGACGCGGGCGGCTTACCCGGGAGGTCGAGCAGCGAACGCCAGCACGCGACGTGCGTTCACCCCGTGTTCCGTTGTCCTGGCGCGGGACCCGGTGGCCTGCAGGAACCTCCCCGTGCCCCGCGCCCGCACTGCTGGGCGATCTGCGCGAACAGCGCGGTGGTCGTCCGCGAGCACTTCGACGAGAGCTTGGCGCCGGCGACGATCTGCGCGCCGTTGGCGCGGCTGACCATCACCGCGCTGAACCGGAACATGGCGCCTTTGTGCCCGACCCAGTCGCCGAACCGAACACGGCCGAGGCGGTAACCGATTGTCAGGCCGCCCGGTAGGGGCTAGGGGAGCGGTTGGCCGAAGTCGAGGTCGAACGGCGGCCGGTCTAGGGGCAGACGGTCAAGCGCGACCAGGTAGCTGCTCGTCGCCTGTTCGACGCATCCGCTCGGGTCGGCGCCACTGACGTGGGCCGAAGCCGTCGTGAGTCAGCAGGATCACGTTGCCGCGCAGCCGCTCGACCGTCGCGCGTTGCCGAGCGGCGTGTTCGAGTGAGCCTCGTGCCGACGAAGACCACTTCCGGTTGCTGCGGCGTGCGTCACCAGTTATACTGGTGTTGCTCGATGGAGGCGATTGCTGAGCACGAGTACGCCTTCCACTTCAAGTCCGGGCGCCTGTGTCTCGACCTCGCTGCGACCGTCGGCGAGCGCTGGCGGCGCCGGTTTGACCGCCTGCGGACTCCCGCCGACTTGGGGCGCTGGTTCGCTGAGGCGGCCGTGCTGCAGTCAGCCCCCCGGGTCACGCGGACGCAGCTCGAGGCAGCGCGCGAGCTGCGCGAGGCGATCTATCGAACCGCGAAGCTGGCCGGATCCGGCGTCCCCGATGCCCGCGACATCGAGGTGATCAACCGCTGGGCGGCGAGACCACCACTAGCGCCGTCGCTCGAGGCGGACGGACGCACCGTCGCGTGGTCCGCGCGTCGGCCCGTCGAGGCAGCTCTGGCGACGATCGCACGCGACGCGATCGAGCTCGTCACCGGCCCGCTTGCCGGCCGGGTGCGCGAGTGCGGGCGACCGGACTGTGCGCTGCTCTTCGTAGACACCTCGCGCCCGGGCCGGAGGCGGTGGTGCTCGATGAACGCCTGCGGCAACAGAACAAAGACCGCCGCCTACCGAAGACGAAGGCGCACGCGACAGGAGAACGGAGATGGCGCACCGCAGCCTTGAGGCCCGGACCGCCCGCTGGCGGCCGTCCAATCAGATGAAGGTGATGAACACCAATCTCGGCAAACAGCTCGACGCCCGCACGCTCGGCGCACGTCTATGGCGCCTGGTACCGGGACAGGCCTCGACCAGGCACCGCCACCGCCATCAGGAGGAGCTCTACCTGCTGCTCGAGGGCACCGGACGGATCCGGGTGGACGAGGAGCTGCTCACGCTCGGCCCGCTCGACGCCGTCCTCGTCGAGCCGGATTCGGTGCGCCAGGTCTTCAACGACACCAAAGCACGGCAGCTCTGGCTCGTCGTCGGCGCTCCGCCGGAGCCGGCCAACACGCTCGAGATGAGCCAAGAGGAGCTTCGCTTCCTCTATCCCGACGGACCCAAGGCGCTGCCGCCGGAGCTCGCCCGCGCCGGTGCCGCGGCGGAGCAGCCCTAATGCTGCTC
>JACVRW010000023.1 GCA_014534235.1 Thermoleophilaceae bacterium | reverse complement strand
CCCCCGCGGGCGCGCCCGGGGGGGGGGGGGCCGCGGGGGGGGGGTGTGGGGCTTTGGGGGGGATCGGGCCGCGGCGGGCGGCGGCCCCGGGGCCCCCGCCCCCCGACGATCCCCGGCCGGTGCCGGAGCGGCGGGCAGCCCCTCGGCGTCGAGCGCGGGGCCCTTCGGCAGCCACTCGAGCCAGCTCGGCAGGTACCAGTTCCACTTGCCGAGCAGCTTCATCACCGCGGGGAGGAGGACGCCGCGCACCAGCGTGGCGTCGATCAGGACCGCCGCCGCGAGGCCCACGCCGAACTGCTTCATGTCGATGAACGACAGGGTCGCGAAGATCGAGAACACGGCGACCATGACGATCGCGGCCGCGCTTACCACGCCGGCGGTCGACTTGATCCCGTGGCTGACCGCATCCTCGGTCGAGGCGCCGCGGTCCACGGCCTCCTTGATCCGGCTCAGGATGAACACGTGGTAGTCCATCGAGAGGCCGAACAAGATCACGAACAGCATGAGCGGGAACCAAGACGTGATCGCGCCCGTCGAGTCGAAGCCCAGCAAATCCTCGAAGTGGCCGTCCTGGAACACGTAGGTCACGATGCCCATCGCCGCCGCCACCGAGAGGGCGTTCAGCGCGATCGCCTTGATCGGGATCACGATCGAGCGGAACGTGACCAGCAGCAGCACGAACGCCACCGTGAACACGAACCCGAAGACCCACCAGATGCGCGATGACATGAGCTCGTTGAAGTCGACCGAGCCGGCCGTGAAGCCGCTCACGCCGACGACCTCGCCGCCGCTGACGCTCGGGAACACCCGCGGGACCACGTCCTCGCGCAGCGTCTCGACCGCGGCCATCGAGGTCTCGTCGGTGCCGGTGCCGGCCAGCGGAACCTCGATCACGGCCACCTCGCCGTCGGGGCTCCGGTCGACCGTGATCGGCTCGTAGAAGTGGTCCGAGTCGCGGGCGACCTGACGCAGCTCCTGAGCGGCCGCCTGGATCTGCGACCGATCCAGGTTCTTGCCCTCGAGGACGATGTCGGCCGTGAACTGCTCGCCCGGGAATGCGGCCTGCATCCGGTCGTAGGTCTGCATCACCTCTAGCGAGCGCGGCAGCCCGTCGACGCCCGTGTCGGCGGTGTGGATGTGGAGCACCGGGATCGCCAGGGCCACCAGCACGGCGCCCGCCGCGATCGCGGAGACGAGCGGCCTCCTCAGGACCCGGTCGAGCACCCAGGACCAGGCCCGCGGCTCGCCGGTGCGACGCTCGGGCCGCAGGAACGGCACGCGGCCCTTGTTCACGCGGTCGCCGAGCCACGACAGGACCGCCGGCAGCACGGTCAGCGAGCCGACGACCGAGATCGCCACGACGAGGATCGTGCCGGTGGCGAACGACACGAAGGTGGCGGCGCCGCCGAGGTACATGCCGGCCATCGCGGCGATTACCGTGAAGCCGGAGACGAGCACCGCGCGGCCGGAGGTGGCAGCCGCGGCCTCGAGCGCGGCTTCCTCGGAGCGCCCGCGGGCCCGTTCCTCGCGCTCACGGCGCAGGTAGAACAGCGAGTAGTCGACGCCCACGGCCAGCCCGATCAGGAGCACGACCGAGTTGATCGTCTCCTCCACCGGCCAGAGCTGGCTGATAGGTCCGATCAGGCCGATCGCCGCCGCGACCGCGGTTATCGCCAGCACCAGCGGGACGAACGCCGCCAGCAGGGCGCCGAAGGCGAGGATGAGGATGATCAGCGTGATCGGAAGCGAGGTGACCTCCGCCTTCTGGAAGTCGTCCTCGAACGCCTGCGAGAGCGCCTTGTCGGCGCTCGCGCCGCCGAACTCCTCAATCCGGAACTCGGGGGCCTGCCGGTCGAGCTTCGAGACCGTGGCGAGTGCCGGGTCCACCTTGTCCTCGGCGTTCTCGCCGGGGATCTCGAACGTCACGAGGCCCGACTTGCCGTCCTCTGACAGCGTGCCCTGGCCGCCCTCGGCGTAGGGGCTCTGCACGTTGCGGACGTGCCGTGTCTCCTCGAGCTTCGCTACGACGGTCTCGACCGTGCGCCGAAACTCGGGATCGAGATTCGTGGCCCCGTTCTGGCTCTGGACGAGGACGCTCTCGTCCTCCTTGTCCGGGAAGTGGTCCGAGATGGCCGCGTCCGCGCGGCCCGACTCTCCGATCTGGTAGTCGTCGTCGCCCAGCGTCTTCGTCCCGACCGAGCCGCCGATGAAGACCGCGACGATCACGAACGCGAGCCAGCCGACGATTGCCTTCCTTCGATGTAGTGCGCTCCACCTTCCGGCGCGCGCTGCGATGTTGCGGGGAGATTCCATGGCACGGAGCATCCGCCGCGCGGCCGGGGCTTCCAATGGGGTCTCCCGGCCAACCGCGGTGTGGGTAACCGAACGCGGTAAGTGCCGCTACTCCCAGCGCATCCGCCGCGGCGCCTCGCGCATGCGGATGACCCGGGCCGGCACACCAGCGACCACGGCGTTCGCGGGCACGTCCTGGGTGACCACCGCGCTCGTCCCGATCACGGCGTTGTCGCCGACCGCCACGCCGCGCAGGATGCAGGCGCCGTAGCCGATCCACACGTTGTGGCCCACGCGGACGTCGCGCTTGTAGATGCCCTGGAGGCGGACCGGGCGCTCCACCTCGACCATGCCGTGGTCGAAGTCGATCATCATCACCCGGTCGGCGATCACGCATTCGCGGCCGATCGAGACGTGCTGGTAGGAGTTGATGGTGCATTCCTGGCCGAGGACGGTCTTGGCCCCGATGGATACGACGCCCTCGTGGCTGCGGATCTTGCAGCCGTGCCCGACCCAAGACCACCGGCCGAGCTCCAGCGTTCCCCGAGGGGCGACCTCGAGCTCGCAGCCGGGGCCGATGAAGGCGAGCCCGTCGAGCCGCAGCCTCCGGCCGAGCAGAAGCTTCTTCCACGCAAGGCGGGCGAGCAGCCGCGCGTACTTCGCGTTCAGCATCGCGTTGCGGCGCATGAAGCCCAGCAGGGTGAGGGGACCGCCGTGGAGCGGCGCCGGCGGGGGGCGGACCTCGGGCGCGGGATCTGAGCGCGGGGCGGCGGTCGGCTCTGCGGCGCTTTTCACGGCTGGGTCACATGAGTCTCGCAGGACCCGGGAAAGCAACGAACTGGCGTCTCGACCTGTCCACATCGTGAGGAGGCCCCGATTATGCGCTCTCTGCGTCCCGCCGATCGCAGCGCCGCCGCGGCGAAGCCGCTTCGCGGCAAGCTCACCTCCACCAGACGCGACTTCATCCGGGGCATAGCCGCCGCCGGCGCCAGCACGGCCGGCGCGGTGGCCATGGAGCGGAGCGGTGGGTACCTGTTCGCCGAGCAGGCCCTCGCCCGCCGCGCCCGGAACAGCTTCAGCGACTTCAGGGCGATCGCCCCATCGAGCGCGGACGCCTTTGAGGTGGCCCCCGGCTTCCGCGCCGACGTCCTGATTTCCTGGGGGGACATCTTCCGCGGCCGCGATCGCCGGACGCTGCGCTACGGCTTCAACAACGACTTCCTGGCCTACTTCCCGCTGCGGGGAAACAGGGAGGGTCTCCTCTTCATCAACCACGAGTACCCCGACCCCTTCTTCCTGCACGGCTACAAGCCGGACGGAAGCCCGAAGAACGCCGCCCAGGTGCAGGAGGAGCAGGACTCCGTCGGCAACTCGATCCTCCACATCAGGCGACGGAGGAACGGGCTCTGGAAGGTCGTGTCGCCGTCCCGGTACAACCGGCGCATCTACGGCGACCGTCCGGACCTGGTGTTCACCGGCCCGCTGGTTGGCGCCCCGGGCGTCGGGACGAGCGCGCACGGCTCGCTCGGCAACTGCTCCGGCGGCGTCACGCCGTGGGGGACGGCGGTCTCGTGCGAGGAGAACTTCGACGACTACGGCCTCGACGTCGCGGTCGACGTGTCGGACCAGTACGGCTGGGCCCAGTACGGCGGCCGGCCTGAGGACGCCGAGTACGACCCGGAGCGCTTCAAGAAGTACGGCTGGGTGTGCGAGCACGACCCCTACGACCCCGACTACGTCGGGCGAAAGCACACGGCCCTGGGGCGCTTTCGGCACGAGAACGCCGCCTTCCGGCACGAGCCCGGCAAGCGGTTCGTGGTCTACATGGGCGACGACAAGAACAACGAGGGCGTCTACAAGTTCGTCTCCGACCGCAGCTTCCGCCCGCGCCGCTTCGCGGACAACCGCAGGCTGCTCGAGTCCGGCCAGCTCTACATCGCGCGCTGGGAGCCGGAGGGCCGGCGCCGGTTCGCGAGGCCCGGCGTCACGACCCCGATCACCGCGACCGAGGGCGCCGGGACCTGGGAGCCCGTGCCCGAGGAGGCGCTCGACGACACGGCGACGAAGCTCCGTGCCGCGATCGGCGACGCGGAGTACGACCTCCACTACGCCACGAACCGGCCCGAGGACCTCGAGGTGGCGGAGGACGGCAGCGTCTTCATCGCGCTGACCAACAACACCAGCGTGAACGACTCGCACGGCGCGGTGCGCCGCCTGCGCGAGCGGCGCAACGATCCCGAGGCGCTCGAGTTCCGCTGGCGTGACTACGCGGCGGGCGGCCCGACCGGCTCGACCGAGCCGGGCAGGGAGGGGTTCTCGAGCCCGGACAACCTGGTCTTCGACAAGGCCGCGAACCTTTGGGTCGTCACCGACATCTCCACCAGCCGGCTCAACCGGAACGAGTACGCGTTCCACCGCAACAACGCGATGTTCATGGTGCCGACCTCCGGCCGCAACAGAGGCATCGCGTTCCGGTTCGCGAACGGGCCGGTGGAGTGCGAGCTCACCGGCCCGTACTTCACGCCGAACGAGCGGACCCTCTTCGTCAACGTCCAGCATCCCGGCGAGCTGACGGGGAACACGTCGTCCTCGCCGGGCATCTTCGGGCAGGAGGTCACCTACACGAGCTGGTGGCCCGAGGGCAACAAGACGGCGAACGACAACCCTTCGACACCGAAGCCCTCGACGGTCACGATCATGCGCGTAGAGGAGGTCGACGAGCGAGACGACTGAGGCCGCCCGGCGCGCGGCCGGCGCGCCCCGCTGACGAACCGCGCTGCCGGCTCTCGCCGCCCGGTACGGTGGCAGCTATGCCCACGCTGTCCGAGGTGGAGGCCGTGGCGCGCGGCGCGCCGCCGCCGCCGCTCGACGCCACGGACCGGGAGCGGATCGAGGACGCCCGGGCGGTCGTCGAGGCGGCGATCGCCTCCGAGCGGCCGGTCTACGGGGTGACGACCGGGTTCGGTCACCTCGCCTCGGTCCGCGTGCCGCCCGCAGACGCGGCCCGGCTCCAGATCAACCTGTTGCGCTCGCACGCCGTCGGCGCCGGCCCGCCGCTCGAGGAGGACGTGGTGCGGGCGATGCTGCTGCTGCTCGCGGGGTCGCTGCGCCGGGGGTACTCCGGCGCTCGGGTCGAGCTCGTGGAGATGGTCGTGGGGCTGCTCGAACGAGGCGTCGTCCCCGTGATCCCGAGCAGGGGGTCGGTGGGGTCGTCGGGAGACCTCGCCCCGCTCGCCCACCTGGGGCTCGTCCTCATCGGCGAGGGCGAGGCCACCGTTGACGGCGAGCGCATGCCGGGCGCGCAGGCGCTGGCGCGGGTCGGGCTCGAGCCGATCGTGCTGAGCGCCAAGGAGGGACTCGCGCTCGTCAACGGCACGCATCTCATGGCCGCCACCGGCGCGCTCGCCGTCCGCGACGCCCGGCGGCTCGTCGAGGCCGCGATCGTCGCGGTCGCCCTGTCGCTCGAGGCGTTCAAGGGCTCGACCGTTCCGTTCGACGAGCGGCTGCACGCCGTCCGTCCCCAGCCGGGGCCGGGGCAGGTGGCCGCCCGCCTGCGCGAGCTCCTCGCCGGAAGCGAGGTCGTGGCGAGCCACGCCGACTGCGGCCGAGTGCAGGATCCCTACACGCTTCGCTGCGCGCCGCAGGTGATCGGCGCCGTCGATGACGCGCTCCGGTACGTCGAGGGGGCGATCGAGCGAGAGCTCGAGGCGGTAACCGACAACCCGCTCGTGTTCCCGGCGCCGGGGGAGGCCCCGGGGACGGGGGACGTCCTCGCCGGCGGCAACTTCCACGGCCAGCCGCTCGCGCTGCCGCTCGATCACCTCGCGCTCGCGCTCTGCGAGCTCGCCTCGTTCAGCGAGCGGCGCATCTACGCCCTGCTGTCGCCGAGCTACGCGGAGCTGCCGCCGTTCCTGTCACCCCGCCCGGGCCTCGGCTCCGGGCTCATGATCGCCCAGTACGCCGCCGCGGCGCTCGTCAACGAGTGCCAGGTGCTCTCGCACCCCGCGGGCGCGAGCTCGATCCCGACCTCCGCCGGGACCGAGGACTTCAACGCGATGGGCGCGCTTGCCGGGCTCAAAGCGCGGACCGTGGTGGCGAGCGCCGCGCATGTGATCGCGACCGAGCTGGTGTGCGCTTGCCAGGGCCTCGAGTTCCATCGGCCGCTTCGCACGACCCCGCCGCTCGAGCGGGCCGTGGAGCAGGTCCGAGCGCTCGTGCCCCGGCTCGAGGAGGATCGCTCGCTGGCGGGCGAGCTGGCCGGGCTCGCCGAGGCGCTTCGCACGGGCGAGCTGACGCTCGCGGAGCGGGAGGTGACGGTGTGAGCGTGCCTGTGGAAGAGCTCCGCTGCCGCGGCTGGCAGCAGGAGGCGGCACTCCGGATGCTCCAGAACAACCTGCACCCCGACGTCGCGGAGCGCCCGGATGAGCTGGTCGTCTACGGCGGCATGGGGAAGGCGGCGCGCAACCACCCCTGCTACGCGGCGATCGTGCGGGAGCTCGAGGCGCTCGGGGACGAGGAGACCCTGCTGGTGCAGTCCGGCAAGCCCGTGGCGGTCTTCGAGACCCATCCGGCGGCGCCGCGCGTCCTGATCGCGAACTCGAACCTCGTCCCGGAGTGGGCCACCTGGGAGCACTTCCGGGAGCTCGAGGTGGCCGGGCTCATGATGTACGGCCAGATGACCGCCGGGTCCTGGATCTACATCGGGACCCAGGGCATCCTCCAGGGCACCTACGAGACGTTCGCGGCGCTGGCCCGGCTCCGCTTCGGCGGCTCGCTGCGGGGCCGACTCGTCGTGACGGCCGGCCTCGGCGGCATGGGCGGGGCCCAGCCGCTCGCGATCACGATGAACGGCGGCGCCGCGCTGTGCGTGGAGGTCGACCTGCGGCGAATCGAGCGGCGCATCGCCACGGGTTACCTGGACGATCGCGCGGGCTCGCTCGACGACGCGCTACGGCGGCTCGGCCACGCCGCCTCGCGCGGCGAGCCGCTTTCGATCGGGCTGCTCGGCAACGCCGCGGAGGTGCTGCCGGACCTGGTTCGCCGCGGGGTGGAGATCGACGCGGTGACCGATCAGACGAGCGCCCACGACCCGCTGAACGGCTACATCCCGGCCGGGTTGACCGTGGAGCAGGCCGACGTCCTGCGCCGGTCCGACCCGGACGACTACCTGCGCAGGGTTGGCGCGAGCGCGCTCGCGCACGTCGGCGCCATCCGCGCGCTCCAGCGTGCCGGCGCGGAGGCGTTCGACTACGGCAACGCCCTTCGCGGGCTCGCCGCGGAGCACGGCGACGAGGACGCATTCTCATATCCGGGGTTCGTCGCGGCGTACATCCGCCCGCTCTTCTGCGAGGGCAAGGGACCGTTTCGCTGGGTGGCGCTGTCGGGCGACCCCGCCGACATCCACGCCACCGACGCCGCCATCCTCGAGATGTTCGGTGAGCAGGAGAGCATCGCCCGCTGGATCCGCCTGGCCGCCGAGAAGGTCCACTTCCAGGGCCTTCCCGCGCGCATCTGCTGGCTCGGGTACGGGGAGCGCGACCGGGCGGGGGTGCGCTTCAACGAGATGGTCGCCTCGGGCGAGTTGCGGGGGCCGATCGTGATCGGGCGGGATCACCTCGACGCGGGGTCGGTGGCGTCGCCGCAGCGCGAGACGGAGGCGATGCGCGACGGCTCGGACGCCGTGGCCGACTGGCCGGTCTTGAACGCGCTCGTGAACACGGCGACGGGGGCGAGCTGGGTGTCCTTCCACCACGGCGGCGGTGTCGGCATGGGCAAGTCTCTCCACGCCGGCCAGGTGTGCGTGGCCGACGGGTCGGACCTCGCCGGCGAGCGCATCCGCCGCACGCTGCTCGCCGACCCGGGCCTGGGCGTGGCCCGCCACGCCGACGCCGGCTATCCCGAGGCGCTCGACGCGGCCGAGCGGCTCGGAGTGCGGATCCCGATGCCGGCCGGCGCCGAAGGCAGCTGGTGAGCTGGTTCGCCGGCGAGGTGCCGCGCGACGGCGAGGACGCGGTCACCGAGCTAGCCGCCGCCGCCCGCGACGTCCACGTGCGCGACGCGGCGCAGATTCTCCGGCCGCCCCGCGACGAGCTGCCCTACCTGCGCCACGACCGCGCGGACGAGCTCGTGCTCGACGGGGGCGCGCTCGCCGTCGAGGCCGGCGTGGTCGCCGGCTTCGAGCCGGACGGCGGCCGGGGGCTCGAGGTCGACGCGTCCGGCTGCGCGGTGGTGCCGGGCTTCGTCGACTGCCACACGCACCTGCCCTTCGCCGGCTGGCGCGCGCACGAGTACGAGCAGAAGGTGACCGGGGTCGCCTACGAGGAGATCGCCCGCGCCGGCGGAGGGATCGCCGCCTCGGCCCGCGCGCTGGCCGCGGCCGACGACGACGCGGTCCTGCGCCAGTCGCGCACGCTCGCGGGCGAGATGCTCGGCCACGGGACGACGGCGTTCGAGGAGAAGAGCGGCTACGGGCTGGCCGTCGAGGCCGAGCTGCGGTCGCTGCGCCTGGCGGACCGGCTGGGCGAGCAGGTGGCCCAGCAGACGACCTCGACCGCGCTGCTCGCGCACAGTGTGCCGCCCGGGTTCGACGCGGACGGCTGGATGGACGTCGTCGAGGAGATGCTGCCGCGGGTGACTGCCGAGACCGGTGCGACCGCACTCGACATCTTCGTCGAGACGGTGGCGTTCTCGAATGAGCATCTCGCCCGCATTGGGCGCCTGGCGGGCCGCTACGGGCTGGCGCTCCGCTGTCACGTCGAGCAGTTCGCGACCCACCGCTCGGTCCCCGTGGCCCTGGAGCACGGCGCCCGCTCTGTGGATCACCTCTCGTGCCTTCACCCCGACGACGTGGACCCGCTTGCCGCCGCCGAGTGCGCCGCCGTCCTGCTGCCGGGGGCCGAGCTCCTGGGCGGCGAGGCGCTCGCGCCGGGCCGCGAGCTCGCCGACGCCGGGGCGATCTGCGTTCTCGCCACCGACCTGAACCCGGGGACATCGCCGATCGCCTCGCTTCCCGTGATCGTCGGGCTGGGGGTCCGTCGCTACGGCTGGAGCGTCCGCGAGTCCCTCCTCGCGGTGACCCTCAACGCCGCGTGGGTGATCGGGCGGTCCGCCGACCTCGGCTCGCTCGAGCCCGGCAAGCGAGCCGATTTCCTGCTGCTCGACGGCCCCGTGGAGCACGTCCCCTACCGGTTCGGGCACAACCCCGTGGCCGCCTGCTTCGTGGGGGGCCTGCCCGTCTTCGTGCGCCCCGACGCCGCTTGGCGGCTGTCGGCGGGGACGTGACGATGGCGGAGGAGCGCCGGCTTCGCTCCGTGCCGGCGATGGTGAACGCGCACTCGCATGCCTTCCAGCGTGATCTGCGGGGACGGGCCGAGCGCCACGGCGGGCAGCGCGCCGGCGACTTCTGGACCTGGCGGGAGGCGATGTACCGCCTGGCGGCCTCCGTCGATCCCGGATCGATGCGCGAGGTCGCGGCGAGGGCCTATCGCGAGATGGCGGCGGCGGGCTACGGCGCGGTTGGAGAGTTCCACTACCTACACCACCGCCCGGACGGGCGGCCGTACGAAGACCCGAACGCGCTCGCCGTCGCCGTCGCCGAGGTGGCCGTGGAGGCCGGGCTGACGGTGGTCCTGCTCCCCGCCGCGTACCACCGCGCGGGTTGGGACGGCGGCCACCTGCCGCCGGCGCCGGGCCAGCGCCGATTCTGCGACCCGACCGTGGAGGAGTTCCTCGCGCGCGTCGATGCGCTGCGAAGCTGGGCCGCGGCACGGCCAGGCGTGTGCGTCGGCGTGGCCGCCCACAGCGTCCGGGCCGTCCCGGCGGAGTGGCTCACCGCGATCGCGGAATACGCCGACCGCCATGGGCTCGTCCGTCACGTCCACGCGGCCGAGCAGCGCCGCGAGCTCGCCGAGTGCGAGCGCGAGCACGGCTGCTCGCCGATCGAGCTGCTCGAGCGAACGAACTTCCTCGGGGAACGGGCGAGCGTGGTGCACGGCATCCACGTCACGTCCCGGGACGTCGAGCTTCTCGCCAAGAGCGGGACGACGGTCGTTTCGTGCCCTACGACCGAGGGCAACCTGGGCGACGGCTACCTGCCGGCGCTCCGGTACCGCGACGCCGGCGTTCGCCTGGCGGTTGGCAGCGACTCGCAGGTCCGGATCGATCCGTTCGAGGAGGTCCGAGAGCTGGAGACCGGCGCCCGCCGCGAGGGCGAGACGCGGCTGGCGCTCTTGGCCGCGGCCGGAGACCTGTGGGGCGAGCTCGCCCACAACGGAGCGGCCAGCCTCGGGCTCTCGCGTGCCGACGCGGCGCGGGTGACGATCGACCTCGACCACCCGGACCTGCGGGGGATCTCGGACGAGGACCTCCCGGCCGCCCTCGCCACCTGCGCCTCGACCGGAGTGGTGCGGAGGCTCAACATGGCCGGTGCGGGTACCCGTATTGGCTCAAGGGGCCGGCGGGTGCACAATCCCCTATGAGATGGGCCGAACCGTCCTGATCGTCGACGACCACCCGAGCTTCCGGGCGAGTGCGCGCATGCTGCTCGAATGCGAGGGTTTCGAGGTGGTCGGCGAGGCCGAGGACGGCGCCGGCGCGCTGCTCGCCGTCCAGAGGCTCGCTCCGCAGGTGGTGCTTCTCGACGTCCAGCTCCCGGACATCGACGGCTTCGAGGTCGCCGCGCGCCTGACCGCCAACGGCGACTCGCCGGCGATCGTGCTCACCTCGAGCCGGGACGTAAACGACCTCGGCCCACTCCGCGAGCGCGAGGGCGTGCGCGGGTTCATCCCCAAGTCGGAGCTCTCCGGCGCGGCGCTGGAGGCGCTCCTATGAGGCGCCGATGACGAGCCTGCGCCGCGCCCTCTGGGCGCTCGCGGCCGCAGGCTTCGTCTTCGGGCTCGCCGTAGTCGCCCTCATCGTCACGAGTGACACGCCGGAGTACCCGGCAGCGTGGGCGGCCGGCGGGCTGGCCGTGGGCTGGAGCTTCATCGGCGTCGGGCTGTTCGCGTGGGGGCGGCGCCCCGACAACCGCGTCGGCATGCTGATGACGGCGACCGGCTTTGCCTGGCTGGTCGCCGGCTGCGGCCTATCGGATCTCCCCCTGGTCTTCACGCTCGGCCAGGGGGTCGGGACGCTTTTCTTCGCGGTCGCGGTCCACCTGCTGCTGGCCTTCCCGAGCGGCCAACTCGAGAGTCGCGCGGACCGCTGCATCGTCACGGGCGCGTACATCGTCACCGCGGTCGCCGGGCTTGCGCTCTGGCTGTTTTCCGACCCCCGGTCTCTCGGCTGCGACGACTGCCCGGACAACGTCCTTCTGGTCTACGACAACGAGACGCTCGTCAACGCGATCTCCACGGTCATCAACCTCATCGGGGCCGCGCTGATCACGGGCGTCGTGGTCGTCCTGATCCGCCGCTGGCGCCGAGCCACTCCCTCTCAGCGGCGCTTCCTGGTGCCGGTCTACGCCGCGGGAATCGCCGTCGGCATCATGCTCATCGCCACCGTCGCACTCCAGGTCGGTGGACTCGACGACCCCGTGCTCGAGGCGGCTTGGATCGCGGCGATGGTCCCGCTCGGACTCGTTCCTTACGTGTTCCTCGGGACACTGATCCGCGCGCGCATGATCCAGAGCCGGGCCGTCAGCGAGCTGGTCGCGCGCCTGAGTGGGACGCCTCGGCCGGGGGAGCTGCGGGACGCGCTCGCCAGCGCCCTCGGGGACGAGAGCCTCGAGCTCGCCTACTGGGTGCCGGAGCAAGATCGCTTCGTGGACGCCCAGGGGCGTCCCGTCGAGCTCCCGGAGCAGGGGACCGGGCGCGCGGTGACGAAGGTGAGGCGCGAGGGCTCTTACGTGGCGGCGATCGTCCACGACCCGGTCCTCGACGAGCAGCACGGACACGTCGAAGCGGTGTGCTCGGCCGCCTCGCTTGCTCTCGAGAACGAGCGCCTCGAGGCCGAGCTGCGGGCCAAGGTCGAGGAGCTGCGGGAGTCGCGCCAGCGAATGCTGAGGGTCGGGCTCGAGGAGCGCCGGCGCCTCGAGCGCGACCTGCACGACGGCGCACAGCAGCGCCTCGTATCGATGGCCCTCAGCATGCGCCTCGCCCGGGCCAGGCTCCGGGACCAGCCGGAGGCGGCCGAGCGGCTGCTCGACGGCGCGAGCGAGGAGCTGGACGCCGCCCTGGACGAGCTGCGGGAGCTGGCCCGCGGGATCCACCCGGCGGTGCTGAGCGACCGCGGTCTCGACACCGCGCTCGAGGCGCTCGCCCACCGAACGCCGCTTCCGGTCGACCTCGAGTCGACGCCGGGCCGGCGGCTGCCGGAGGCGGTCGAGCTGGCAGCCTACTTCGTCGTGTCCGAGGCGCTCACGAACGTGGTGAAGTACGCGGATGCGACACACGCGACGGTGAACGTGGCCTCGGAGAACGGCAGAGTGGTGGTCCAGGTGGCCGACGACGGCGTGGGCGGGGCCGACCCCGAACGCGGCACCGGGCTCCGCGGTCTGGCCGACCGGCTCGCCGTGCTGGAGGGCCGCCTCGAGATCGACTCGCCGCCCGGGAGGGGGACGACCGTGACCGCGAGGATTCCGTGCGGGTAGTCGTCGCCGACGATTCGGTGCTCTTGCGCGAGGGCGTCGTCCGACTGCTCGAGGAGTCGGGCTTCGACGTGGTCGCGCAGGCGGGCGACGCCGACGACCTCCTGCGGAAGGTCAACGCCCACAAGCCCGACGTCGCGGTGGTGGACATCCGCATGCCGCCGACGAACACGGACGACGGGCTGCGTGCAGCGCTCCAGATCCGCGCCACGCACCCGGACACGGGCGTGCTGGTGCTCTCCCAGTACGTCGAGGAGGGCTACGCGCTCGAGCTGGTGGGCGACGCCGCCGGTGGGGTGGGCTACCTGCTGAAGGACCGCGTGGCGGACGTGGAGCGCTTCGTCGACTCGGTCAAGCGCGTGGGCGAGGGCGGATCGGCGCTCGACCCCGAGGTGGTCGCGCAGCTCGTCGGCAGGGCGCGCCGCGAGGATCCGCTGGCCGAGCTGACTCCGCGCGAGCGCGAGGTCCTCGAGCTGATGGCCGAGGGGCGCTCGAACCAGGCGATCGCCGAGCAGCTCGTGATCACCGAGCGGGCCGTCGAGAAGCACGTGACGAGCATCTTCGGAAAGCTCGACCTCGCGCCGGCGCCGGAGGACCACCGCCGCGTGCTCGCCGTGCTGACGTTCCTCAGGGCCTGACGGGCGGGTGGCCGTGCCGCGGTCGCGCGACGGGCCTGCCACCCTGGGAGCCATGAACTCGATCGTGACCGCCACCGACGTGCGCCGGCGATACGGGGAGGGCGACGCCGCCGTCGACGCGCTCGCCGGCGTGACCACCGCCTTCGAGCGCGGCCGCTACGGCGCCATCATGGGGCCCTCGGGGTCCGGCAAGTCGACGCTCATGCACATCCTGGCCGGGCTCGATCGACCCACGAGCGGCTCCGTGATGCTGGACGGGGTCGAGATCACGGACCTCGACGACGGCGAGCTCACGAGGCTCCGCCGCGACAAGCTCGGGTTCATCTTCCAGTTCTTCAATTTGATCCCGGTCCTCACGGCCGAGGAGAACATCGTGCTGCCGCTCTCGATCGCCGGGCAGAGGCCGGACGCGGAGTGGCTGCGCCAGCTGGTTGACACGGTCGGCCTGAGCGACCGGCTCACTCACCGCCCGGCCGAGCTCTCGGGCGGTCAACAGCAGCGCGTGGCCGTGGCGCGCGCGCTCATCTCGAGGCCCGCGGTCGTGTTCGCGGACGAGCCCACCGGCAACCTCGACTCGAAGTCCAGCGAGGAGGTGCTCCGGATGCTGCGGCGGTCGGTGGACGAGCTCGGTCAGACCGTCGTGATGGTCACGCACGACCCGGAGGCGGCCTCCTACGCCGACCGCCTGGTCGTGCTCCGGGACGGCCTCGTGGTGCACGACGCCGACGCCGGCACCGCGGAGGACGTGATCGAGTTGATGAAGGAAGTGGCGTGACGGCGGTCGCCCTCCGGGGCCTCGCGCAGCGAAAGCTGCGCGCCTTCGTCACCGCGCTGGCGGTGCTGCTGGGCGTGGCCTTCATCGCCGGCAGCTACGTCCTCACGGACACGATCAACCGCTCGTTCGACGAGATCTTCGACGTCGCCTACTCCGGCACGGACGTCGCCATCTCGTCGAGCACGACCGGGCAGACCGACGCGGCGGAGCCGCCCCCCTTCCCGGCCCGCTACCTGCAGCGGGTGCGGCAGGTCGACGGCGTGGGGAAGGCCGCCGGCGGCATCTTCTCGACGGTCCGGTTCGTGGACGCACAGGGAGACCCGCTGAGCGCGAGTTTCGCGCCCGAGTTCGTCTCCTCGGTTGCCCCCAAGCCGTTCGAGACGCTCACCTACGTCCAGGGCCATCCCCCGCGGACCGCGGACGAGGCGTCGATCGACCAGGCGACCGCCGACCGCGAGGGGCTGAAGATCGGGAGCACGCTGCGCATCGCGGGCGAGGCCGGGGCGAAGGCCTACCGGATCGTCGGGATCCAGCGGCTGGGCGACACGAGCTCCGGTGGGGCGGGCACCGCACAGCTCACGCTCCCGGAGGCCCAGCGCCTGACCGGGAAGGAGGGCGAGTTCGACGGCATCTCGGTCCAGGCCGCACCCGGGGTCTCGCCGGAGGAGCTAAGCCCGCGGATCCGCCGGGTGCTGCCGCCGCGCGTGCTCGTTGAGACCGGGACGCAGGCGGCCGCGCGCCAGTCCCAGGACATCAAGGACGACCTCAGCTTCTTCCGGATCATCCTGCTCGTCTTCGGGGGCGTGGCGCTGCTCGTGGGCAGCTTCCTGATCTTCAACACGTTCTCGATCACGATCGCGCAGCGCATCCGCGAGCTCGGCATGCTGCGAACGCTCGGCGCCACGCGCGGCCAGATCCTGCGCTCGATGTTGCTCGAGGCCAGCATCATCGGCGCGGTCGGCTCGCTGATCGGGGTGGTCGCCGGGATCGGCTTCGCCGGCGCGCTCAACGCGATCTTCAAGAGCTTCGGAATCGATCTGCCGAACACGGGCACGGTGATCGAGCCGCGGACGGTCATCGTGTCGATCGCGGTCGGCCTGCTCGTCACGTTCGCCGCCGCGCTCAGTCCCGCACTGCGTGCCACCCGGGTCTCGCCGATGGCGGCGCTCCTGGAGGCGGAGCTGCCCGAGGGGCGTACCCACGGCCGGCTCTTTACGGCGGTCGCCGCGCTGTTCATGCTGGGCGGCATCGCGCTCGCCGTGGTCGGGCTGTTCGGCGCGCTCGGGGACTCCGGCGCCGCCGCCGGTGCAGTGGGCGGCGGCGCCGTGGCCACGCTGCTCGGCGTCTCGATGTTCAGCCCGCGGCTCGTGCGCCCCCTGGCCTCGGTGGCCGGCTGGCCGCTCGAGAAGCTCCGCGGCATCACCGGCCGGCTCGCCCGCGAGAATGCCGTGCGCAAGCCGGGCCGGACCGCCGTCACCTCCGCGGCGCTGATGATCGGCCTCGCGGTCGTCGTGTTCGTGACGGTGTTCGCGGCAGGGATCAGCGCGTCGGTCGGAAACGCGATCGACCGCAACTTCCAGGGCGACATCGTCCTCCAGAACACCGACGGCTTCTCGCCGATCAGCCCGGGCGCGGCCCGCGAGGCAGAGAGGGTGCCGGGGGTGGAGACCGTCTCGTCGCTGACCTTCGCCGGCGGGGTCTGGGACGGCAAGGACATTCGCCTCTCCGGGGTTGACCCGGCGACGGTCTCGCCCGTGCTGACGCTCGACTGGGAGGCGGGATCGCCCGCCACGCTGTCCTCGCTACCCGCCCGCGGCGCTGTGCTGGACGAGGCCTGGGCGAGCTCGAACGATCTCGACGTGGGCGACCGCATGAGGATCCGCACGCCGCTCGAGCGTGAGGTGACCCTGACGGTCGAGGGCACTGTGAAGGACAACGCGGACTTTCTCGGGAACGTGGTGGCGACGCAGGAGACGCTCCGCCGCGAGTTCGACGCGCGCGAGCCGACCATGACGCTCGTGCGGCTCGCCCCCGGCGCCAATGCGAGCACCGTGCAGGAGGCGATCTCGCGACGGGTCGACCAGCGCTTCCCGACCGTCGACACGCTCAACCAGAAGGAGCTGAAGGACAACCAGGAGGAGCAGATCAACCAGCTCGTGGCGTTCTTCTACGTGCTGCTGGCGCTGGCCATCGTCATCTCGCTGCTCGGGATCGTCACCACGCTCGCGCTCTCGATCCACGAGCGCACCCGCGAGCTCGGGCTGCTGCGGGCGGTTGGGATGTCGCGAAGGCAGGTGAAGCGGCTCGTGCGCTACGAGTCCGTGATCACCGCGCTGATTGGAGCGATCCTCGGGACGATCCTGGGCATCATCTTCGCCACGCTCGTCTCCCGGCCACTGGCGGACGAGGGCTTCGAGCTTGCCTATCCGGTCGGCACCCTGCTGATCCTGCTGCTGCTCGCGGCCCTGGCCGGCGTGTTCGCCGCGATCTGGCCCGCCCGCCGCGCCGCGAAGCTCGACGTGTTGCAGGCGGTCGCCTACGAATAGGCTGGCGTGGCGTGGGCGAGCGCGGGAACGTGATCGGCATCGGCGGGACGTTCTTTCGCGCGCGCGACCCGGACGCGCTCACGGCGTGGTACACGGAGCACCTCGGCCTGCCGGACGCGCTATTCCGCTCGCCCGCTGGGACGCTCGTCTGGGCCGCGTTCCGCGATGACACCGACTACTTCGGCGAGAGCGGCCAGCAATGGATGTTGAACTGCCGTGTGGACGATCTCGACGCCGTGCTCGAGCGCCTGCGCGCCTCCGGTGTCGAGGTGGACGAGAGGACCCAGGAGCAGGAGGGCGTCGGCCGCTTCGGCTGGGGGGTGGACCCGGAGGGCAACCGCTTCGAGCTCTGGGAGCCGGCGGAGGAGACGTGACCGAGGGCGGCCTCCCCGTTACCGGCGTTTCCGAGCTGGTGCTGGAGGTGGTCGACCTGGAGGCCGCCGAGGAGTTCTACGCCGGCGTGCTCGGGCTGCCCGTCGTGGAGCGCTGGGCGGAGCGCGAGGCGGTCTGGGTGATGGCCGGCGAGCGCACGCGAATCGGCCTATGGCGTCCGCAGGTCGGGCTGGCCGGCGGCCGCGGCGGGCTGCACGTGCACTTCGCAATGAACATCGCCGAAGAGGACTTCGACGCCGCGGTCGAGGCGCTGCGCCGGCGCGGCCAGGAGGTCCAAGAGATGAGCTTCTCCGACGGGCGCGGCCGCGCAGCCTACGTCGACGACCCCGACGGCAACGTGGTCGAGCTCTGGACCTGGGACGTCGGGGAGCACCTGCGCTGATCCGGAGCACGTCCACGCGAACGTAGGATTCGCCGGCCCATGCCCGCCCCCGGACGGACCGCCGCGGACCTCGCCGAGCGACTGCTTGCCGGCGACAAGCGCGCCCTGGCGCGGGCGATCTCGCTCGTCGAGAACGACAGCCCTGAGGGCTGGGCGCTCGTCCGCGAGGTGTATCCGAAGACCGGCCGCGCCGCGGTCGTGGGCTTCACGGGCCCACCGGGGGTGGGGAAGTCGACGCTGATAGGGCGACTCATCGAGGACGGACGCGCCCGCGAGCGAGAGATCGCCGTCCTCTCGATCGACCCGAGCTCGCCGTTCACCCAGGGCGCGCTGCTCGGCGACCGGATAAGACTGGCGGACCACTTCCTCGACCCGGGCGTCTACATCCGGTCGATGGCGAGCCGGGGCTCGCTCGGCGGGCTGTCCGAGGCCACCCTCCAGGCTGCGCTGCTGATGGATGCGAGCGGCAAGGACGACGTCTTCCTCGAGACCGTGGGCGTGGGCCAGGCGGAGGTGGACATCATCGACCACGCCGACACCGTCGTCCTCGTCCTGATGCCGGGCTCGGGGGACTCGATCCAGGCGCTCAAGGCAGGCGTGATGGAGATCCCCGACGTGATCGTCGTAAACAAGTCGGACCACCCGCTGACGGACACGATGGTCCGCGAGATCCGCGGCGTGCTCTCGCTTGGCCCGCAGCACGGCTGGCGCGTGCCGATCGTCAAGACCGAGGCGAGCAGGGGCGAGGGGATCGAGGAGCTCGTCGAGAGGATCGTCGAGCACCGGGCGTTCATCGAGGAGCACGGGACGCTCGACGAGCGACGGCGGCGGAACCTGCAGAGCGAGGTGGTGGCGCTGGCGGCGGCGCGCCTCCGCCGCCGGCTCGAGGCCCATGTGCACGACGACGAGTCGGTCCAGGCGTTCCTCGACGAGGTGGTGGCGCGCCGGCTGGACCCGGCGAGCGCCGCCACGAAGCTTCTCGAGCGGGCGCGTTAGGGTCTCCCGCCGTGGCTCGACGCAGCTACAGGCTGAGGGACGGCGAGGCGGTGCGGAAGGGCATCATGCGCATCGCCCGCGGCCGGATCGACCACGCCGTCGACGAGCTTCAGGGCCGGTCCGGCAGCTCGTCCGAGGAGGCGGTGCACGAGGCCCGGAAGGACATGAAGAAGCTGCGCGCCCTGGTGCGGCTGATGCGCGACGAGATCGGCGACGACGTCTACCGGCGCGAGAACGCATACTTCCGCGACGCCGGGCGCGAGCTCTCCGGCCTCCGCGACGCCGACGTCATGCTCGCGACCCTCGAGGAGCTCGGGCGGGGCTACCCCGAGGAGGTCGGCGACGAGGTGTCGGGGCCGCTGCGCCAGGCCCTCGAGGCGCACAAGATCCGCACGTCGGCGGGCGCCCGCGGCCAGGCGTCCGAGCAGGTTGTCGAGATGCTGACGACGGCGCGCAAGCGCGTCGGCCGGTGGCCGCTACAGCATGACGGCTTCGAGGCGGTCGGCCGCGGCCTCGAGCGGGTCTACCGGCGGGGCCGGAGGGCGTTGCGAGCGGCGCGCACAGAGCCCACCACCGAGAACCTCCACGAGTGGCGCAAGCGGGTGAAGGACCTCTGGTACCACCTCACGATCCTGCGCGACACCTGGCGGCCCGTGATGGACGCGCTGGGCGACGAGGCGCACAGGGCATCCGAGCTCATGGGACAGGAGCACGACCTCGCGGTGCTGCTCGAGTGGGCGGAGCAGCGCGCGCCCGACTCCGCCGCCGCGATCGCCGGCCCGGTGACCCGCCGCCGGGCCGAGCTCCGGGCGGAGGCCTTCGCGCTCGGCGCGCGGCTGTACGCGGACAAGCCCGGGGCGTTCAAGCGCAGGCTCGAGCGCTGGTGGGACGCCGCGGCGGAGTCGGCCGAGCGGGCGGCGACCGGGGGGTAGGCGGCCTCCCTCCGGCTTCCCGGCAAGCGTCCTGGATAGCTGTTGCAGGACAACAGTAGGACAGGACGCTTTGGCACTTCGGCCGCGGCCGGGCGACCGACCGCCGGCTACGGGGGCTCCAGCCGCTGAGGTTGAGGTCGTTGGTCATGGCGCTGCAGGCGAGCGTGGAGCCGGGCGCGCCCTCGAGGAAGCGGTCCATGGCGAACGTGCTGCGCGCGATGCCGAGGTCCATCCCGTGACCGCGGAGATCATCTCCCTGCGAATGGGTCCCCACCAGGCGGCCATGCGCGAGGCGTTGGCCGAGGGCCTAGCGCGCGGGAACCACTCGGCCCGCCTTCTGGCCGCACTCGACCTCGCGCTCGACTTCCACACTTGGCGGACGCTCGTGAGGCGGGGTGGGCTGAGCCGGGAGGAGGCGGTCGAGACGATGGTCTCGACCCTGCGCTGCGTCAGGCGGCGCAGCTCTCCCTCCCGATGATGCGCAGCGACTGCGTAGCGGCTCGTCCCGGATGGGCCACCGGCGAGTGGCCGTGGCCGACGAGCGCCGCCGGCCGTCACAATCGCCTCCCCGACCCGGAGGAAGCGATGAAGTTCCGAGCGACGATCGTCTTTGAGTTCAACGCCGGGTCCATCGAGGACGCGGGCCAGAAGGTCAGTGACGCGGTGAGTCACGCCCGCGAGGCAGACCAGATGGACGCCAAGTCGATCGACCTGGTCACGCCACCGAGCTCGCCGCCGGTGACGATCCCCGCGCCGGCTTCGGGATGAGCGCGCGGCGGCAGCCCGGGCGCGGCCGCTGCCCCGGCGGCCGAACCGAACGGCGGGCGCCTGCGTACACCCGGGGGAGGGTTCGGTTTCCGAGTCAAGGAGGGATGCCCGTGGTCGCCGTCCGAAGGCTGCTCTCCGTTCTCGCGCTCCTGGTGGCGGTCGCCCTGCTGACCGCGGCTCCGAGCGCAGCGAACGGCACCTCACCGAGGTGTACCGCTTTCGCGGTGCTGACGCCCCAGAACGAGGTGCGTCCGCCGAACACGACCGATCCGGTCGAGTCGCGGGCAAGGGGCTTCGCGCTGGTGAAGATCAAGGGGACGAAGCTGAAGTTCATCGTCGTCATCTTCAACCCGGCGCGGGAGACGTTCACAGCCGGTCACATCCATGTGGGCGGCCCAACGGAGAACGGGCCGGTGGTCGTCACGCTGTTCCAGGGCGAGAGCGATCGTCGGATCTTCTTCCAAGCCGACAAGCTCAAGATAAGCCGGGACACCGCCGCCGCAATCTGCGGCAACCTTGCCGGGTACTACGTCAACTACCACACGACGCAGGACCCAGAGGGGGCGGTGCGCGGCCAGCTGACTGACTTGTTCTAGCGGCGAGGGGGGCGCACGCCCCCCTCTTCGCATCCTCCGGTTCCTCGCGTACAGTCGGGCGTGATGAGCCGAGTGGCCCGTTACGGGAAGGCCTTCGCCCGCGAGGGCCGCGGCGCAGAGCTCGCCGGGATCCTCCTTGCCACCGCTGAGGACCTCGAGGAGGATCCCGGCTGCGAGCTGTACCTCGTCAACCGCCAGGCGGGCGAGCGCGACATCATCTGGGTGACCGAGCTATGGAGGAGCCAGAACGACCTAGAGGCGTCGCTCGAGAGGATCAGGGGCAGCGAGCAGGTCGCCGCGGCGACTGCGCTCGCCGAGAACTGGGAGATGATCGAACTCGAGCTGCTTGGTGGTAAGGGACCGTCGCCGGTCGCCGCGAGATGACCGTGAAGCGGGAGCTCCCGGCCATCTCCTTTCGCTCCCGGGAGGAGTGGGAGGCATGGCTCCAGGACGAGCACGAGACTTCCGGTGGGCTGTGGCTCAGATTCGCGAAGAAGGGGAGCGGGTTTGATTCCGTCTCGCCGGCGGAGGCCGTCGAGGTGGCCCTCTGCTACGGCTGGATCGACGGCCAGGCGGCGAGCGTGGACGAGAAGCACTGGCTCGTGCGATTCACGCCTCGCAGGCCCCGGAGCAGATGGTCGAAGATCAACCGCACGAAGGCGGAGGAGCTCATCGAGCAGGGCCGCATGAGACCGGCCGGCCTCCGGGAGGTCGAGCGGGCGAAGGCAGACGGTCGCTGGGACGCGGCCTATGACGGGCAGCGCAGCGCGAAGGTCCCAGACGACCTCCGTGAAGCGCTCGAGCGAAGCGAGCGGGCGCGCGAGGCCTTCTCAGCGCTCAGCAGGGCCGAGCGCTACGCGATCCTGTACCGGATCGAGGAGGCGAAGAAGCCCGAAACGCGAGCTCGGCGGATCGCGAAGTTCGTCGGGACGCTGGAGGAGGGGAAGAAGCTCTATTAGCGGACGTGCACCCGCCTGGTGCGGCTCGTCCCCTGCCTGTGGTCGCTATCGGCAGGAAGGCGGGCTCGGAAGACGCCGTCGCGGAGCATCCGCAGGCGCTTGCTGAACTTCGAGCGGCTGGCGCCCGCATCTCGCAGCTTGATCCTCATCACGGTGCGGTAGGAACCGCCGCGGGCCCACCGCTGAAGCTGGACGAGGCGCCCGTCCTGCTCAGGTCGGACGGAGCCGAAGAACCGGACGCGCTGTCCCTGAGCGGGCGTCGAATCGCTGATCTGGAGGGTCACCGTGGTGCTCGCCTTGCCGCCTGACGGAGTGCCGGGTGTCGTACCGCCGCCGGCCGGCGGGCTCCCGCCGGGTGGTGGCGGGGTGCCGCCGGGCGGCGGCGGCGTGCCGCCTGGTGGCGGACTTCCGGGTGGCGGAGGGGCGGGCGGGGAGCCGGCGGGATTGACCGTGACGGTGCCCGCCATGCCGCGGCCGGCATGCGGCTCGCAGTAGTAGCGGAAAGTGCCAGGAGCGTCGAACCGCCGGACATATGGCCACACAGGCTCGGACGATCCAGCTGGCGCAAATGGCCGCTCAGAGCCCTCGAACACCACGTTGTGTGTGCCCTCCACGTTTCTCCAGGTGACGGTCTCGCCTTGATCGATCGTCACGTCCCGAGGGGTAAAGCTGAAGTTGCGCAGTGTGACTTCTGCCGGCACCAGGCTTCCGCTCTCCACGACGCCACCGCCGGCGGGCGCAGCGGTCCCCGCGAGACCCAGGACGGCCGCCGAGGCGCTTGCCAATACCACCCACCTCCGCCGCGCCAAAGCCCGGTCGCCGACGCGCTCGCGTGCAAGCTCTTCGCGCCTTTCCATCTCTCCTCGCGCGCAACGTAGGTCCGGCGGCTCCGAGTTCCATCGTCAGACGCGCCACGTTGGCGAAATTGGCGCACCCCCACTGGTCTAGACCAGTTGTGGTAGCGTCTGGCGTCCCCATCAGCGAGGAGAGGGAGGCCACCATGGCGGGTCGTACGAAGCTCCGGGCGCTCGCGGCGCTCACCGCGGCGCTCGCGCTCCTGACTGCAGGCGCCTGCGGCGACGACGACGACGGCGGCGGAGGCGGAGGCGGCGAGGGCGCCAAGGTCGCGCTGCTCCTGCCGGAGACCAAGACCACACGGTACGAGGAGCAGGACCGGCCGAACTTCGAGCGCCGGGTGAAGGAGCTCTGCAACGACTGCGAGGTCATCTACGCGAACGCCGACCAGGATCCCGCCAAGCAACAGCAGCAGGCGGAGGCCGCCATCACCGAGGGCGCGAAGGTGATCGTGATCAGCGCAGTGGACGTGAAGTCGGCCGCCGCAATCGTCGAGCGCGCGAAGCAGTCGGACGTCGCCGTGATCGCGTACGGGCGGCTTATCCCCGACGCGGACATCGACTACTACGTCTCGATCGACCCGTTCAAGGTCGGCCAGCAGCAGGCGCGGGTGCAGATGGAGGCGACCCAGAACGAGGGCATCGACAGCCCACGGGTCGTCATGATCAACGGCGCCCCGACCGACTCGAACGCGAAGCCGTACAAGGACGGCGCTCGCGACGTGCTCGAGAAGGAGGGCGCGCAGATCGTAAAGAGTTTCGACACGCCCGACTGGAGCCCCGACAAGGCCCAGCAGGAGATGGAGCAGTCCATCACGTCGCTCGGCAATGACGGCTTCGACGCCGTCTATGTCGCGAACGACGGCATGGCCGGTGGCGCGATCGCCGCGCTGAAGGGCGCCCAGATCGATCCGGCCACCCGCTTCGTGACGGGACAGGACGCGGAGCTCGCCGCCATCCAGCGGATCCTGATCGGGGAGCAGCTGATGAGCGTCTACCAGCCGATCATCGACATCGCGGAGACGGCCGCCGAGCTCGCGGTGCCCGTCGCGCAGGGCGAGAAGCCGCCCGCCAACCTCGCCAAGGACAAGGTCGACAACGGGGCGAAGCAGGTGCCTTCGGTCCTGCTCGACACGATCGCCATCCAGAACGACAACATCGAGAGCACCGTGGTGAAGGACGGCTTCCTGGACGTCGGGGAGATCTGCACCGGCAAGTACACCGAGGCCTGCAAGGAGGCCGGCCTCCAGTGACGCCGGCGGCGCTCGCCGTCGATGCCGGACAGACAGAGACGAGGGCCGCGCTCACGGATGGGCGCGGCCTCGTCTCGGCGCGGGCAGGGGGCGTGCTGCGCCTCGGAGCCGGCGCCGGCGCGGACGACGTGGCGGCCACCCTCCTCGAGGCCCTGGCCGGCCTCGGCACGCTGCCCGAGCCGGTTCCCCCGGCAGGCGTCGGGCTGTCGGGCTTCGAGGCGGCGACCGAGAGCGACCTCCGCCGGGTCTCCGCGCTGCTGCGCCGCGAGCTCGGCATCGAGCGCCTGGCGATCGCGAGCGACGGCCTGACCTCCCTGCTGGGCGCGCTGGGTGACCGTCCCGGGGCGGTCGTAGCCGCCGGCACCGGGGCGGTCTGCGTCGCGCGCAAAGGCGACCGCATGGCGAAGGTCGACGGCTGGGGCTCACTCTTGAGCGACGCGGGCAGCGGCTTTGCGATCGGGCGCGCCGGGCTCGACGCCGCGCTGCGCCACGCAGACGGGCGCCCCGGTTCGGCCGCGCTGCTGGCCGCCGCCGAGCGGAGGTTCGGGCCCGCGACCGGGCTTCCCCAGCGCGTGCACGGGGCTCCGGTGCCCACACGAGAGGTGGCGAGCTTCGCCGCCGACGTCGCCCGTGTCTCCGCCGCGGGCGACGACGTGGCGGCCGCGATCCTCCGCGAGGCGGGTCGGGAGCTGGGCGTCTCCGCGTGCGCCGCGCTCGGACGGCTCTTCGCGCCGGGCGACGATGCCGCCGTCTCCTATACGGGCAGGGTTTTCCAGGCAGGCCCCTTGCTGCTCGAGCCGTTTATGAAGCAGGTGCGGATACGGCGGCCGCGCACGGAGATCGTGCCGCCGGCCGGCGATTCGCTCAGTGGCGCGGCGCTGCTCGCGGAGCGGGCGGACGCGCTGCACGAGGAGCCCGGAATCCTGTGGAAAGCGGCGTGAACGACGCACTCGCGGCGCTGGAGGGCGGGCTCGTCGTGTCGGTGCAGGCGCCGGACGACAGCCCGCTACGAGAGACCGTCCACATCGTGGCCATCGCGCGCGCCGCCGAGGCCGGGGGAGCCGCCGGCATCCGCGCGGACGGGGGCGCCCACGTGGACGGGATCAAGGCGGCGGTGCGGCTGCCCGTCATCGGGTTGCGGAAGCGGCGCGTCCCCGGCAGCGCCGTCTACATCACCCCGGAGATCACGGACGCCAACGAGGTGGCCGCGGCCGGCGCGGACCTCGTGGCGGTGGACGCGACACTCCGGCGGCGGCCCGGTGGCGTCGCGGCACACCACTTCATATCCGCCCTCGTCCGGGAGATCTCGCAACCCGTGCTGGCGGACGTGGACTCGATCGAGGCCGGCGTGGCCGCCCGGGAGGCCGGCGCGGCGGCGGTGGCCACGACCCTTGCCGGCTATACGGCCGGAGGCCCGCCTCCGGCAGAACCCGACATCGACCTGGTTGCCCGGCTTGCAGCGGAGCTCGACTGCCCGGTGTTGGCCGAGGGCCGCTACGGCTCGCCCGCGGCTGTCCGCGCGGCGCTCGAGGCGGGCGCGTTCGCCGTGGTGGTGGGCACGGCGATCGCCGACCCGCTTGCGCTCACCCGCCGGTTCGCCACCGTCGGCGCCAGGAAGGCGAGTGGCGCGGCGCGCTGAGCTCGACGGGCTCCCGAAGCGCCTCCCCCGAGGCCCGAAGGGCGAGGCGCTGCGGGAGATCCTGGAGGGACTCGTCGCGTCGCTGCCGCCCGGCTCGCCGCTCCCATCCGAGCGCCTGCTTGCCGACCGCTACGGCGTGGCCCGGATGACCGTGCGCGCCGAGGTCGACCGGCTAGAAACCGAGGGCGCTCTCTACCGCCTGCACGGCCGCGGGACGTTCGTCGCCGAGCCGCGGGTGGCCCAGGCACTCGCCTTCAGCTCGTTCACCGAGGACATGCGCGCCCGGGGCATGGAGCCGGGTTCGATCGTGCGCTCGCAGGAGCTGATGGAGGCGACGCCGTTCCTGGCGACGACGCTCGAGATCCCCCCGGACGCGCCGGTGGTGCTGATCGAGCGCGTCCGGACGGCCGACGGCACCCCGATGGCGTTCGAGCGCGCCTACGTGCCGGCCGATCGCCTCCCCGGGGTGGACGACGCGGACTTCGCCCACGGATCGCTGTTCGAGGTGCTCGGGGGGTACGGGGTCCGCCTGCACGAGGCGGCCCAGCGGGTCGTGGCGGTGGCGATCGGGCCCGAGGAGGCGCGACTCCTCGCGGTGAACGAGGGCAAGCCGGGACTGCTCTTCCACACGGTCGCCCGTGACCCCGCCGGAACGCCCGTGTACTACGCCACCTCGCTGTACCGCGGCGATCGCTACGAGATCGCCCTGCTGCAGAGACGGGAGGAGCCGCGCTCGTGAAGCGGCCCGGCGAGCGCATGGCCGGCGACATGGCGGCGCAGCCGGGCGTGCTCCGGGCGCTGGCCGAGCGCCGGACCGAGGTGGTCGCCTCCCTGCGGGGCCCCTCGTCGGCGGGCGTCGTGATCGTGGCGCGCGGCTCGTCCGACTACGCGGCAATCTTCGGTCGCTACCTGCTGGAGGCAGCCACGGGCCGGCCGGTCGCGTTGGCCGCGGCCAGCCTGCAGACCCTGTACGGGGTCGAGCCACGGCTCGAGGGCTGGCTCGCCGTCGGCATCAGCCAGTCGGGCCGCACGCCCGAGATCACGACCGTCCTCGAGCGCTACCGGCGCGCGGGCGCCCGCACGGTCGCCGTCACGAACGAGTCGGACAGCCCTCTGGCGACCGCGGCGTCCGCATGCATCGCGCTCGGCGCGGGCGAGGAGGGCGCCGTTCCCGCGACGAAGACCTTCACCGCGCAGCTTGCGGCTGTGGCGCTGCTGGCGGAGGCGCTCGGACGGGTGCCATGGGGAGACGGCGACTGGGCCCGCCTTCCCGGCCTCGTGGACGAGCTGCTGGCGGATCCGGCGCCGGCGGAGCGCGCGGCCGCGGCGCTCGACGACGCGGACGAGCTCGTAGCGGTGAGCCGTGGATACCTGATGCCCGTGGCGCTGGAGGCGGCGCTCAAGCTGCGTGAGGCGAGCGGCATCCGGGCCGAGGGGTGGTCGGCGGCGGACTTCCGGCATGGGCCCGTGACGGTCGCGCGTGGGGAGCTCCCGCTCCTCGCGATCAGCGCCTCCGGGCCGGCGGCCGCGGACGTCGAGCAGCTCGCGGCGGAGCTCGAGCGGGCGGGGACGCCGGTGCTGAGGCTGGCCGACCGCGCCGATGCGGCGCTCGCCTACCAGCGAGCCGTCGCGGAGCCGCTCTGCGCCGTGCCCGCGACGGTGCGCGCGCAGCAGCTCGCGCTGGCGGTGGCGTGTCGCCGCGGCCTCGACCCCGACGAGCCGCCGGGGCTGCGTAAGGTCACGCCGACGAGGTGACCGGCGGGCCGCCCGGACCGATCAGGCCGCGAACGCCTCGCCCCCACCGACGAGCGTGCGCGACACCCGCAGCTCCTCGTCGAGGACGGCCAGGTGTGCCGGCGCTCCCTCCCGCAGCACGCCGAGATCGCTGAGGCCGAGCAGCCGCGCCGGCGCCGCGGCCGCGGCGTGGACGGCCTCCCCGAGCGGCGCACCGCTCGCCACGAGCCCGCGCACCGCCTCGTCCATCGACAGGACGCTGCCCGCGAGCGTTCCGTCGGGAAGGCGCACCGCGCCGTCGCGCGCGTGGACCGTCCGCCCGGCGATTCCATACTCGCCGGGCTCGAGCAGGGCGGCCTCGATCGCGTCGGTCACGAGACAGAAGCGGTCACGCGCCGCGAGGAAGGCGCCGTATGCGGCCTCGGGCGCCAGATGCACCCCGTCGACGATCGCCTGCACGGTCACGTCGGGCCGCACGAGCGCGACGCCGGCGAGGCCGGGGTCCCGCGGACGCCAGCGGCGGTGGGCGTTGTGGATGTGGGTGACGGCCCGCGCCCCGGAATCGAAGGCCGCGTGCGCCTGTCTGGCGTCGGCATCGGAGTGGCCACACGAGACGACGACGGTGGCAGACACCAGGCGCTCGACGAGATCCAGCCCGCCCGGCAGCTCGGGCGCGAGCGTCATCATCGTCACCGGGCCGAGGCCGCACAAGCGCGAGGCGAGTGCCGGGTCGGGCGGGCGCAGGTGCGCGGGGTCGTGGGCGCCCGGCCACAGGGGCGATAGGAAGGGGCCCTCGAGGTGGACACCGAGCACGCGCGGCAAGGGGCCGCCCTGGCGCGATGCCTCGCCGGCGACCTCGAGCGGCTCCCGGTAGGCATCCGCCCGCGACGAGACGAGAGTGGGCTGGAACGCCACCACGCCGGTTGCCGCGAGGGCCTCGGCGGCGCGCCGCAGGCCGGCGAAGTCGGTGGTGAGGAAGTCCACGCCGGCGACGCCGTTGATATGGACGTCCACGTAGCCGGGCACGGCGGTGCCGCCGCGGCCGGCAGGCCGGACGCCCAAGCCGGCGACGACGCCGTCCTCGATTCTTACGTCCCCGTCGACGATCTCTCCGTCGACGAGCGCGGCGCTGACTCCGAGCCTCACCCCGACCCCTCAGTGGTCTATACCAGTCGAGTGTACGGCTTCGCGGGCTCGTGGCCGCCGCTTCGGCCGGCCGGACTTCGGCGCGTAGGGGTGGCGGATTGCGCGGACAGCATCCTCCGGTGGTCTGCGCCGGCGGCCCGTGGGCAGGCCCCGGGGGAGGGCCTCCACTCACCCGTTCGACGTTGTGCCGGATATACCGGCAAAAAGTCGAACGCGTGCGGAGGCGCCGGACAAACCGAGCTCAGGCCACCCAGCCCAAACCCGGGCGGCGAAGACCGACGGGGCTCGGGCCCGGCGCCGCCCGGCACGTCCGACGCCGCGCTCGGCCGCCCCCGAGCGGACGTCCGGGGGGCCCAACCCCGCCTCGAGCCGCCGCGGCGCCCTCCCGGCCTTTAGGGTCGCCTAACATGCTCGCCGCGATGGGGCGTCCCCAACCAGCCGGGCCGGTGGAGATCTGGGCGGCCCGGGCCTGGAACGTCCTCAACGAGGGACGGCCGTTCTCGGTGGTCTATCCGGCGCTCGCGCTGCTGTGCGCGGCGCCGCTCGGCCCCGCCCCCGCCGGCTCGCTTTCCCTGGCACTCGCCGGGGCGGTCGGCCTGGCGCTCGTGCAGTCGCGCTTCGAGTTCCCGCTCCGCGCCCGGACGCTCTTGTGGCTCCTGCTGTTGGTCTCGATCCCCGTGCTCCAGCTGTGGCGCGCGCCTCTACTGCTCGCGGCCGCACTGGCGGGTTACTTCCTATTCACGGTCGTCGTGTGGGGAAGCCTCTACTACCACCTCCGCACCGGCGCGCCCTGGACGAACGGCCTGCGCTTCTGGCGCCTGGTCTTGACGAACTCTGACCCGACGAGCGGCAATGCGCTGGAGCAGGTGCCGAAGCTCGCGACGGCGCTCGGCGCCGGCGTGCTGCTCGCGGAGGACCCATCGGCCGGCTCGGTGATCCGCATTGCCGCCGTCGCGTCCCTGATGGCGGCGGCCGGCACGGTCGCCCGGCGCAGGTTCGCCCGCCGCCGGCGGCCGAGCTACCCGCCGCCGCGAGCGAACCCCTCAACGGCGCCCTCACCGCTCGCCCGACGGGTCTACGTCATCGTGGTCGACGGCTGCAACCGTGCCCGCCTCCGGCAGGCCCACACCCCGGCGATCGACCGCCTCGCCCACGAGGGCACCGAGTACCTGGCAGTCGAGCCCGCGTACCCGGCGCGAACGGTCGTCTGCTTCTCGTCGATGCTGACCGGCGCCACGCCCGCGGAGCACGGGATGCGCTCGAACTTCGCGCCGCGCCTGGGGGTGCGCGTCGAGTCGATCTTCGACGTGCTTGCGCGCTGCGGGCGTCGGGGTCGCCTGGTCGGGATCGCCCACCTCCTCGACCCCTTCGGCGAGGAGGTGGTGCGGTCGGTCACCTCAGTGCAGCCGACGTCCGAGATAGACCGCTCGCTGTGCGCCGAGGGTCGCCGCGTCGTCGAGGAGGAGGACCCCGACCTGCTCGTCCTCCAGCTGCTCGCCGCAGACCAGCTCGGCCACGTCCGCGGCGTGCGCAGCCCCGAGTACCTGGACCAGCTCGCCGACACCGACCGCCGGGTGGCCGGCTTCCTCGCGTTTCTCGAGTACCGGAGCAAGCTCCAGGACGCCACCGTCATCCTCATGGCCGACCACGGCCAGGGACGCGGCATCGGCGGGCACGGCCACCTCGACTGGGGCGAGCGACCGGTGCCGTTCGTCGTGTGGGGCGCCGGCGCGGTGCCCCGAGCGATCAGTCGCGAGCCGCGCTCCGTCTGCGAGCTCGCGGCCACGGTGGCCGAGCTTCTCGGCGTCGAGGCGCCCGCGGCGGCGCGCGGCCGGCCGCTGGTACCGGCGCTCGACCCGGCCGTGGAGCCGGCGGGGGCCGCGATGGACGCGGCCGCACGGCGGGGCGGCCCGGCGCCCGCCCGCCGGCGCTGCCTGGCGATCGTCGTAGCTCGGGACGAGCAGGCGAGCGTCGGCGAGGTGCTCGGCGGGATCCCGGGTGAGGCCTGCGGAATGCCCGTCGACACGCTGCTCGTGGACGACGGCTCGCGCGACGCCACGCCCTCGATCGCCCGGGACCTCGGCACCCGGGTGGTCTCGCACGACGTTCCTCGCGGCTTGGGCGCCGCGGTCCGCACCGGCCTCGAGCTCGCGCGCGACGAGGGCTACGCCGCCGCCGTCTACCTCGACGGCGACGGGGAGTACAGCCCCGCCGACTTCGAGCGGGTGCTCGAGCCGGTCGCCCACGGGCGCGCCGACTACGTGCTCGGCTCGCGGTTCCTCGGCGAGCGCGACGGCATGACCTGGCACCGCACGCTCGCGAACCGCGCCGTGAGCGCGCTGCTCGGCACGCTTATGGAGACGGTGATCTCCGATGGCCAGACGGGCTACCGAGCGTTCTCCGCGCGCGCGCTCCGCGCCGCCCGCATCCGCCACGACTACAACTACGCCCAGGTGCTCACGCTATCCCTGTGGGGCGCCGGCATCGAGCCGGTCGAGGTGCCGATCCGCTACCGCCGGCGAGCGAGCGGCCGCTCGTTCGTGCGCTACCCCGAGTACTTCGCGCGCGTGGCGCCCGCGATCTGGCGCGAGTGGCGCACTTCGCGGAGGACGAGAAGTGCGATGGCGACGGCGATGCCCGCGGCGAGCCAGTACGGCCAGCCGCCGTCCGGCTCGAACAACGGCAGCAGCTCCACGAGCGGCCCGAACGGGGCGTCGGGGCGGTCCGTGACGAGCTCGCCGCCGGCACGCACGTCCACGTAGAGCCAGACCGACCCGGCCAGCGTGACCGCCGCGAGCGCGGTGCCGAGCCGCGGGAAATGACGCAGACCCCAGGCCACCAGCGGGACCGCCAGCGGCAGTGCGGCGACCAGGTGCCGCCCGGGGAACCAGAAGCCGAACATCGTGGGGGCGAGGAAGGCCGCTACCGCGAGCTGCGCGCCGAGCGCCGCGGCGCACAGACCGGCGGTCAACTCGATCTCCCGCAGCGCGGGAACGGCGCGCGCGAGGCGATCCCGGTGTGAGCGCCAGAACAGCCACACCCCGGCGAAGGCGAGGACGAGCACGGGCGCCCAGCGGAGCAGCCCGTACTCGCGATCGATGAAGAGCGCGACCAGGCGGTAGCCGCGCTCGAGGTGGTCGCCGGGCGACGAGGCGTCGGTGGCCGTCTCGCCGGTGACGTCCGCGGCGTACGGGGTCGGACCGCCGTAGAGCGCCTCGTTCAGGCCCACGTACAGCGCCGCGCTGAACAGCGAGAGCTCGACGGCGCCGATGGCGAGCGTGCGCCGCCGCACCCGCCACAGCGCCCGGGCCGCGAAGTAGCCGATCACGAGCCCGGCGGGGAGGAACTTCGTGCCGAGCCAGGGGAGCGTACCGAGCAACGCGAAGCACGCGAAGGCCTCCTTGGTGCTGGGCCGGGCGTCGAGGCGCAGGGCGAGGAGGGCCGCGCCGGCCAGCGCCGCTCCGGCGGGCAGCTCTGGATAGACCGCCGTGGCGTAGGCGAGAAACGGCGGGCTGAGCCCGACGGCCACCGCCGCGGCGAGCGCCCACGGGTCGGGCACGACCCTCAGCGCGAGCCGGTAGGCCAGCACGACGGCCATCGCGGCGATCGCGGCCAGGAACAGCTCCACCCCCTTGGCGCCGCCGAGCGCGTAGGCAGGCGCGATCAGGAGCGGAAGGCCAATCCCATGCGGTTCGTGGAGGCGGCCCTGCGTCTCCTCGCCGTGCCTGTCGAGGTCGTACGGGTAGAAGTCGCCGTACGCGCGTCTCGCGTACTCGTCCTTGACGTCGACGTCGCCGTCCTTCGTCAGCGACTCCGCGGCGAGCAGGTAGTGGGGCTCGTCCCCGGCGTACTCTGACTCGCCGAAGGCGTCGAGGCCGAGCGTGGCCGCGTAGGCGCCGAAGAGGAACAGCCAGAGGGCGGCGGTGCGTCGCACGCACGGCGTGCTAGCACACCGCCGCAGTGTTCGATACTGCTCCCATGCTCCAGATCTGCGTGGCGGGGGCGACAGGGTGGACGGGGTCGGCCCTGGTGGAGGCCGTCCTCGAGGCGGACGACCTGGCCCTGCGGTCGGCCGTCGCTCGCTCGGCGGCCGGACGCGAGATCGGCGGCTCCCCTGTGTTCGGCAGCGTGGCCGAGGCCCTCGACGGGGTCGATGTACTGATCGACTACACGTCGCACCTCGTCGTCAAGCAGAACGTGCGGGCGGCGATCGACCGCGGAGTCGCCGTGGTGGTCGGGACCTCCGGCCTGGGCGCCGACGACTACGCCGAGATCGACCGGGCGGCGCGCGAACGCGCGGTCGGGGTCGTCGCGGCGGGGAACTTCTCGCTGACCGCAGCCATGGCCCAGGCGGCGGCGCTTCTGGCCGCGCGCCACCTGCCGCACTGGGAGATCATCGACTACGCGAGCGCGGCGAAGCCCGACGCTCCGAGCGGAACCGCGCGCGAGCTTGCCGAGCGGTTGTCCGAGGTGCGCCCGCCGCTCGTCGAGCGGGCGGTCGAGGAGACCGCCGGCGCCCGCGAGGCGCGGGGCGCCACGGTCGGCGGCGCCCAGGTGCACTCGGTGCGGTTGCCGAGCTTCGTCGTATCGACCGAGGTCGTCTTCGCGCTGCCGGACGAGCGCCTCTCGATCCGCCACGACGCGGGCGGATCGCCGACTCCCTACGTCGCCGGGACGCTACTCGCCGCCCGAAAGGCGCCGGGCCGCGTGGGGCTGACGCGCGGGCTCGACACGCTGCTCCTCGAGGCGGACTGACCCGCCCGCGTCAGGCGCCGAGCGCCCGCGCGATCACCATCTGCTGCACCTCGTCGGTGCCCTCGCCGATCGTGAGGATCTTGGCGTCGCGGTAGAAGCGGCAGACGGGGTACTCCTCGATATAGCCGTACCCGCCGTGGATCTGGACGGCCTCCTCGCTCGCCCTGACGGCCAGGCGACCCGTCTTCAGCTTTGCCTGGGCTGCGGAAAGGCTGAAGCTCTTGCCGGCGTCCTTCTCCAGCGCGGCCTTGTAGGTCAGGAGCCGCGCGGCCTCGATCTCGGTCGAGAGGTCGGCGAGCTTTGCCTGGATCGCCTGGAACTTCGAGATCGGCTGACCGAAGGCGCTCCTTTCGCGCGCGTACTCAAGGGCCTCGTCGAGCGCCCCCTGGGCGAGGCCAACGCCCATGGCGGAGACGCCGATCCGGCCGCCGTCCAGCGTCTGGAGGAATTGCCTGAAGCCGTGGCCTCGCCGGCCGACCAGGTTGGCCTCCGGCACGCGGCAGTCCTCGAAGGCGAGCGGCCGGGTGTCCGAGGCGTTCCAGCCCATCTTGCGGTAGGCCTCCCCCACCTCGTAGCCGGGCGTTCCGTTCGGGACGAGGATGTTCGAGATCTCGTCGTCTCCCGTGCGGGCGGTGATCGTGACGCAGCCGCTGATGTCCGTGCCGGCGTTCGTGATGAACTGCTTGGCGCCGTTGATGACCCAGTGCCCGTTCTCGCTCCTGGCGCGCGTCCGCGTGTTGCCGGCGTCCGAGCCGGCCTCGGGCTCGGTCAGCCCGAAGGCGGCCAGCTGCTCGCCGGAGCAGAGGCGGGGCAGCCACTCGGCCTTCTGCTCGTCGCTGCCGAAGGCGTAGATCGGCCACGTGCCTAGGCTCGTATGAGCGGCGACGGTGATGGCCACGCTCGAGTCGACCCGGGCCAGCTCCTCGATGGCGATTGCGTAGGACAGGCTGTCCGCGCCCCCGCCGCCGTAGTCCTCCGGGTAGGGGATGCCCATGAGGCCGAGCTCGCCGAGCTTGCGGACGATCTCGTAGGGAAAGCTCTTCGTCCGGTCGAGCTCCTCCGCGACGGGCCGGACCTCTTGCTGCGCGAACTCGCGCACCAGGCGGCGGACGGCCTGCTGCTCGTCGGTGAGGTCGAGGTTCACCTGGGCGCGGGATCGTATCCGGCGCCCGTGAGCGGCTCCTGCTCGTGGACTCGCGAGCGGCTCGTCCCGTGCGCCGGCTCCACTCGCACGCGCCCCTCGAACACCTCCGGATCGAGGAACGCCCGCATCAACCGCTCGTGGGAGCGGTGCCGCAGCGCCTGGGCCTCGACGTGCACCGAGCGGGCCTGGTCCGCGGTGCGGCCGAGCTCCGCCTGGCGGCGTTCCACGATTCGCTCCGCCGCCCACTGGTAGACGGCGTTTGCGGCGACCTCCACCTCGAGCATTCGGTAGGGCAGGTACTCGCGGACGCGGCGGCGCGGGAGCCCGCCTCGGCGGGCCGCGCGTTCGAGGGCGCGGAACTCGCGGCGGCCCTCGTAGACGGTGACCACGCCGCTTTCGGGATCGAACTGCGCCTCCACCGGCGCGTCCTCGTCCTTGCGGGCGATCTCGCGCACCCAGCCGCTGGCGTGGTGGCGCACGACGACGACCTCAAGCTCGGCGGCCTCCTCGCCCGCCTCCGCCAGGACGCTCAGTCGCGATCCGGGCTCGACGGACACGCGTGCCCGCAGGTCCACCGCCAGGCGCGCGAAGGGCCGCGCGCCGGGATCGGGCACCGCTTCGCCCTCGAGGCGGATCCAGAGGCCGGGGTCCGCCTCGAGGGTGACGGGCGTCCCCGGCGGGACCCGGCGTGGGTCGAAGAGCAGGGATGTGGTTCGCCGCTCCCCCGGGTGTAGACGGAGCGGAGACTGCTTGAAGCGCATAGCGAGGGCGGGGGGCTCTGGCGGGGGCGGCGGTTCACCCGGTGCCGGAGCGGCGCCGTTCGAGCGCGGCTCCGGCGCCTCGACCGGCGGCCCGTCGGTCGGCGCGCCACCGGCGGCGAACGGCGCTCCGCCGGGAGATTCGAACGCCGACCGCAGGACGTCGTTCAGCGCCCGCAGGCCCTGCTGGTCGCGGGCCCGGATTTCCTTTCCAGGGGCGACAAGCCGGGCGCCGGCGCGACGCTCCTCGTCGGACACGATCGGCCGCAGCACCTGGTCGATCGCGGCGTACAGGCGTTGCACGATCGGGTGGTGCTCGTTCAGCCCGGAACGGTCCACGCGGACCACGACCTGGGGCCGCGGCGAGTCGAGGGCCTGGCGCTGAAGCCGCTCGATAGCGTCGCACCGGACGTCGCCGTAGAGGTGGCGCGCGCCGGGCCTGCCCTCGTGGCCTGCGAGCGTCGCCTCGTGCGCGGCGCGGCCGGAGCGAACCACGAGCCCGCCGCGCCGCGTCGCGCGGGAGGGCCCAAGGGTGAACGGCTCCGCCGCGCGGCGCACGATCACATGTGCGGTGACGTCTCTGGTGACGTCCACCTCGCCGTCGAACAGAAGTGGGCGCTCGGGATCGGGCTGCGGCTGTGGATAGGCGACGAGCTCGACCGGCTCCTCCGGCAGAGCCAGCCACAGCTCCCGCGCCGGATCCTCGAGGACGGCTCGAAGCTGTACGAGCTGGGCGACGAGCGTCCGGAGCCGCCCGGGCT
>JACVRW010000100.1 GCA_014534235.1 Thermoleophilaceae bacterium | reverse complement strand
CGGGATGTTGAGAACCCCCATCGCGGCCTCCTGCGCGACCACCGCCTTCTCGCGAGCCTCGAGCGCACGCGCGATTGCTCCGTTGACCAGCGGGTTCGCGATCAGCTCCTCGGCGATCTTGCCGAGAGCCTCCTCGCCCTGCCGGGACAGGCGGTCCACGAAGGTCTCTTCTGGTTGGGGGTCGGCCATCCCGCCTGAGGCTACTCGATCGCCGCCTCTGAGGCCGCCGCCGCGCGGGATGCTCCGCGGGAGCGACCTCGCCTCTTACCCTGGGCCTCCGGTTGAGGTTGAGCCCGCTACGGTGCCCCGGAAGCGCCGGGCGAAGGCGGCCGCGTGCACCCGCCCAGCGTTTCAAATCGCGCTGCGGTGGAAGGATGAGGCTGCCAGGACGGCCGACCGGCGTGACTCGGCCGCCGGTGGCCGGTCCAGATCCGTCGGTTCTTCGTTGCACTCCGCAAACCGAGCAAGTAGCGTTCCTCGTGCGGCAGGCCGTGAGGGTCCGCTGTGCGCTTTTCCGTCCCGTCCGGGGATGCGCGGTCCGAAGGGCGACCGGATACGCCAAGGATGAAGACGCGGCTTCTCACACTCCCGCTCGCGACAGGCCTGCTGATGCTGGCCGTCCTCACGGCGCTCACCGTCCCGGCGACGGCCCAGCCCCAGACGGTCTGGGTCCGCCTCCCGAGCGGCGAGATCGTGCCGATCAGGGTCGAGATCCCTCCCGGGAGCACCCTCGAGGACGTCCAGCTTCCCGGGACGCCGGTGCTGCCACCCGCTGGGACGGAGACGACGCCGCAGCCGCCGCCGAGCGAGACCACGCCGACTACTCCGACGACCCCGACCACCCCGACCACGCCGGCGCGGCCTCCACCGAGGGAGCCCCAGAGGAAGCCGGAGCCGCGCGAGCCGGCGCGCGCGCCGAACCGCGAGCCCAAGCCCGACGCCCCGAAGCCGCCGGGCGACGACGCCAAGGACCAAAAGAGGCGCAGCGAGTCCGACAAGGCCGAGCAGCGCGCGCGCCGCAAGGACCGCGAACGCAAGCGGTCGGCCCAGCCTCACAAAGAGAAGAGAGCCGAGGGCCGACGGGAGGCCCCCCGTCGTCCCGCGCCGGCTCCCCAGCCGGACACCACGACGTTGCCCCAGGCGCCGGGCTACTTCGAGTCGCTGCCGGGTCCGTCTTCGGCGACCGGTGTCCCGAACTTCATCATCCGGCGGTTCCGGGTACCGCCGTTCCTGTTGCCGATCTACCAGGCCGCGGGGATCGAGTACGGGATCCGCTGGGAGGTGCTCGCGGCGATCAACGAGATCGAGACCGACTACGGCCGCAACCTGAACGTGTCGAGCGCCGGGGCGGTCGGCTGGATGCAGTTCATGCCCGCCACGTGGGAGGCGTACGGCACCGACGCCAACAAGGACGGGCGCAAGGATCCGTACAACCCGGTCGACGCCATCTTCGCCGCGGCGCGGTACCTGAAGGCGGCCGGCTACGAGTACGACGTGCCGGGGGCGATCTTCGCGTACAACCACGCCGGCTGGTACGTAGACTCGGTCCTGCTTCGCGCGCGCCTGATCGCCGGCGTGCCCGCCGACGTGATCGGCTCGTTGACCGGGCTGACCGAGGGTCGCTTCCCCGTCTACGCCAAGGCGCGGTATGCCGGTGACCTCGCCAAGGCGGAGCTCCTGAAGCGTGTGAGGCAAGGCGAGAACGCGGCGAACCTGGTGGAGTCGACCGATGACCGCCGGTCGATCGACATCTACGCCCGCGAAGGCGCGCCGGTGGTGGCGGTGGGCGACGGCGTGATCAAGAAGATCGGGCGCGACGAGCGCCGGGGGCGCTTCATCGTGCTTCAGGACGTCTACGGCAACCGCTACGTGTACTCGCACCTCGGGTCGATCTCGCGCTTCCACCCGGTGCCGAAGCGGTACATCCTCGATCCTAGGCGCGCCGCCCGCGCGGTCAAGGCGAACGAGGACGAGGCTCTTCCGAAGCCGAAGGCGCCGGCCTCCGCCGGACGCCAAGTCGAGGACTCGGACGCCCGGCGCGAGACGGCGCGCCGGTCTTCGCGCCGCGCGCGGCCGAGCATGCCGGTCAAGAGGCGCCTGTTCGCTCATCCGGCGATCGACGGCGCGCGGCAGGCCGGCGGTCTCGAGCAGATCCTCGACGCGCAGCTGCGGCGGAGCGGTCGCTACGAGACCTTCCGGAACTACTTCTCCCGTCCGTTCGGGCTCGATCCGTCGGAGGTCACGCTCCGGCGCCTGGGCAAGGGTTCGCGGGTAATCGGCGGGACGATCATCGGGCGGGTGGGCCAGACCGTCCGCTCGCGGCCGTCACACGTCGAGTTCGCGATTCGACCCGCCGGCGAGGGTGCGCCGCGGATCGACCCGAAGCCGATCCTCGACGGCTGGAAGCTGCTCGAGGCAACCGCGATCTACCGCGCCTCGGGCCGGAACGCGCTGCATGACGACGGGCTGCCGGGGATGTCGATCGGGCAGATCCTGCTCCTCCCGAAGCCGCAGCTCGAGCGCCGCGTGCTCGCGGACGATCGCATCGAGATCTACGACTGCGGGCGCGACGACATCCGCTCGGGGCAGATCGATCGGCGGGTTCTGGCGACGCTGGCGTACCTGGCCGAATCCGGGCTCAGGCCGACGGTCAGCTCCCTCAAGTGCGGCCACAGCTACTACACGAAGACCGGCAACGTGTCCCACCACAGCTCGGGCAACGCCGTCGACATCTCCGCGATCAACGACGTCACCATCCTCGGTCACCAGCAGCCCGGCGGCGTGACCGACGAGACCGTAAGGCGGCTGATGCTCCTGCAGGGGACCGTGGCGCCGGCGCAGATCATCTCGCTGCTCGACATCGGCGGCGCCACCGTGGCGATGTCCGACCACCACGACCACATACACGTGGGCTTCACGCCGATGTTCGGCGCCAACAAGAAGCTCGGCCAGCAGGCGCTTGCCGTGCTGAAGCCCGGTCAGTGGTCCGACCTGATCGCCCGCCTCGGCGACATCGACAACCCGGTCGTACCGACCAAGCCGTCCAAGTACTCGCTCCCGGCGCGCAGGCACGGTCCGGCGAGCCACGCGCACGTGGGCGAGTAGCGACGGCGTCCGATCCCGTATTCCGGTTCGTACAGCTCGAGTTCGGCTTTCTCCTCGGGCCGGCCGACGGCCGCTACGTCGTTCGCCGGGAGGCCGGAGCGCGGGCCGACGCCGTGCTCGCGCTCGGCACGCTGGGCGCGCGGGAGCGACGGGCGCTGCGCGGGCGACGGACACGCCTGCTGAGCGGCGGCGCGCGGCGGGCGGCGCCGGCGGACCGAGCCGAGCCCGAGCCGGTCCCGACGGCCCGGGTAACGGTTGTTCGCCCCGAGCCGTTCCCGTCCCGCGGGGACGCCGGCGCGTGGCTGGCCTCGCTCCGGCGAGACCGGGCGACGACGGATGCGGAGCTCGAGTGCGCCGTACGCGTCGTGAACCGCGCTCTTGCCGCGTATAGGGCGGCCGCCGCGGACCCATACGCCGGTGACGTCTCCGTGTCGCGCGCGCTCGTGGCCCGTCTCGGCTACGGCCCCGGGGCGGCGGTGGCGGAGGGCCGCTTCGTCGACGCCGTGGAGCTCCCGCGGGGGGGCGCCCGGCGGCGACGGCGTTCGATGGAGGCGCGCGACGAGCGCTTCGCGGCCCTGCTGGGCGGGCGCGAGGAGCGGCTCGCGGCCGAGGAGCTCATCCTGCGAGCGCGCGCCGACCTGAACGCGGGCCGCACGGCCGAGGCGGCGCTTCAGGCGAGGATCGCGCTCGACGCGCTCATGGCCGAGGATCGCGAGCGGGCACCAGCCGACCAGCTCGAGGCGCTCAGCTACGCCGCGACGGGCGCACTCGAGGGGCGTACCCCGGTCGGCGTCGAGGAGGCGGTCGCAGCGATGGAGGCGGCGATCCGCCGCCGGAGCCTCGGCCGCTGAGTCATCGAGCGGCTCCAGGCCCCTCTCGGCCCGCCACCGCGTACCTACAGCGCCGCGAGCACGCGCCGCAGGTCGTCGACGACGTCGCCGTCGAGCTTGACGTCGGCGGCGCCGTCGTACGGCGTGGGTCCTTGGGTGATGAGCGCGAGCCGGCCGCCGGCCCCGCGCGTCAGCGCGGGCAGGCCGGCGGCGGGATAGACCTCGAGCGAGGAGCCCACGCAGAGCATCAGGTCCGCCGCCATCGCCAGCGCCTCCGCCTCGGCCATCGCCCGTTCCGGCAGGAGCTCACCGAACAGAACCACGTCGGGCTTCAGCGGGGCGATGCAGGCCGGGCACTCCGGCGCCCCGTCCTCGGCCCGGAGCGCCTCGACGACGCTGTCGAGCGGGAACTTGCCGGCGCAGCTCATGCATTTGCTCCACTCGATCGAGCCGTGCACCTCGATCAGCCGACGAGTGCCGGCCATGCGGTGAAGGCGGTCGATGTTCTGCGTGATGACGGCGCGTATCAGCCCGCGCCGCTCGAGCTCGGCGAGCGCGAGATGCGCCTCGTTCGGTCGCTTGTCCACGAGCGTGGCGAAGCGCTGGGCGTAGAAGCTCCAGAAGCGATCGGGGTCCCGCCGCCAGGCTTCGATGTGGGCGACCGCCATCGGGTCGACGTCCTCCCACAGCCCCGTCCCGGGGCTTCGGAAGTCGGGGATCCCCGACGGCACCGAGACGCCCGCGCCTGTCAGCGCGACGGCGCGCTGCGAGCCGCGCAACAGCTCGGCGACCCGGGCGGCCGCGGTGGAGGCCGTCGTCACCGGCCCTCGAACCTCGGCTTGCGCTTCTGGAGGAAGGCGGAGATGCCCTCCTTCGCGTCCTCCGACCCGAACGTCCGCCCGAAGCCCTCCGCCTCGGCGACGAGGCCGTCGTCGAGATCGGCTCGCCGCGAGACCTTCTTGATCTCCTCGATCGCGAGCGGAGCCTGGCGAGCCATGTTCTTCGCCCAGGCGAGCGTCGTGTCGAAGAGCTCGTGGTCGGGCACCACCTGGTTCACGAGCCCCAGCCGCTCGGCCTCGTAGGCGTCGATCGGATTGCCCGTCAGGTTCATCTCGAGTGCCTTGGCCTCACCGACCAGGCGCGGCAGCCGCTGCGTGCCACCAAAGCCGGGGATGATGCCCAGGTTGATCTCCGGCTGCCCGAAGGCGGCCGACTCGGCCGCGATCCGGAAGTCGCAGGCCATCGCCAGCTCGCAGCCGCCGCCATAGGCGATCGAGTTCACCGCGGCGATCGTGACGGTGGAGGACCATTCCATGGAACGCGTGAAGCGGTGCGCCGACTCGACCAACTCGGTCCCCTCGGTCTCGGGCGACATCTGCGTGAACTCCTTGATGTCCGCGCCCGCGCTGAACGTGAAGATGTTCGACGACGCGATCACGAACGCGCGGACCTTGCCCTCAACCCCTTCCCAGACCGAGATGAGGTCGCGGAAGAGCTGGGGCGAGAGCGGGTTCGTCGGCGGGCGGTTCAGCCAAGCGATGGCCACCTCGTCGCGGGTCTCGAGGAGGACCGTGTCACGCTGGTCGCCCGGGTCGGGCCGCGGGTAGGGGAAGAAACCCTGCCCCGACTTCTTGCCGAGCCGGCCCTGGGCCACGAGGCGGCGCACAATCGAGGGCGGCTCGAACGCGTCGCCCCACTCGCGCTGGGCGCGCTCGAGCCGCTCGAGCACGGTGTCGAGGCCGGCCTCGTCCGCCCGCGCGAACGGTCCAGGCAGGATGCCCGCGCCCATCATCATCCCCATCTCGACGTCCTTGGCGGCGGCGACGCCCTCCTCGAGCACGAGGCAGGACTCGACCAGGGTCTTGAGACCCATGCGCTCGACGAGCGCGTCAGTCACCCGCTCAGTTGCCGTGCTCATAGAAGCCCTTTCCCGTCTTCTGGCCGAGATTGCGGGCCTCCACCAGCTCCTTCATCCGCCGGGAGACGTAGAACCGCTCGCCGTAGGACTCGCGCAGGTGCTCGGCCACGTGCAGCACCGTGTCGAGCCCCAGCAGGTCCGTCAGGAAGTACGGGCCCATCGGCGCCGTTCCGGACTCCTTGATGACCCGATCCACCTCCCCCACGTCGAGCTCCTCGTCTTCGGTGACGCGCCACACCTCGGACACGGCCGAGTTGAGGATCCGGTTGACGACAAAGCCCGGGACCTCGACGCAGCGGATCGCCGTCTTTCGAATCGCCTGGGCGAAGTTTGCGGCCGCCCGGAGCGTCTCAGCGGAGGTGTCCTCGCCTTCGATCACCTCGACCAGGCGCATCATCGAGGCCGGGTAGAAGAAGTGGAAGCCGCAGACCTTGTCGGGCCGAAGCGTGGCCTCGGCCATCTCGGTTATGGACAGCGATGAGGTGTTCGACGCGAGGATCGCGTGCCCCGGCGTGGCTTCGTCGAGCTCGCCGAAGACCGCCTGCTTGATCTCCATCCGCTCCGGCACGGCCTCGATCACGAAGTCGACGTCGCCGAAGCCCTCGTAGCCGGTGGTCCCGTCGATCCTGCCGAGCACTTCCTCGAGCTGGCGACCGGCGTCCGCCTGCGAGATCCTCTCCTTGGCGACCAGCCCGGCGAGCTGGTTCTGCGTGACCTCGCGGGCCTTGGCGAGGCCGGCTTCGACGAACCTCTCCTCCACGTCCTTCAGGACGACCGGGATGCCGGCCGACGCGACGACCTGGGCGATCTCGCCGCCCATGGTGCCCGCCCCGACGACGGCGGCTTTGAAGACGAACACTGTGACCTCCCGAAGTTGGCGGCGGCGGAGGCTACCGCAGCCCCGCCTCCTCCTCCGCCTCCACCCCGAAGCGGAAGAGGGTGCGGCGCAGCGAGTCGCGCACGGCGCGCCGGATGAAGATTGCGTCGGCGATGCCCCCGAGGGGTCCGTACTTGTTCAGCTCGTACTCGAGGCCGAGCGCGACCCGGGAGCCGCCCTCGCTCTCGGCGACGCGGAACGTCTGCACCCCGACGAGTCGCTCCTCGAAGACCCAAGTGGCGAAGCGGTCGGAGGCCGCCCCCTCCACCACCTTCTCCGTGACCCGGCCGCGGCCGGCCGGAATCGACTCCCATACGAGCCGGGCGCCGGTGGCGGGCCAGTCGGGATCCTGCTCGACCACCCGCGCGAACCCCTCGATGAACGTGGCCCATCGGGAGGTGTCGGTCCACAGCCGGAGGGCGGCCTCGGGCGTGAGCGCGACCTGCCGCTCGGCGCTCGCGACGCTCACCCGCCGTAGACCTCGCGCACGATCTCGTCGATCGACGCCTTGACCGAGTCGAGGAAGGGCCGCACCTCGTCCACGAGGCGGCCGTACTCGGCGCGGCCCTCCGGCGTGAGCGAGTAGTAGCGGCGCGTGCGGCGCTCGGGATGCTCCCACTGCCCGTCTATCCAGCCCTGCTCCTCGAGCCGGCGCAGCAGCGGATACATCGTGTTCGGGTTGACGGAGAGGACGCCCTCGGTCATCCCGGCGATTCGCTCCATCAGCTGGTTGCCGTAGCTCGGCCCCTTGCCGATCAGGTGCAAAACCAGGAGGGGCAGCACGTCGCGGCGGCGCAGTTCGCCGGTGAAGGGGTCCTGTGGCCGTCCGCGGGTCGGGACCGCTGCCCGCAGCTCTCCCGCCTCGGAGACCGCCTCGCGCACCGCGTGGCGGCTGCGCTCGCGCTTCGACTTCGGCATCGCGCCCGCATCCTGGCACGGGGCGCTGCCCGGCTGGCGCTCAGGCGGCCGCGGGCGCGGGCTCCTCGACCCGGCGCGGCATCAGTACCTCGCGGGCGATCACGAGGCGCTGGATCTGCGACGTCCCCTCGTAGAGCTGCATGATCTTCGCATCCCGCATCAGCTTCTCCACCGGGTACTCCTTGATGAAGCCGTAGCCGCCGTAGACCTGCACGGCGTCGACCGTCACCTCCATCGCGGCGTCCGCGGCGAAGCGCTTGGCGTGCGAGGAGGCCAGCGTGTTCCGCTTCCCCTGGTCCAGGAGCACCGCCGATTTCCAGGTGAGAAGCCGTGCGGCCTCCACCTTGGTCGCCATGTCGGCGATCATGAACTGGATCGCCTGGTGCATCGCGATCGGCACGCCGAACTGGACGCGCTCCTTGGCGTAGTCGCGGGCGAACTCGAAGCCGGCCTGCGCGATGCCCACGGCCATGGCCGACACCCCCGGGCGGGTGCGATCGAGCGTCATCATCGCGAGCTTGAAGCCCTTGTTCTCCTCGCCCAGGAGGTTCGCCGCGGGGACCTCGACGTCGTTGAACGAGATCATCGCGGTGTCCGAGGCGCGCTGGCCGAGCTTGTCCTCCTTCTTGTCCACGACGACGCCGCCGGCGTCACGGGGAACGACGAACGCCGAGATGCCGCGGTGGCCGGCCTCCTTGTCCGTCTTCGCGTAGACCGTGTACCAGCTCGCGTGCGACCCGTTCGTGATGAAGCACTTCGTGCCGCTGATGACGTACTTGTCGCCCCGCCTCACCGCGGTGGTGCGCATGCTCGACACGTCGGACCCGGCGTCCGGCTCGGTCAGGCAGAACGAGGCGAGCCTCGGCTCCTCGGTGAGCATCCCGAGGTACTGCCTCTTGAGCTCCTCGGAGCCCCCCAGGGTGACGGGCGCCGCGGCGAGGCCGTTGCACATGAGCGATGTGCCGATGCCCGAGCAGCCCCACCCGAGCTCCTCCTCGATCAGGCAGCCGGTGAGGTAGTCGAGACCGGGCCCGCCGTACGCCTCCGGGATGTGGGAGTTCATGAGCCCCACCTCCCACGCCTTCTGCACGATGTGGTGGGGGAAGCCGGAGTCGCGGTCGAGCTCCCACGCCACGGGGCGGATCTCCTTCTCGGCGAAGTCGTGCGCGAGCTCGCGGATGTCCTTCTGCTCGTCGGTGAGGCTGAAGTCGACCACCTGATCGCGCTCCTTGGCTCCGAGCGGCTCGCGCCGCCCGATTGATTCGTCAGTCAACGCGCCCCCAAGGTTACCGCAGCAGACGGCTCTCGTCGGAACCGGTAACACTGTGAGCCGCGGTGGACGTCTTCGGCACCGTCCTTATCGTCGCATCGCTTGTCGCGATCGTGGTCGCGGCCGTGAGCTATTGGGGCAGCGGGAACGCCTACCGGGGAATCGGACGGGGCGATCTTGGGATGGAGCGCGAGCCTGCCCGCGCCGCCCGGCCCGGCCCCGCCACCCAGGCCGAAGCCCGGGAGGAGATCAAGCAGATGCTGGAGGCAAAGTCGGCCCGGCTGCGGGCAAGGGGGGAGCCCCCGCTCGACGTGGAGGCCGAGCTCCGCGCCCTCACGGGCGGCTCGGCCCAGCACGATCCGGCACTCAGGGAGGAGGTCCGCCAGCACGTCATCGCCCGCAATGCGCGCCTTCGGCGCCAGGGTAAGGAGCCCCTCGACGTGGAGGCCGAAGTCGAGCGCCAGATGCGAACGCTCGGAGCGTAATTTCCCGGTGCGACGGGTATAGGCTCCGGTCGATGGCCGAAGACCGCCGCTTCGAGCTCGAGGACCTGCTCCTGCGCCCGGGCTGCTACCTCAACCCGCAGACCGAGGTGATGATCGTCGTGGACGACTCCCCGTCGATAGACGGCGAGATCTTCAACCTCGAGGAGTTCGAGGGAGCGGACTGGGTGCTCGTCTCAGACGAGGTCCCGGTGGACGAGGCCCGCCGCGACGAGCTGCTCGAGATCTTCCAGGCCACCTACCACGGCGGCGACGGCCGCGCGGTCAGCGAGGCCGCGGTCGAGGACCCGGACGAGGCCGAGCTCGACGGGGACGAGGCGGAGTAGGCGGCGCCGCCTACGCCGGCGCCGGCGATTCCGTCGGCACCCCCGTGTCGTCCAGGCCGGCCCGCAGCTCGCGGACCTTGTCGCGGTAGGCCTGCTCGCTCCCGCCGAGCAGGTACGACCCCCACCGCACGCCGTTGTGCACGTGCGGGACCTCATCCGCCAGCAGGTAGTCGAACACGAGCGCGATCCGCTCCTGGCCCAGCTCCATCAGCCTCTTCCGCCGGTGCGAGTGGCGCCACATCGCGCGCTGCTCCGAGGTGCCGTTGAAGAGACAGAGCCGTCCCAGCAGGTCGTGGGCGTAGATCGACTTGAAGTAGGAGAAGCCGACGGGGTAATCGCCCCACGCGCACCCGAGCTCGTCGCGCATGAGCAGGTCGTGCACCTTCGCGTGGCGGACCTCGTCCCAGGTCTGCCGCGCCATGTCGACGTGGAAGTCCCACGGCATCTCCGGGTGCTCGTGCGAGTTGCGGGCCATCAGCTCCGCCGCGGAGAGCTCGGCGTCCATCAGCCCGTGGAAGAAGTGGCGCTGCTCCTCGGGGTCGATCGGTACATGGTTCTCGGGGCCGTTGACGTAGAGCTCCCGGCTGAGATACGGGTCGCCCCGCTCGGTGACCTCGACGTAGTCGTCGCGGGCCGGCTCGACCAGCGGCGGCAGGATCCGGAGCTTGCGCGGCTCGCGGCGCAGGCGCACCGGGTAATCGCCGATGTCGTATGAGGACCAGTCGAACGGCGCATCGACCAGCTCGGCGATGTGCCGCTCCTGGCGCTGCACCACCTGGGTGAGCAGCCGCAATGACGGCTCGTCGGCGACGGGGTCGAGGTTCTCGATGTGCGTGCGCATCGCGACCACGAGACGGACCTTCGCCTCCCTGTAGGCCACGTCGAGGTAGGCCTCGGCCGAGTCCGCGCCGGCCATGCGGTCGAGCAGCTGCTCAAGCTCGGGTGAGGGCGAGCCCGGGTACTCGCTCGGCGTGCGCAGCTCGTAGAGCCGGCGCTTGATCTTGGTGAGCGCGCGGGCGTCGTCGTGCACGTGGTCGCCAAGGGCGTACTTGCGCGGCCAGCTCGGCTCGAGCGCCAGCCAGCCGTTCGTGAGATGGACCAGCTCTCGGAGAGCGTGGAAGTAGTTAGAGAAGCGCGTGGCGCCCGCGTCCACGTCGTAGCCGAGCGGGCGCTCAGACGAGCTCTTCACTTGCGGATTCCTCCTCTTCATCCTCTGCCAGCAGGCGCTGGCGGTGGCGCCCCACGACGCTCGGCAACAGCCCGCCGCCCGCCGTGACGTTGATGACCGCCTGGTCCGAGATTCGCGTGATCATCCCGGCGTAGCGCCCGCCGATCCCGAACGGGTTGATGTTGAAGCGCTTCAGCCGCATCTGGACGTGCCCGTCCTCGACGGTGGGGAACATCTCCTCCGGCACGGGGACGTACTCCTGGACCACGAAGTCGCCCTCCTCGACGTGGTCCTCGATCAGGCGGTCCCACTGCGACTGGTCGGTCTCCATGCCCAGCGAGACACCGTGGCCGCCGTAGTCCGAGGCGGGCTTCAGCACGAGCCGCT